>CAVFIO010000025.1:0-24733 GCA_963622535.1 Akkermansia muciniphila
TCCATGGCAGGGATAAGGCCAAGGTTTTATTCCAGGCAGGCTATATGCTGTCATAGACAAGGCTATCCTAAAAGATAAGACGCCAGGCTGAAATTCAGAAAACAGACTATCGATCCTCATCTTAAAAAACGGATGAGGATCTTAACTGCTGAACGCTTTTTTTAAAGGCAGGAGGCTTGATTTGTCTGACAGATCCATAAAAAATTTTGAAATTTTTATCCCTTTTGCATCCGATTTTTAAGCGTTTTTGCAGATTTCAGCCATCTAATCCCTAAATTTTTTTTAAATTAAGTGTTGACAAATAAAAGATTTTTTCTATAATGTGCATCACTTAGTTGATGCGGGAATAGCTCAGTTGGTAGAGCATAACCTTGCCATGGTTAGGGTCGCGGATTCGAGCTCCGTTTCCCGCTCCACTAAGAAACACAGTTGGCGCGTTAGTAAAGCGGTTATACAGCGGATTGCAAATTCGTATAGTCCAGTTCGACTCTGGAACGCGCCTCCAGTGAGCCCGGGTGGTGAAATTGGTAGACACAAGGGACTTAAAATCCCTCGGACCTTATCCGTCCGTGTCGGTTCGACCCCGACCCCGGGCACCAATTCTTATAAATAATAAAAAGGACGCCTTGAGCGTCTTTTTTTTTATCATCTCAAACAAATTTAGGGAACGTTTTTCATGTTCGCTGTCATTGTTAATACCATTGCTATCATACTCGGCACACTGATAGGTCTGGTGATCCGCCGCGGCATTTCCGAGCAGCTGTCAAACGAGGTCTTACGTGCCTTAGGCCTGTGTACGTTGGTGATCGGTATTCAGGGCGCACTGCAGACCTCAAATGTACTCATATTAATTCTGGCTGTGGCATTTGGTCTTGCAATCGGTGAAATATTAAGACTTGAGGATAAGGTCAACTCAGGCACCGACAGGATCCTGGCAAAATTTACCAGGGGTAAGCAGGGCAGCTCATCAAAACTTACCGAGGCCTTTGTTACCTCCTGCCTCATTATGAATGTAGGTGCGATGGTCATAGTAGGCTCCCTGCAGGCAGGACTGCAGGGTGACTTTACCATGCTCTATACCAAATCCCTGCTTGATTTCATCTCCGGCATCGTAATGGGGGCCGCTTTGGGCGTGGGAGTTTTAGGCTCTGCGGTGTTCACATTGATATTCCAGGGAGCGATCGTGCTCTTTTCTGAATATCTTGCCCCCTATCTTGCAGACGAAATGGTATCAGAGCTCAGTGCCTGCGGCTGTGTGCTCATTATGGCTCTTGGCTTTAACATGACCAAGATCAGCAGCTTTAAGGTCATCAACTACCTTCCTGCCCTGCTTCTAGTTCCTCCTGTGATGAAGCTAATCGTCGCGCTGGGAGTTTAAATTCCGGCACAAGGGTTGCTTTATAGCGTATGCATCTTTTGAGTCAGCTAAAGTTTTGCAGGATCGCATACGTTATAATGAAAAAGAGTTGTCTTAGGCAAACCGGGACTTGATTTTAAAGAAGGTCGTATTCCATGAGTGTAAAACGTAAGCTCCTTATTGGCTTTATGTCAGTTATTATTCTGACTGCCGTCATCGCCGGGCTTTCCATCTCCAAGATGGTATCAACTAATAATGCTGTCTATCAAATGCATACCCTGCTCTCCGGTACCAATTCTGAGCTGATGACACTTGAAAATTTATGGGCAGAGGTCAACGACAAGGCCTATAACATGCAGTTGAGCACTGGCTCCTACAGCGCCGAAGGTCAGAATGAGCTTACCAGAACAGTCAGAGATCTGATTAATCTTTCAAAAAAGGTAAGTGAGGATCCGGCACTTGACAGTAAAATTTCCGCACTGCTTTGGAAAAACGCAGGGATCTATGAACAAAGTATCACCAGCGAATTTCTCCCCTTGCTTGCATCAGGCAAATCAGATGAGGCCACCTCCGTATATGACGGTAAGCTTGATGTCATATATACTAAGGTTAAGGAGCAGATGCTAAGCCTGATTGACAGCAATGTTAATCATGCCAAGGATATAGCCATTGAGCAGACTAATATGCGCGATATCTACGTTATATTAGCTCTTACTATCGCAGCTATTATCATCTCTTTAATTATCGGCACCTGCATTGCAAAGCATATCACCCGCTCCTTAAATACCGCCGCCTCTCTTGCTCATGAAATAGCCGACGGCAACCTGACACGCGACATTAAGATCCGTTCAAACGATGAGTTTGGCGAGCTTGAGAAAAGCTTAAAGCACATGCGTGACAACCTCCTCGAGCTCGTTGATGCCATCAGGGACTCATCTGAGCAGCTGGAAGGTGGAATAGATCATGTTCATGCGGCAACACTTGAGATTTCAAATGCGGCTGAGCTTAACCAGAACCGCGCGATAACTGTAGCCGCCGCCTCTGATGAAATGGTCTCCACTACTGCAGATATTGCAAAAAACTGTGCCAATACGGCAAAAGCTGCAGAATCTACCAAGCAAAGCACCGTAGAGGGAGCAGCAGAGATCAATGAAACCATCAGGATCATCAAGGAGCAGGCTGAGCAGTCAGGCAGGGATGCAGAGAACATGAACCGCCTTGCTGAGCAGGCCAATAAGGTATCCTCTATCATTGAAACCATTGAGGATATAGCCGATCAGACCAATCTTCTGGCACTGAATGCCGCCATTGAGGCAGCCCGTGCAGGTGAGGCCGGCAAGGGCTTTGCTGTGGTTGCAGATGAAGTTCGCTCTCTTGCATCGCGTACCTCAGCCTCCACTCAGGAAATCACCAGAATGGTGGTTTCCATGCAGCAGGATGCCAAGATCTGCTCTGAATCCATGACCGCATCCTATCAGAACATGAACCAGATCGCCGAGCGTACCAACGAGATGAATCTGGTGCTGAATGATGTATCTGACAAGGCAACCGATGTATCCACACAGATAACCCAGATTGCAACCGCAGCTGAGGAGCAGACTACCGCCACATCCGAGATCTCAACTAATATGCAGTCAATCACCGAGGCCAACAAGACCTTTATCGACAAGGTTGAAGAGGCTACTGCAGAGATCATGACCTCCAAGGAGGTTATTACCGAGCTTCTGGATCATCTTAAGAAATTCAAGATCTAGCAGTACATTCCCGTTTTCAAGCCCCGATGAGATCGGGGCTTTTCCTTGTGCAGGGCTCATAACCTAAGCTTGTACAAAATGCTAAAATTACATCCTGTGTTTTAGGTGATGAGAGGCAAACTTTATGATGAAGATCTTAATCCTTGGAGGATCAGGTCAGGTAGGCACAGAGTTTCAGCGTATCTTAAAAGATATGAAATCAGAAACAGGTACAGTCCCTGATGTATATAAAGATGCAACAGTTGATGCCCCGGATCACAAACAGCTGGATATCTGCTCAAAGGTAGCCGTAACACGCTGGATGAAAGCCCACGGCCCCTACGATCTTATTATTAACTGCGCGGCCTTAACCGATGTTGATTATTGTGAGACACATGAGGTTGAGGCTTTACGTATTAATGCCATTGCCGTAGACAATCTTGCACAGAGTGCACAGACGCAAAATGCCATCTTTATACAGCTATCAACCGATCAGGTATATACCAACAGCGGCGGTGTTTATATTACAGAGCATATCTATCCTGCTCCCGTAAACGCCTATGGCCGCTCAAAACTTGCAGCAGAGGCCTTTGCAAAAGAGGCTTGTGAAAAGCTTTTTATCGTGCGTACCTCCTGGGTCTTTGGCTATAAGGGTAATAATTTTGTTAAAACCATACTCAAGCTTGCCAGAGAGCAAGGCAGAATAAGTGTAGTCGATGATCAGATAAGCGCCCCTACCTCCGCAAACGATCTTGCAGACAGAATTTTAAGACTGGCCTTAACTAAAAAATACGGGATCTATAACATCACCAATGGCCTGTATTGCTCCAAGTTTGAATTTGCCAGGAAAATAACCACCAGTAAACGCATCAAATGTGAAAAGGAAAAAATATCTTCTGCTGCATTTTTAAGATGTAATCCGACCTCAGCTCCAAGACCTGTTTTTACTGCTTTGGCTCCCTGGAACACCGAGTTTGTCCTGGGCATAAGGATGAGACCGTGGAGGGATGCTCTTGCACAATATCTTAAAAATTTACCCGCGCTTGGTGAAGATTAAGATCAGTTTTTAGCGTTGAACGAATTTGCAAATCAGAATATGCCTGTATTTACTCCTAAAAATTTAATAGTCACCGGTGGTGCCGGCTTTATCGGTTCAAACTTTGTGCACTATGTGGCAAAGCGTTTTAAAAATGTGCATATCACAGTGCTCGATGCCTTAACCTATGCCGGCAATCTTGAAAATCTGCAGGGTATTGACAAGGCGCAGCTTGAATTCGTGCATGGTGATATCTGTGATGCTGATCTGGTAGACAGGCTTTTCTCCAGGGCTGATGCATGCGTGCACTTTGCAGCTGAAAGCCATAATGACAATTCAATTGAGGATCCGCTGCCTTTTTTAAAGACTAATGTTGAGGGCACCTTCAATTTAATTCAGCAGGCAAAGAAATACGACATTCGCTTTCACCACATCTCAACAGATGAGGTCTATGGCGATCTTGCCTTAGATGATCCAGGGCGCTTTACCGAAGGCACTCCCTATCATCCATCAAGTCCCTACAGTTCTACCAAAGCCTCATCAGATATGCTGGTACGCGCATGGGTAAGGACTTATGGACTCAGAGCAACCATCTCCAACTGCTCAAACAACTACGGACCAAGACAGCATGTGGAGAAATTCATCCCGCGCCAGATCACCAATATTCTCTGTGGCATGCGCTGCAGGCTCTATGGTGACGGCCTGAATGTACGGGACTGGATCCATACAGAGGATCATTCATCTGCCGTCTGGACCATATTAACGGAGGGCAGGATTGGTGAGACCTATTTAATCGGTGCCGACGGTGAAAAGAATAATCTTGAGGTGCTGCAGGCTATTTTAAAGGCCATGGGACATGATGCTCAGGACTTTGACTGGGCAAAAGACCGACCGGGACATGACAGACGCTATGCAATAGATGCAACCAAGCTCAGAGCCGAGCTTGGCTGGAGTCCTATGCACACTGATTTTCAGTCAGGTCTTCTAGATACCATAAAGTGGTATCAGGAAAATGAAAAGTGGTGGCGCTCATCAAAGGATGCAACTGAGCAGAAATACAGAAGACAGGGACAATAGCACATGAAAAGCATAAGCTCAGGAAATTTCACTTTCACCAAAACCGCAATTGACGGTGTCATCATCGTTGATGTTAAAACCTACGGTGACACACGCGGCTCTTTCATGGAAACCTATAAAAAGCCTGACTTTATAAAGGGTGGTATCAGCTGCGATTTTGTACAGGATAATCAGTCATCCTCGGTAAAATACGTGTTGCGCGGTCTGCACTTTCAGAAAAAGCATCCCCAATCAAAGCTTGTGCGGGTGATTAAGGGCAAGGTCTTTGACGTTGCCGTGGATTTAAGGCAGAACTCTCCGACCTTCGGAAAATGGGAAGGCTGCATCTTATCTGATGAAAACAAACGCCAGTTCTTTATTCCAAGAGGCTTTGCCCATGGCTTTTTAGTACTCTCAGATGAGGCCGAATTCTGCTATAAATGCGATGATGTCTACCACCCTGATGATGAAGGCGGCATCAGATGGGATGATGAGGCTATCGGGATTAACTGGCCGGTACCTGATGGAGAACCAACTCTTGATATCAGCAGGCTTATCCTTAGTACAAAAGACACAGACTCTGGATCATTATCTGAGATCACACCTTTTGCTATCACATGAGAGAACCTGATCCCTTAACGTACATTTTGAGATTTTTTTTAAGATCAGATCTTTATGAGTCTTTGCTAAGTCTCTTAGGCTAAAATACTGCATCTTTTTAAAACAGATAGTAAAAACAATGCCAAATAACATCAAATACAGTCTTAAAGATCATCTGAAGTTCTTCATCTCAGGCATCATGCTTGCAATGCTCATCTGCTTTGTCATCATGCTTGCAGGCCGTATTATTTTTATACACAGCTTTACGTTTGATGCCATAGCCAAAACCTTTGACACGCAGGTTTTTACAAATTTTATTGAGAAGAGCATTTTATTTGATATCAAATATGCAGGCATGGCGTTGTTGCCTGCATTTATCGCCGCCGTTATTGCCACTCCTTTTGCAAAGCTGCGCAAAATCTACCGGGTTCTTTTTCCATGGCTTAATCTGGCAGGCTTTCTCTATGTACTGCTCTTTACTGTAATCAACTACTATTACTATCTGACCTACAGCCGTATCATCGATGTCTTCTTCTTTGCCTTCATGCAGGAGGATCCCATTGCTACCACCAAGACCCTGTACGAGGACTATCCGCTGCTGCAGGGTATTGTAGCCATCATCATTGCAACCTCAGGCTATCTGTGGCTGTTTAAAAAGATTCACTTAAGATTTGAGAAAAAAATCAAGGTACCTGACGGCAAAATGGCGAGCTCATTGCTAATGGTGTTCCTGATTGCACTTGATGCCATGGCCATTCGCGGCTCCTTCGGCACCTTTCCGCTTCGTCAGAACTCGGCACAGGTATCAAATGATCCTCTAGTCAATCTATCTGTGCCAAACGGTCCTGCAGCCTTCCACTGGGCGCGCGGCTGGGCTAAGGAGCAGGCAGTAATACCGGAGGTTAATATTGCTGATATCAGGGAAGACTATGAGGATTTAGGTATGAAGGTAGACGGGGATGATATCTATTCACCTCTGCTCTATACCACCAGAAAAAACGAATTTTTAGAGAAGAATCCGCCTGATATAGTAGTCTCGGTGCAGGAGAGCATGAGTACACATATGTCTTTGTATGATGATAAACAAAAGCGCGATCTCTTTGGTGAGCTGCGCCGTCATACCAAGGATTCAAGCTCCAATGAGGATTTCTTCTTTACAAACTTCCTCTCTGAGGGTAACGGTACCATGGATTCTTTGATGCGCATGCTGCTTGAGGTTCCTGATATCAATCTTTCAACCTCAACCCAGGGAGAGATAGATTACATCACCAATTCCTTAAAGGTATTCAAGGAAAAGGGGTACCGCATAGTCTTTGTCACCGGCTGTCAGGGCTCATGGCGTGACATGCTTACCTATTTCCACAGGATCGGCATGGATGAGATCTATGAAGAGAATGTATTAAGACAGTGGTACCCCGATGCCACCGGCTTTGCCTGGGGTGTGGATGATGAATACATGTGGCGCGGAGTACTTAAGGTCCTGCATGAAAAGCATGATCAGCCGCTGCTGGTATTTACGCTCTCAATTTCCAACCATCCCCCCTTCAGAGTTGCAGAAAATGTGGAGCCTAAGACTATCCCGCTTACAGATGAGGAGCTAAAGCGCTTCCCCTATCCTAATACCACCACGCTTTTTGCAACCTATCGCTACGGGAATGATCAGCTGGGTAAATTTATCTCTCAGGTAAAGGACGATCCTGCACTTTCTCAGAATACAGTGATTGCGGTGACAGGCGATCACAATATGCGCGGTATCGGCTATGATGCTCATCCAGATGAGATCGCCCTAGGTCATGCTGTGCCTTTTTATATGTATATTCCGCAGAAATATCAGGATCATGATGAGATAATCTATGATAAAAAGGCCTGGGGCTCACAAAAGGATTTCTTTGCAACAATTGCCTCGCATACCCTGTCACAGGGCACCATGCATACCTTAGGCTGTGATCTCTTAGGTGACAGATCTCAATGCAGGCTCCCTTATGCCTTTAATGCAAATGCGGCAGTCCCCTGGGCAGGCAATTATGTCTGCAATATCTCCGAGGGCTTCAGCTTTGATGCCTTAGAGCTTAAGGGTACTGATGATCTGAGAGCCTATGCTGATAAAGAGCTTACCTTAAAGGAAGCGCCGCTGTGTAAAAAAGCCAAGGCAATGGCCAATTTAGAGCGCCATCTTTACTATTATCAGGCCCATAACGGTCCTAAGCTTAAAAAGTAAAGAGCACTTGAATATCTTCATCAGGCAGTGGACAGATGCTTTCTTGCGTACTGCCACTGCCTAGGATCCTGCAAAAATCCTGCTCCCTGTCAGGATCAAACAGCATTTATAAAGTAAAAGGTCAGACTTGTATTTTATATAATACGAGCTGACCTTAGTCACCGGTTTAACAACAAGTAAAAAAGGAGAACTGAGAATGAAAATAACAAAAAAATTTGCCCTCCTTGCCGCTGCCACCTTGATGGCAACAGGTGCAAATGCTGCAGATAACAGCACTCTTATGGGATATACCAACGGTGCCGAGGTTATCTCCGTTCCGGTAACCGAAGGTCGCATCGATACCATAAGCGGAATTGTCTACAACCAGATAAAAATGCCACGCCGTGTCGATCAGCTTTTAATGACTGTGCTGCAGCCCCGTACCGACGGACTAAAGCCTGCCGTTGTCTATTTCCCAGGTGGCGGCTTCAGCTCAGCCGATCATGAAAAATTCATCGAAATGCGCATGGCTCTGGCAAAGGCCGGCTTTGTGGTAGCTGCTGTACAGTACCGTGTAGTCCCCTTTAAATTCCCTGCTCTGTTAGAGGATGGCAAGGCTGCAGTGCGTTTTTTAAAGGCTCATGCTGCAGAATATGGTGTTGATCCTGATCGCATTGCTGTATTAGGTGACAGCGCCGGTGGCTATCTTGCTGAAATGATGGCTGCCACTAACGGCGAGAAGAACTGGGACAAGGGAGATTTTCTTGACGTCAGCTCAGACATTGCCGCCGCCGTATCCTTCTATGGCATTTCTGATTTAACCTGCGTGGGTGAGGGCCTGGATCAGGATAAGGTACATTCATCACCTGCTGTTACCGAAGCTCTTCTGGTTAACGGCCCGGCATTCGGTGATTTCCCCGGAGCCTCCATTACTGCCGATAGGGATAAGGCCTTAAATGCATCTCCTATCGGGCATATTGACGGCTCCGAGCCTCCCGTACTCCTTATGCACGGCTCAGAGGATACCCTCGTAAGTCCTATGCAGAGCAAACATCTTTATGAGGCTTTAAAAAATAAAAAGGTAGATGCCGACTTTGTGCTGGTCAAGGGCGCACACCACGGCGATGATCCCTGGTATCAGCCACAAATCATCGAGCGCGTGGTTTCATGGTTTAAAGCAAAGCTTGGAGATGAAAAAAAGGTTAGCGGAGCAAAACACGACAGCAGTGCCAATCTTTAATCTGGCCCCGAATTCATAAACCACCTCAAGGCAGTAAGCATCAGCTTATTGCCTTATTTCTTATATTCAGACCATTCACCGCCCTTTAGCATGTAATAGCCCTGATCGGGAAACTCTACATATAAAGCGTTGGTGGCCTCACTCACAGCTGCAGTCTGAGGCAGATCGGTCATCACATCATCAAGCGTGCCAAGAGCTTTATCCTGAGAGAACACATTTAAGGAAATTGAACGGTTTATGATTTCACCCAGAGCAAGATAGCTAAAGCGTCCTGAAATGCTCTGGCGTTGCTTTTTGGTATTGGGAGCTCCAAAGAACTTCAGCAGCACCGGAACATTAGTGATGCTGTAGGTCGGGATCTCACGGAGCTTGGCAATCTGCATCTTATCGCCTCGAATGGCCGCGCCATGCTCAGGAACCATAATGAGCAGGGTCTTACGCTGTGAATTATCAAGCGCGGTAACAAAGCCATTGAGATCCTCCAGCATACGCGAAAGTCTTGGCTCATAAGGCGCACCGTGATTTTCGTTTGGATAACGGTTACCATCATGCAAAGCCAGAAGGTTCATAAATGTAACCTTAGGAGCTGCAGCATTATTTGCAATCTGCTCAATATAGCTGTCAAACAGATCCTCTTCAGAATACAGCAGGGAACCATCAAAAGCCTTATAGAATGTATCCCAGCCTTTGTGAGAATGCAATCTGTCTTTAAGGCCTGACAGCTCATGCAGTGTCTTTAAATAATTTCCATATATACCGTCATGATCAAAAAAGGTATTTGCCTGATATCCCAAGCCCTCAAGTGCGGTAATAATTTCACATTCACTTCTGCGACCTGAATAAATTTCAGCCTCGGTCATCTGTCCGCAATTCATACGTAAAAGACGCAAGGATGCAGGGGTTGAATAGGACGCTGCCGAATTAAAGTCCTCAAAAGCATAATCAAAGTGTGAAAACAATCCATGATCTGCTAATGAGGTCGCTTTTAAATCATCTGCTGACAAAGAACAGATATTCAGAATTACCACATCAAAAGCTTCAAAACCTGCAGGTAATGCAGTAGCAAAATCAACCTTGCGCTGTTTTTCAAGCTGCAGAAATGTCTGATAATAGGTCTCTATCTCATCATTACTTCTTCCCTGCGGCAGAGGTGGCAGATCCGGGCTATCTTCATCTAAGGATCGCGCAATCTCATGATGCTCCGGCAAGGCACTGACAGATGACTGTACATTAAAAACGCCAAGTATTACAAAGCAAACGGCCACACAGGTTGCTATTCTTACTACAGCCCCCGCCAAAAAAGACGCCACAAGACAAAGACACATTAGCGCAAACAAATGGACATTAAAAGAGCCGACCAGAAAATCATGTAACAGCTCAAACGCAGACAGGTGGGTTGAGATAATTACGTCACGTATCTGCACAGGAGATGGCAGATAGCTGTTCTGATAGAACAGCGCCACAAGCCCCGCTCCACACAGCGCAGACCAGATAAAATTTAAAATTCTGTGCTCAAATGCAATCAGGCAGCATATAAAGACTGCAAAAGTACTGATAAATCTGAACTCTGCAAGATTTAATATATAGGCTGCAAAAGCATATATAAAATAAGCACCGGATATCACCCCAAGTCTGAAGGTGAAAGTTGGCCTTAATATATCTGTAAGCTTATCAAGTATTTTTTTCACTATACGATCCTTTATTTTTCAAAGGAAATCCACGCATCGCTATCTGCTTCAGCAACACTGAAGCGCCGGTTTCTGAACAGCATAAAACGCGCCCCGTGATCCTCTCCTACAAAAGCAGTCCTTGGAAGTTCATCAGTTAAGGATTGAGCAGAAATCAAAGCATCTTCTGCATAAGGATCCATAGATATGATCCTTGATATAACTTCAGCTACAGCCAGATAACTCACATTTTCCCTGACGTGATAGATCTCATTTGCGTGAGGCAGGGAAGAGAGTCTGAAAAAGACACTTCCAAGACATCTTTTATCAGATGGTATATTCTGAAAGCTTCGCAGGGTTATATCAGAACTGCTGCCACCGGTTCCCGGCATTAAAACTATCAGTGAACGAATTCCTGTGTATTCAAGTCTGTCCAGGAAAATATTCAGATTTGCCAGAAAAGCAGCCATAGCTACGGCCTTATTGCTATTTTGAAGACTTTGGCTAAAACGCATAAAAATCGCCCTGGAACTTTGATCGCGCAATAAATCTAATGATAAATCAAACATGGCACGAGTTGAATCCTCACCGCTTATGGCCTGAACAGCCCCAGGATCAATGCCAAAGCCTGCAGCTGTTTTTTTAAACTCTGTACTTTTGCCTGCATCATCAAAAAGAACAACAGAGGAAAGCCCTGCTCTTGCAAGTGTCATGGGTAGCGAACACTTTTCATTTAAGGATTGTTCATTTGCATAGGAGTCACTGTGTCTTTGACCGCAAATAGATGAGAACAGACGTGCTGACAGTTCAGGCTCGGAGACGGACACTGCATTAAAATTATCAAGATGCAGATCAAAACGCTGCAAAACAGCGTGAGAATGCGCATTAAGTGTTGACAGATCATCATTGGACAGACCGTCTGCCGTAATAAAAACAATTGAAAATGCATTTACAGGCGATGCAGCAAAGCTCACAGTTCTCAAGGCTTCATTTTCATAAAACTGCTTTTCATATGAGGAAAGATTGCTTCTGGTAAAACTGCCTCTCTGCGCAAGCATTCCATCCACATCTAAAGATCGATCCTTTAAAAAGCGCTCCGATGCAATAACTCCGTCCTGTTGAGATGTTAACCTCTGAAAATCACTCCCTTCAACACCAAATAGAACCATAAATCCCATAAACACCAGGGTACAGCCTCGAATTACCCTGGATACAAAATACATCAGTAAAAAACATACCGGAATTGCTATAAGCATGCGTACATTTACAAAGCCTGCAATAAACTCTAATACATAGGATAAGGAGAACTGGGTAATATTGTCCCTTTGAGCCATCATCTGCTCAATACCTGGTAAAAAGGAGTCATGATATAAAAGTGCCAGGCTTGTAAGACAGGAGATCAGCGCCCGGACTCTTTCCATAAGCTTATTACCAAAATGTACGCCACATAAGCAAAAGGCAAGGATATTCAGGGGATAGGAAAATCCGATAAAGCCTAGAAAGCACAGGCCTTGCTTGAAAATATAAAATGCATTCCAGAAAACGGAGAAATGCCAGGTAATAAAGCCTTTTTTCATACACCTTACCCGCTATTGCTTAGGATTTATGAAATCAGAAAAAGTCCCGCAGTCCTTAAGTGATCGTCTGAAGATACAGCGCATACGTCTTAAAAAATGCAAAGAGAAGCAACGCGTCTTAAAAAACATCCCCAGCGGTATAAAAATCACAGCAGATAACATAACCAGAGAAACAATATCCGAAACTGCCAAGGAATCATATAAATTCATGCTCACTCCCTTTTCAAAAGATGAGAGGTTGAAGAAGGCCTTGCCTTAATATCATCAGCTGTTGTTATATAAGAGGAAATGCCCTCGGTACTTATTCTTCGCTCCATATTCTGCTCAGACTCCTGCTGCCCTCTGCCCAGCAATAAATCCTCGCCCCTGCAGTCATCATCCTCAATACTGACATTCAAAGCCCTGATGATATCTTCGTGGCTTAAATAGACACAGGATGCAGCAAATACCGACAGAGGATCTACCGTAAAGATATTTCTTAAGGCGGTCAGTATTTCACTGCCAAGGCATGAGGATATAAACACAAGCACAAAATCTCCACGTACCGTACAGAAATCACCGCCACGCTTTGGCCTGAAGATATTTATACAATCCTCAGGAGTAAAGCAGCTCTTAGGGCTGAGCTTCACTAAAGCCCCTGCACCCTGCAGGTATGGGGTATCATCAAGGGCTGCACCGACCTTAGCTGCAAAATCCTTAAATACCAGAAAGCCTTTACTTTCATCCTCCATGATGCAGTAGCCTTTATACAAATCATCAAATGAGCCTACTGCAAAGCCGCGGTGATCTGATGATAGCAATAATGGCAATACAGCATTGATGTAGGGAGATCTGGCATTTGCATCAAACACAAAATCAGCACCGCAGGCAAGCAGAAAACGAATAGAAGATGCTCGCAGTCCGTTTACCTTATCTAAGATAAAGATATGCAGAAAATTTCCAAGCGTATGTCTTAATTCATACACCATCCTGGCTGTTTTTTCTAATTCCTGACGTTTTTCAATACAGAGGAACACGCTGGCAGCAGTTGCCTTATCCAGGGCATCAGAGAAGACCTCTTCATTCGTATTAAAAACCTTAATCCTGTCATAAATCTTTCTATCAAAGTCCAGAGTGCTCTTTTTTAAATAACACACTCCCTTATCATCAGCACTTTGAATTTCTCCATCATTAACATTCCGGCGCTCAAAGCCCTGTTCATCTAAGATTAGGACAGCCTGATCCCTGGCAATTCTCCCCTGATCCCGCCACAGCAGGATATCAAGATAAGGGCTGCCTTTCTGATAACCTAAAGATGAGATACCGCTTAAAAATTCAGTATTTTCAAGCAGGCTCACGGCAAGCTTTTCAAAGGCCTTGCCATAACACACAAGCACGGCGGCAGATTTTCTGCAGCAGCTGTAGTAAAGATCTTTAAAAAAACGGGCACGGCTGTCTGCATCTAGAGCTTTTAAAACCTCTACATCCATGAGTATTACTGCAACGGATCCTGATGGCAGCTTTTTTAAAAAACGAAGCTCATAAGGCATAGCTGACGTGATACAACTGCTCTCATTAATACTGTATACATGAGCTTTGATATCATTTAAGAGCTTTGCCGGGCAGTTCTTGGTAAAGACCTCAGATCTCAGTTGAGTTGCAAGAAAACGCAGGATATCAAGCTTAGAGATCGATGCAAGATAATGCGATACCAGCCTCGTTGCTAAATATTCATCTGCACAGGAAATTGCATATAATCTTCCGAAGCTTATGCTTTGCAGGCCTTGTGACAGGCCTTTGATACCGAGATCCATAATCATCACCACCTGGTATAAGGCACAGGACCTGCAGGTGGCATATAAAGATCACCTGAATAGTCACTGCAATAGTATCTAAAGTAGAACAGGAAATTTAATGGAGAATAATCCTCCGATTTACTGTAAGAGGTACTTGCTCCTACCACAAGACGTGAATTAACCCTGCGCTCTATTGCGGCTCTTAACCCGAAGCCAAAGGAGACAGAGCTGTCACCTGATGAAGCTGCATTTCTATCCGCGACACTCTGCGGTACCAGATCTGAAATCGGATATCTGTCCTCAGATTTTTTATGCGCAAAGGCAAGAGATGCAGAGCCCTCTACTAAATATGAGAAGTCCTCATGTCGGCGCATGTAGCGCAAGGTTAAGGATGATGACAGATAAAGCTGTGGTGAATAGTAACCGCCCTGACCTAGGGTATAACCACTTAAATCATGGGCATAGCTCATAAACATGAGAGAGGGCGCTATTGTAAAGCGTTCATTTGGCTTATCGATAAGATGATGATAATAGCCACCCATCATAGTCAAATCGCGATTGGTTTTGACATTGGTTCCTTTCAGGATCTCAAATGAAGAGTCGAACCACAATCCATCCTGAGGACCTAAATAGTAGCTCCCGCTGAGACCTATTCCATTCTTTTTTACAGCACCGTAGCGTATACCGGTTCCGCTGTCCCGTTCGCCGAAAAAAGATAATACCGAATTATCTTTTGCACGGCGGTATATATACGGGGTTAAGGATAAATTACCAAAATCAAAATCCATACTGGCACCGCCTACAAAGGTGATGCCCCGGCCGCCGCTGTTAATATCAGGCGCGGTACCGATATCTGCCTTGAAGTTATCCTGTGCATAGGATAAGGCAAAGGTATCAGTCACTCTTTTACGGGATGAGGTATCGTCAGTCCCCTCTGCAAAGATAGTTCCGAACATATCCTCGTATCTGCCTCCTGAGAGTGAGCCCGGATCCATAAAGACTCTGTCAGTCTGGAAAGCAGCGCGACCATTAAACAGGGGGAAGGAAATCTTCAGTACGTTTATATACCCCTTGTTATCAGAGTACCCGGGGTGTCCGCTGTCTCTTATGAGACTGATGCCATCCTCAATTATTACCGTGTCATTAAGATATGCCTCATCCCCTCTTCTTCTTACTGAGCGATGCAGCCAGTCCTCATCCTCATCAGGAGTTCTGAGTGCCGTAGTGTAGGCAAGATCTTCACTGTAATCCCGGCCATCAAGCTCACCTAAGGCCTGTCTTAACTGCTGTGCACTGTCTGAAGCGCTGCCACTGTCTGATGCCAGAAGCGTTGCAGTCTCTGATCTGATCCACGCCTTAGAGCGCAGGTGCTCCTCATCATCATTCATAAAAACTGCATCATTGGCAGAGCCTGACGGTGTATAAGGAGCATGAAGACGATAGCGGTGCAGGAAGGATGCATCTGGTAGAGAATAGGATCTTAAAACATGATACGAGGTATCTACAGCTTGAAGATCACCTGCATCTGCACACGTTTCCTCTTTAAATGCATGCTTTGCCTCAATATCATCAGCACTATCAAGAGCCTCTTTAAAAACACTTAAGGCGGCAGTTTTATCTCCTAAGGCTGCATATAACTGACCTAGCGAGCGCTTTTCATCTAAGGACAGGCTGTCTTGTCTGCGCTTAAGCTCACCGGCACAGCTGAGGGCCTGATTTTTCCTGCCGTCCTCATAATACAGATTACAAAGATCTGCCAGAACATAGGTTTGATCGGGATCTAAAGACAGACTCTGCTTTGCAAAATTAATAGCCAGCTCTCTGTTGCCCTTTTCCCGCATGATGTCAGATTTTAAGGACAGCGCACGCGCGCTGTTGATATCCTCAAGCAAGGATAAGGCTTCATCGTACTGACCGTTTTCAATACAGGCAGACGCTTTATCTGTTTTTAAACCAGTCTCAATACGATCATATGTCCTCTTGATGCTGCCACCTTTGGCTATATACGGTTTTATGGCAAGCAGTGCCTCTTGCTCCCTTCCGCACTTATCTAAAATAAGGGCATAGGCATGAGCATACTCTGATGACTGCCTGACATAAGAAGGCGCGCTCTCCATTATTTCTATAGCCCTTTTGTTATTTCCAGCCTCAGCCTCTAAAGATGCAAGATTAAAAAAGAGCCAGGGATCATTTCTGGTCACAACCAAGGCTTTGCCATACAGCTCGCGCGCGCGCTTTGTATCTCCCCTGTCCAATGCTTTTTCAGCTTTATCAGCATATAAATCGCTCTCCAGGGATCTAATAACATTTCTTATGCGCTTTTGCTCAGATCTGGATTCATTTAAAGACGTAAGTAATGCTTTTTCAGCATACAGGGAAAAATTACGTTCATCCTTCAGCGCCGCATACGCTCTGCAAAGCCCGACATAGGCATAAGGTGATTTAGGATCAGATAAAACAGCCTCCTTATAATGCATAAGAGCCTGACGCGGATTTCTAGCTAAGAAGGTATCAGCCTTGTCGACGGTGCGGTAATAAACGCTTGAGGCTAATATCTCCTTCCAGTAGGAGGATTGAGCATTGTCCGGATCAAGTGCTATAGCCCTGCGCAGATCATTTTGAGCATCTTTTGCATATTTGGGATCATCAATTCTTCTGATGGCAGCATTTGCAAGCCCCTGTGCAGCAAGCTTATTCTCAAGATACCTGATTTTCAGCTTGATCTCATTGTCATAGGGGATCTCAGAGAGCATCCTTGACAGTCCTGAGCATGCCTCCTTTTCCCTACCTTCAATATTGCCCATCATGGTGTAATAGCGAAGCCTCAGCTCATGCTCGGCTACCGGTGCATCAGGAAAAAGTTCATCAAGATCCTTTACCGCATTAGCATAATCAGAGTTATTCTCATGCATAACAAAGCCTTGCAGCTTTACGCGCATAACAGGATCAGTTACCTCCGCAAGAGCTCTGGCCTGAACACATTCATAGGAGGTACCGGAGATACTGCAAAGCTTTTCGATATCACTTAGCCCCTGAGTTCTTAACTTGCCTCCCTGACGCAATTTATATGAGATGGAGGCAAACAGATACTCCTTGCTTGATCGCCCCTTCAGCAGTGCAAGCTTATCTAACGCATCAAGCTCTAATGCCGCATCAAAGCGGCTTTGAGCAAAAGCTCTTTTCTTTTCAAGTAAGCCTTTTTGCTGAGCATTAGCTCTGTAGGTTACAGCCTGAGCGTTGCCATCAGAAATGCTGTTTAAAATATGCTCCTGAGCATTAACGGCAGTTCCCTGCAGCAGCGAAGCAATCACAGCGGCAAGTATGTGATATCTTGCAAGCATATCCCCCTCCTGCAGCCTAGGGCCTGATTCTCATCGATCCCTGCGCATCCAACATAAAGCGTCGTTCATCAATTCCTTTTGCAATAAGAGCAGCAAGCTGTGATGACAGAGAATATTGCTTTAAAGGCGCATTCCTGATCCTGGTTCTTAACAGATCTCTTATCTGTCCTGAGCTCATGTTCAGCATTGCAATGTCAAAAGCAATTGCCCCCTCACCTCTCACATCATGAGAGAAAAGATCTACGAAATAAGGTGCGGCAAGCCCTTCCTCCATCCTCATATTAAGGGAGTTAAACAAGGGAGAGAGCAGGCGCTTTTGCGGATCGGCATCAGAGCTAATACCCAAATACAGCAGAAAATCACTGCCGACTACTGAAGCACCTTTGTCCCTGGTAAATACAACATCACCATTTGCATTAAGTTCAACGGTATCAGCAGCATAGCCGTCACCAAAGCCTCTTACCATAGTCTGATAACTTGCATAAATAACAGAGGACAGACGGGGCTCGGCCCTGCTCACGTTAAAAACTGCAAAAGGAGGGACTGCTGACGGGGCAACATCTACCGCTCTGTCCTGCTTATTTGCGCTAAGCACCCTTCCTACAGTATCAACCTCGACAGTACAGCTGTCATAGAGCAGTCCTAACTGTGAAACTGCACTCTGGTACAGCTCTTTTTCCCCCCATAGCGCTGATGCTTCAATAAAAGAATATGAGGCCAGCATTACCGCCTGAGGATCGGTGTAACGCTCATGTGAAAGCGGATAATAGGCACTTGGCAATATGCTCTTTACATCTCTGTCACACAGAACATTCTGCCAGACCTGATACATGGCATCAAAGCTTGCCTTATCATCATTGGCCAACGCAAGAAACAAACCATAAGCCATATTTTTTGCAAGGATCTGACCGTCATTTTCTATCAGAGCACCATTTGATAAATGCTCATGCATAAATTCGTCATACTCAGGCCATGAGGATGCCACCGCTAAAGCAGGCAGAACACAGGCGATAGCTACAACTGCTTTTAATTTTTTCATATTCATACCTCCCTACTGAGCATGGCGCCTGTCTGTAAGTTCAAGTCGTCTCTGCTTCAGATATCTTAAAAATCTGTATGCCAGAAGACAGAACACAGCACAGCAGAACAAAGTCAGGAACATTAGGATCCAGGGGCTTTCAAGTAAAAGATAGTAGATGCGCTGATACCACGGCAAATTACCTGAATAATAGGTCTCACCTACGCTGTAAGAACGATTTTGAGCATCCTTTAAAACAGTAATCGAGCCAGATGGCAGAATTCTGGTTTGCGAGACCACACTCTGAGCGCTCAGATCAGCTATTCCGTGAGGACTGTCTGCAAGCATTGCTACCACGGTTCTCTCAGAATTCAAAGGAGATCTGAAGGAAACCAATGCTCCAACGCCCTCAAAGCCTGACGTTTCCACATGCTGTACCACAGGATTTGAAATATCCTGGGTATTGCGATAGACGCTGGTATCATCAAAGGAGGTTGAAATAGCCTGTCTGGTCTTTGATAACACCACATTTACATTGTCCCCGACACGCAGACAATCAGGTATCTGACCTACAACAAAAACATCCTGATCCTTAAGAACATCAGCTTTCACATTCCCGGTGCAGACCGTCAGGTTTGTCGCAGGATGTCCTAACTGCGAGCCGATACGGCCTAGCATGTTGAACAGTGCAGACAGATTGCTTACCTCAGACGGATCACTTACAACTGCAGTCGTTTTCTGCAGATCTGCATAAATGGAGAAGGGATAACCGCTTTGCCAGAACAGGGTAAGATTAGGCATCCTGGTAAAGTGATAAATGCCGGTAAAATCAAAGCTTGAATTAGGATCGATTTCTACTCTGTTAGGAATAGGCAGGGTAGTAATACATTCATCAACCTTTGACTGGAAGGCCATAGCATAACGAAAATCAAAGGTCAGAACGTTTTGCGGCTTCAGATATGAGGTCTCAACCTTGGAGCGACCGAATAAATTCAAATTGCCGGCCATGGGAAGATTTGCAGAAATCACATCCTTGTCATGATCAGGATCCAGTGGATAAGAGCGGATCAGATGATCATTGATAAGAAAACGCAGCTGAGACAGACCGTACTTCATGGGCTTTGAATACTTGTAAATAAGATTCATGTTCACACGTGAGCCGTCCACAAAATAAAGATCAGGCGGCAGATTAAGATCTACATTGATAGGAGCTGGCTGAAATCCCTGAGATGACAGCTGTCCATCCTGCTTTGCAAGAGAGCCTATGGTGAAACGGTGAGTAATATCCACCCAGTTAGGAGCATCATAAGGACGTCTCTTTTCAATTTCCTGATAATCAAGAACCTTTGACACAGAGCCGTTAAAAAGGATATTGCCAACTGCCAGGGCCTTAACAGCCTGCACAAGGCCTGCACTGTCAGGGGCGCTTACAACCAGAAGCTTATCGGCACTTCTGCCGGGTACGTCCATCATTTCAACTGTAGGAACGTCAACCTTAGGCTGGTCCTTTAAAAAATAAGGACGATCGTTATTGGTGATAAAAATCACGGCATGACCTGTAGGAGGCATGGCATTGATTAATACCGGATAATCAACGCCTCGCCATTTGGTTACCACGCCGCCAAAAGATGCAAAGATTGAGGCAGCCTTTAAGGTTTCATCATCAGGGATCTTTGGAAAGACTACAGACAACAGTGATGTTTCATTGGTTGAGGTATTAAAAAACGGCAAAGGGAAGAAGGACAGATCATTGGCTATGACCAGCTGCTGCTTGAAAATACGCAGACGTGACTGAGCTGAGATATTTAGCCAGATAGAGGTGTCCACCGGATTTTCGCATATATCTGTATAATGCCCGATAAGCTCGAATTCAAAAATATTACTCTCCTTGAAGGCACGGGGATCAAGCTTGATCTCCTTACAGATACGGTTACCTAATTCCTCCTTCTCAATAGGCAGAGTCTGCTGTAAATAGCCGTTTAAATATACATTCAGCTGAGATCTTTTCGGGATCAGGGCCGGAGACGGAGTAAAGTAGAGCTCAAAGGCAGCGTCCGTAACCAGCTCATCGCGACGTACAGCAAAATACGCACTGCGCCTGGGGGTAGCTCCACTTAATGCAACCCCGCCGCTTTCATCAACCCAATCCAGAGTTGACAGCGGGACCCTGACAAGCTTTGTTGCAATCTGTTCAACACGGGATTTGGGCACCTGTACTGAGGCTGTTTCATTTGATACCTGCTCCCTGCCAAGCTCTGCAGGATCTGACTGCTCAGCCATCACGGTCATGCTGGTAAATACCGCACCTAAGATCATATATTTTAAGTAACTCTTCATATATTCCATCCCACTTTAGGCTTTACAGCGCTCAGGAGCATGTCCATTACGAGGCTGAGGCAACAGACTGAAAACAAATAACAAACACCATAAAATAGATTTGACCGCTCCGCGAAAGCCGTGAGGAGCATAATCAACCATCTTGGAATAACCTTTTAATCCCAGAACAAATAAGGTGCGGATACCGTTAAACAGAGTATCCTGAGTCAGATTTTCAAAGCTGTGCGCAAAGCGATCGGCTCTTGCAAACGTACAGCGTACATAGTCAATCTGCTCCTCCAAATTTTCAAAATGCAATGTAAGACCGATACGTCCGCGTTCTGAAACCTGCACTTCTCCCAGGAAATGCCTTGAAGCTGCATCATCATCAAAGCACACGCGTACCATCTGTCCCTTTTTCAGAAGTTCAGTCAGTTTTGTATTGCCGAGATCATCAAGCACAACCTTAATGCCTAATCCGTCCTTTGAAAAATCACATACCTCGACATCAAAGCTTTCAACCCCCGAAACCTCTAGTCTGGCTCCCATGGCACATTTAATACGCGGTGATGAGCGAAGCTGTCTTGCCTCCAGGGCAACCGCTGCCGCAGCCCCCAATACCAAAAGGTTATAGGTCACCCACAAAAGGTTGATTAAAATAATGATCACATCAGCATAAGGATCGTTAACTATCCTTACTGTTCCCCAGACGAAGGCGGCAAAGTTTAAGACTATAAGCAGAAGATAAGGACGCGAAGTGGTCCAGTCAAACCAGGTTTTATCATTTGATGCCCCCTTGGCTGTAACGTTAAATCTGCCAATCTTAGGTGCAAACAGTGCCATCAGAGTCGGGAGTGTGATGTACCAGGACAGAATGGTTTCATACACCACCCCCCAGAAATAGAATCTTTTATTTCCCTGTATACAGCGGTTGGTCATTATTGAATGGGCCATATGCGGCAATACATAAGCCAGAATTGCCAGTCCGGATGCAAAAATGATGTAGATGTTAAAAAACAGGTACGGCAGAGGTGCAATAAGAAAAATGATACGCGGCAGACCGTGCAGGAAATGGATCATGGCATTGGCAAAACAAATACGCTGAGGCAAAGTTAATCCCCTGCCCTTAAAAGGATTATCAGTTCTAAAGATCTGCACCATGCCGCGCGCCCAGCGTATACGCTGATTTATGTGATCTGCAAGCGACTCTGTTGCAAGTCCTGCAGACAGAGGCATACTGATAAATGCTGAGGAATAGCCGTGACGGTTTAATCTTAGGGAGGTATGAGCGTCCTCAGTTACAGTCTCAACAGCAATACCGCCGATTTCAATTAGCGGCTTACGGCGGATAAGCGCACAGGAGCCGCAGAACATCACTGCATTCCAGGTATCGTTGCCCTTTTGAATAAAATCATGAAACAGAGAGTTTTCTGCAGGTATATGACCGTCCAGATCCAGATTTTTCTCAAAAGGATCATCTGAATAGAAATGATGAGGAGTCTGCACTAAGGCAATATTGGGATCATGTACCATCCATCCGGCGGTCATCTGTAAAAAGGCACGGACCGGGACATGGTCACAGTCAAAAATAGCAATTAAATCACCGTTAGTCTGCATGAGCGCATGATTGATATTTCCGGCCTTGGCATGATCATGCTTGGTGCGGGCTATGTACCCTACACCTATTTCATGGCAGTAACGCTCAAAATCTGGTCTGCCGCCATCATCCAGCAGATAAATATTGAGCTTATCTTTGGGCCAGTCGAGGCCTAATGCTGCAAGAAGACAGGTTTTTACAACCTCCAGCGGCTCGTTATAGCTTGGAATAAAAACATCAACACTAGGCCACAAAGATGTATCCTCCGGCAGAGGATAAGGCTTTCTGTCAAGAACCCAGCTTACCTGAAAATATGACAGAACCAGCACCAGATAGGAATAAAACTCTGCAATCAGCAGCACAACGGCACAGCACATGGTGACGGTGTCGGAGGTTAAAATTGTCTTGGTTGCGCGCCAGTATATATAGCGGGTGGATATGATTACCGAAATGAAGATCATCAGCATTAAGGCTATGCGATTTCTGGTTTCGCGCAAAAGCATAGCCAGGCTCCACATCAACCCCACGAATATAAACTGATAACCGACACTAAACGGCTGGGTTACAGCAATAATTGAAACCACGAAGGAGGCTACAAGTAAAAACTGAGCTAATTTACGATGACGAACAGGAACAAACCTTGAATTACGGTCATTCTGCATGGAATGTGTAAAATGCGAGGCAAGCTGTATCATAGGCCTGCAGCATACCTTAAAGAAAAATTTCCACAGCTTATTTCCAAGAACAAATTGAGTTTGTCTGAAATACTCATGATCCCGGGCCTTGAACAGACTTAAATAGATGCTTTGAATAACGATGCGCAGCGGATCAAACAGGCGCGGTCTGTCAGGATCGATCTGTGGATATAAGCATGAAAAGTTTGCTTTTATATGGTTAAAAATACTGTTCTCTATCGGAAATAAAGCATACAGCAGAAGCAGACAGGTCATATTAACCAGACATACAGCAACGCTGCTACCGTGCAGGCGCCAGCGTTTCCAGACTGACACAAAGAAATCCAGGCAGTTCACTGTGCGCCCCCTCCATTCTGAAGATGACACATCTCAATAAGTCTGAAGCTCAGTTTTCTGATATCCGAGGACGAACTGCACTGCGGCACATAACGGGTAAAGGGCTGACGCTTTAGCAGTGACTTCATTACCATCTCGTCAAAGGCGATCCTCTCCTTTAGAACATGTTCTGACAGTGCACTGTGGTGCAGCATCATGCACACATCACGCATTACATTGGATGCATTTAAAAGCTTGTTTAAAACAATAAACTCATTATCTGAGAGCACACATTCATCAAGGCTAATTAGGGAACTGGTGTCAGGACACACTACGGTGATCACGAGATCGGCTAAAGTCTGGAGACACTGACTTGTTGATGATCCGCAAACTCCGGCATCGATCAGGACAAAATCCACACGTTCTAACTGTTTAATAGCCGATATTGCATTTTGAATAATGGCCGCAAGAGGCTCTTTTGCACAGAAGACACGCTGTCCGCGTGGAATAAAATTGCAATCATCGACCAGATACAAAGGATAGGAGACAACAGATTTGCCCTCCATTGCCATCTGGATCCAGCCATCGCCCTTATGATCAATATTGAAGATGCAATCAAGAACACTGTGCATATGCAGAAAATCTGCATCAAGGCACAATACGCAATGACCTAATTTACTTAAATCATAAGCTGTTGCTGAACATATACTTGAAGTTCCTACACCGTTTTGTAGGCCCTGAAAAACGATTATTTTCATATTGTGCCCACATGATTAGATGCCTTTGCGATCAGGAAAAAGATGCGTAAGAGCTGAAAGAAATGGTGTGTAGGTATTTTCTAGTTTTTTGCATACCTCATGCAGCCTGCATTCAGCATAAGACTGGATTTCATGCTGCTCGGTATCTGCCAGAGCCTTCAAATCGTCAGAAACAGAAGTCTCTCTGACGCAGTAATCCTGCTCTGTCTTTTGAACACACTCAGGAGATGCTGTATTGGATCCGGATCCAGATTCAACTTTTTTATACCCATCTGGTCTATGTACAGAAGATAAGCCCATACACCACCTCCAAAGATAAAGTTTTACGCGATAAGATTAAAGTTCCACTTTTTTTTCACTACTTAATAAAATTCCACTCCTTCTAGCTGTATTCTCTGCTTTTATTGTGATTTTTGCAAGTCAATTTACACTACACTTATAAAATATAATAATAC
>CAVFIO010000026.1:0-24045 GCA_963622535.1 Akkermansia muciniphila
ATCCTGTAGGTCTCATGTTCGTAAATTAAATTTAACCTTTTTACTGAGGCGTCGTCTTTGGGGATCATTGCTATCCTTGCGCTACCGGCTCTTTTTAACTGCTTTTTAAGTATAATCAACAGCAAGGTTAAAGTATGCTTTGTTATTCAAGCTTTAAGGATTTTTATGCAATACAAACTTGCTTCATGGAATGTTAACGGTATTAGAGCAGCCTCTGCCAAGGATGGCTTTAAGCAGTGGTTTGGCAGTGATAATTACGATGTCTTTGGTTTTCAGGAGACCAAGGCTGAGGTATCTCAGTTATCTGACAGCATAACTAACAAGCAAGGCTATCAATCCTTTTTCTGCTCCTCTGTTGTTAAAAAAGGTTATTCCGGCACCGCTGTTTTCTCAAAACTTAATCCTCAGGCAGTTGAGCTTGAGTTGCCTGATCCAAAATTCCAGGGAGAGGGCCGTATTGTGCATCTGGAGTTTGAGCATTTTCATTTCTTTAACGGATATTTCCCAAACGGAGGTGCTGAAATCTTAAATGAAGCAGGAAAACCTACGGGAGAGTATAAGCGTGTTCCTTACAAGATGGGATTTTTTGATTCCTTTTTTAAATACGCTATGGAGCTTAGAAAAAAGAAACCGATTGTAGTGTGCGGTGATTTTAATATTGCTCATAAAGAGATAGATCTGGCCCGTCCCATGCAAAATATGCATGTAACCGGATTCCTTCCTGTAGAGCGTGCCTTTCTTGATAAATTTGTTGAGGCAGGCTTTATAGATACCTTCCGTTATGTTCATCCTGATGCAAAGGAAAGCTATTCGTGGTGGTCCTATCGTATGCAGGCCAGAGCCAAGAATATAGGATGGAGAATTGATTACTTCTTCGTGTCAGATGAGTTAAAGGAAAATATAGCTGATGCTTTTATTGAAAAGGATGTAACCGGATCTGATCATTGCCCGGTAGGCCTTGTTTTAAATTTCTGATGCAGTATTTCAATTTTATTTTGGGGCTTTATCTTCTGCAGGTACTTGTAACTTTTTTCAATTAACTGCATAATGCGCCGTTTTCAGCATGTCTGAAAAAAGAAAAGTGTCTTTTGAGAAGGCACTTTTTTTATAAATTCATAAGAAAGGATGAAATCGGAAAACCTTAATTAGCTAGAAGACAGGCTTTTACCTTACCTCATACACTTCAACAGTGCATTGCTTCTTTTAATTACTGGCGATTTTATTTCAATAGATTAAAGGCGGTAAAAATGACTAATAAGAACGTTGCAGAGATCCAACCATCACCGAATGAAGCATGCTCAGGTATTATTGATACCAGGATCAGTGCCATGTACCAGGTACTTCCTCCTATTGCAGTGACTGAAAAATATCCGGCTACTGAATTTACCGAAAATCTGGTTGCCAGCACCCGCAACGAGATCCATCAGATCCTGAACGGGGAAGATGACCGTCTGGTAGTGATCGCAGGTCCCTGCTCCATCCATGATCCGGTTGCCGCCATGGATTATGCCACCCGTTTGCTGGCTCTGCGTCGCAAGTATGAAAAGGATCTGCTCATCATTATGCGGGTATATTTTGAAAAGCCCCGTACTACCGTCGGCTGGAAGGGCCTTATCAATGATCCCAATTTAGATGACTCCCATGACATCAATCAGGGCTTAAGAGTTGCCCGTTCCCTTCTGCGTGATATCAACTCAATGGGAATGCCGGCTGCAACTGAATTTCTGGACACCATGACCATGCAGTATATCGATGATTTTATTTCATGGGGTGCAATCGGTGCCCGTACCACCGAATCCCAGCTGCACCGTCAGCTGGCATCCGGCCTGTCATGCCCCGTAGGATTTAAGAATGCCACTGACGGCAGTGTAAAGATCGCAGCCGATGCAACAGTTGCCGCACAACATGAGCATACCTTTATGGGTGTTACCAAAATGGGACACATTGCCATTGTTCATACCCGTGGTAATGAGGATTGCCATATCATTTTGCGTGGCGGCAAGGAGCCTAACTACAAGGCTCAGGATGTGGAGGCCGCATGCTCTGTTTTAAAGAAGAGTGGTCTTAAGGAGATGATCATGATCGATGCATCTCACTCTAATTCCCACAAGGAATATAAGCGTCAGCTTGAGGTTACCGAGGATGTGGCAAATCAGATAGCTGGTGGTGAAAAGCGCATTTTCGGACTGATGCTTGAATCTAATCTTATTGAAGGCCGTCAGGACCTCTGCTCAGATCTTTCAAAGCTTACCTACGGACAGTCGGTTACTGATGCCTGCATCAATATTGAGGATACCGAGATGCTGCTTGAAAGACTGAGTAAGGCTGTCATCGGACGTCGCAAGGCCGGTGTTTAAACGGTACTTTCATATTTCTGGCTTTTTTATGCAGTCATGTCTTAAAAAAAGCCTTTAATTTCCTGATTTCTGTTAAGAAGGGAGATTGTTTTAGCTTTCTCCTTTCTTAGTCTTATCCTAAATCCTTAAATTCTTTTTTGTTTTGACCTCTAATCATTCATTTGCTTTGGGGACTTGTATCTTTTGTAATTTGCTTTCATAATGTCGGTATTCAGTTTATAAAAACTGATTGGCAAAGTGTCCAGTCACGCCGGACACTTTTTTAATTTAAAAAGGATGAAATCGTGAATACTTTAATCAGGAATGAAATAAAAGAGAGGTTGTCGGTTCCGGTCAAAAATACAGTGCAGTTGTGCGCTGCTTCTTCCTATTATTATTGGCGATTTTATTTTAACTATTAATCAGAAGGCGGTTTATATGACCAATAAGAATATTTTTGAGATCCTGCCGCCGCAAAATGAGGCGTGCGGAGGGATCATTGATACTAGGATTAGTGCAATGTATCAGGTACTCCCCCCGATAGCAGTTACAGAGAAATTTCCTGCTACGGAATTTACAGAAGCTTTGGTAGCTCAGACCCGAAACGAGATCCATAATATTTTAAACGGTGAAGACGATCGTCTGGTTGTGATCACCGGCCCCTGCTCCATCCATGATCCCATGGCAGCAATGGACTATGCCACACGCTTGCTGTCGCTGCGTCGCAAGTTTGAAAAAGATCTGCTCATCATCATGCGTGTTTACTTTGAAAAGCCCCGTACTACTGTAGGCTGGAAGGGCTTAATCAATGATCCGCGTCTTGATGACTCCCATGATATCAATCAGGGCTTACGTGTTGCGCGCAAGCTTCTGCGTGATATCAATTCTATGGGCATGCCGGCTGCAACGGAATTTCTGGATACCATGACTGTTCAGTACATCGATGACTTCATTTCATGGGGTGCAATCGGTGCCCGTACCACAGAATCCCAGTTACACCGTCAGCTGGCATCCGGCCTGTCCTGCCCTGTGGGATTTAAGAATGCAACTGATGGCAGTGTAAAGATTGCTGCCGATGCAACTGTTGCCGCTCAGCACGAGCATACCTTTATGTCTGTTACCAAGATGGGCCATATTGCCATTGTCCATACCCGTGGTAATGAGGATTGTCATTTGATCCTGCGTGGAGGTAAGGAACCTAATTACAGTGCCAGGGATGTACAGTCAGCCTGTGAGGTTCTGAAAAAGAGCGGACTTAAAGAGATGGTCATGATCGATGCGTCTCACTCCAATTCTCATAAGGAATTCAAGCGTCAGATTGAGGTGACAAACGATGTTGCCGGCCAGATTGCAGGTGGCGACAAGCGTATTTTCGGCCTGATGCTTGAATCTAACATCGTTGAGGGACGTCAGGATCTGTGTCCTGATCTTTCCAAGCTTACCTACGGTCAGTCGGTTACTGATGCCTGCATTAACATCGAGGATACCGAGATGTTGCTGGAGCGTCTGAGCGAGGCCGTGGTCGAGCGTCGTAAGCGTAATGCCTAATTACTGTGCCCGGCTTAATGCCGGGTTCATTTTTTCCTGACATAAATTGAATAAGTGACAACTAATCAGTAGTCAATCGAGGTACACATGCAGCCTTCACTTTCACTTGAAAAGAATAAGATTAAGATCCTGCTTTTAGAGGGTGTCGATCCCAGCGCAGTTGAATCTTTAAAGCGCGCAGGCTATACCAATGTGGTTTATGAAAAGAAAGCCTATGAAGGACAGGAGCTTTTGGATGCAATTGCCGATGTGCATTTTATCGGTATCCGTTCACGCACTCAGCTTACTGCAGATGTACTTTCCCACGCTAAAAAGCTGATCGCGATCGGCTGCTTCTGCATCGGAACCAATCAGGTTGATTTAGAGGCTGCAGCCAAGCTCGGTATTCCGGTCTTTAACGCACCTTACTCCAATACCCGCTCTGTAGCCGAGCTAGTAACCGGCGAATATCTCCAGCTTTTACGTGATATTCCCCGTCGTAACGCATTGCTGCACCGTGGCGGCTGGGATAAGACTGCAGGTGGCAATCATGAGGCTCGCGGACGTACTCTTGGTATCGTAGGCTACGGTCATATCGGTACTCAGGTTGGAATTATTGCTGAAGCCCTGGGTCTTAAGGTTATCTATTTTGATATCGAGCGCAAGCTGTCTTTGGGTAATGCTGTGCAGGTCGATACCATTGACGAGTTATTTGCCGGCTCTGACATCATCACTATGCATGTCCCCGAGACCTCTCTTACCAAGAATATGATCAATGCAGAAGCCTTTGCAAAGATGAAGGACGGGGTCCGTTTCGTTAATGCATCCCGTGGCAGCGTAGTTGATGTGGACGCCTTATGTGATGCCCTGCGCTCAGGAAAGGTTGCTGGTGCTGCCTGTGATGTGTTCCCCAAGGAGCCTAAGGCCAAGGGCGATGAGTTTGTCTCTCCTCTGCGTGAGTTTGATAATGTTATCCTGACTCCTCACATCGGTGCCGGTACCGAGGAGGCTCAGCGTAATATCGGTACTGAGGTTGCAGAAAAGTTATCTCTCTACTCAGATAACGGTACTACTTTGACTGCAGTCAATTTCCCTGAGGTTTCACTGCCGGCATTGCGTGAGGACGTAAGCCGTATTCTGCATATTCATGCTAATGTTCCGGGTGTTATGCGTGCAATCAATGAGATTTATGCCAAGTTTGATATCAACGTGGCATCGCAGTACCTGGAGACATTGCCTGATGTAGGTTATGTGGTTATGGATGTGCACACTAAGGATTTAGGTGAGGTTGTACCTTTGCTAAAGCAGATCCCCGGCACAGTAAAATGCCGCGTACTCTACTAAAATAGGTGCATGGGTTTTAAAAAGAAAGCTATAGCGCTGGGCACTCTTTTATTTGCTCTGGGTGTTCAGGCTGCAGATGTATCAGGATGGAGCATGGGGACGTCAGGGATGTGGCGTCTTAATGAAGATCCTGATTATCAGATTTCAAAAGGCTCTCCTGCGCGTATGCTGCGTGCAGACAGAGCCGTTCTCAATCACGAGGCCAGATTTACTTTAAGACAGGGTCTTGTAAATTCCTTTGTGTTTCGCGTAGGCTGTGTCTTTAAGTCACAGATCCCCTCCTTTGAAATTGATGTTCAGCCTCTGGATATAAGGATCTCTGATCAGTTTAACGGCTACGCCTTTGTCCGTTTTATGGTGGATGATTCGCAGGAGTACTCCCTGCGCGGGGAATATTTACCCCCGGCACGTCTCATCTTTGCTCCGTTATCCAAAAGTCAGGAGAAAAGCATTTCCGACCTTTTTCTGCAGTTAAGAGAGGGGGGAACCCTTCATGTAGCAATACTGCAGGGGGAGAGGGCAAATCCCAGAGTATTTTCTATCCCGCTTGCAGGTTTTATGCAGTTATCTGATGCTGTGTCCAGAGATTGTGTAGTGCTTAATAAGGCCTCAGGATCGAGGGGAGCGTACGCACCTGATTATGTTACTAAAGAGCCTGAGGGCTATGTAACACAAGGATGGAGCTTTAAGAGATCTGAGCCTGGTGATGGGCTTGAGCCACAGGATAACAATCAGCTGAATTTAAGTGACGGACAGAAGAAACCAGAGGAGAGTCCACCTGAGGTTCAGTTATTTGAGCCAGGTGGCGGAGTTGCAAGTATCGGTCCTGATGGTATGCCTGTTACAGAGGACAGCAGCAGCTCTGCAGATGATCTGGGTGAGGCTCAGGGGCCTATGGCCATCGGAGCTGACGGGAACGTTATTGATCCCTCTGCAAAATAAAAATCCCCGGTTTTAGCCGGGGATCATCAGCTTAAAAAGCAGATATTATCTTAAGGTCTGTGCAAGATCATAGGTGGACTTCATGAACTGATGCTTGTGCTTGGTAATGCACTCAACAATATCCATGTGAACAAGTTCACCGTTCTGTACACCGATGCAACGGCCTGACTGACCGCTTCTTAAGAGCTCAATTGCATATGCGCCCATACGGGAGGCCAACACACGATCATATGGTGAGGGTGAGCCACCACGCTGAATGTGACCTAAAACGGTAGCACGGGTCTCAAGACCGATTAAAGCCTCAAGCTCCCTGGCCATCTGATAGACATCAGTCTGATTTTCGCAGACGATCAGGATCGCGTGACGCTTACCTGCATCGATACCTGCCTTGATTGAAGCATAGACGTCCTTCTTATTCCAGGGCACTTCCGGCACCAGTACTGCCTCAACACCGCAGGCTACAGCACAGGATACAGCGAGATCTCCGCAGTGATGACCCATAACCTCACATACGGAAATACGCTTGTGTGAAGAGCAGGTATCACGGAGCTTGTCGATTGCGTCAGTTGCGGTATTCAGGGCAGTATCAAAGCCGATGGTTGCGTCGGTACCTGCAATATCGTTGTCGATAGTACCGGGCAGGCCAATGGTAGGGAAGCCCAGCTCTGAGATGAACTTGGCACCCATGTAGGAGCCGTCACCACCGATGACAACCAGTGCATCGAGTCCTACCTTTCTCATTACGGCTACTGATTCTTCACGAACCTTAGGCTGCTTGAACTCAGGGAAACGGGCAGTACCGAGGAAGGTGCCGCCACGATTTAAGAGATCGGAAACACTGTGACGACCCAACTGAATGATATCGTTATTGTGTAATCCCATGTAACCGTCGCGGATACCGTACATCTGGAATCCGTAGTCGAGGCCGGTACGCACAATTGCACGAATAGCCGCATTCATACCAGGTGAATCACCGCCTGAGGTAAGAACACCGATTTTCTTAATTGAAGCCATAATTCAAGCTGTCCTTTTTTTATATCGACTTTTTATTACTTGGAGATGGAAGCTGCAGTGTTGATGATGGATGTGAAATCGTCAACCTTGAGAGAGGCACCGCCGATCAGACCGCCGTCGATGTCTGCCTGTGCAAAGAGCTCAGGAGCAGTCTTGGCATTGCAGGAACCGCCGTAAAGGATCTGAACCTTGGCAGCAACCTCAGCATCAAAGCTCTTGAGATACTCGCGGATCTGGGCATGAACGTTTTCAGCAATCTCAGGGGTAGCAGTCTTGCCGGTGCCGATAGCCCAGATAGGCTCATAGGCAATTACGGCATTTTCAAAGGATTTGATACCGCACAGATCGATTACAGCCTTCAATTCAGCCTTGCATACGTCCATGGTTTTGCCGGCGTCAAACTCAGCCTCGGTTTCACCGATGCAAAGTACAGGTACCAGACCGTTATCCTGAGCTGCCTTGTATTTCTGAGCAACATACTCGTGAGACTCAGAGTGATAGCCGCGACGCTCGGAGTGACCGACGATAGCATACTTGGCACCAAACTCCTTGATCATGACAGGTGAATTCTCACCGGTGTAGGCACCCTTGGTGTGAACATCAACGTCCTCAGAACCCCAGGCAAGCTTAGAACCGGTTGCCAGAGCTTCAACAGAGCCGATGAAGATAGCAGGTGCGCAGATTGCAACCTCTGCCTTATCACCTACTGCATCAGCAGCCTTTGCAAAAGCGGTAATCAGCTCCTTGACGCTGTCTTTGGTGCCGTTGAGTTTCCAGTTGCCCATCACAAGAAGTTTTCTCATATTATTTTCTTCAGCATCCCTGCAGAGGATGCAGCTCCATGATCTGAAAAGTGAATGTTCAAGCGGGTGTCTTTTTTGGTACTAAGGCACACGCATATACATATAATACAACAAAACTTGCCGAAATTTTCATTTTATGAAAACGTTTTCATAAATTGCATCAATAAAGTTTGGTATGCCTTTTATATGGTTGAAAGCGCATCAATATGCCAGAAAGCCTGCAGAATCGTCTCTCTCTGAGATGTCATAATTTTTTTTATTGTTGGTATCCTTATGAGTTAAATCTCTGAAAATTTTTTTCTTGAATAGCCTTCTTGAAGCCCCTGTTTCATTTCGCAGATTAAGAAAAGGCAGAAAAGCAATACCGGAGTTTTGTAAGCCGGAGCACTTCTGCCTTGATACGGGGGAGATATAAGCAGTATCAGGGGTAAGTCTCTCTTCGTTTTCAAGAAGAAATTTAAATGTCAAAACATCCTGGCAGTTTCTTGGGATCGCCTGCATGCTGTTTTGAAGTACTGTTAAAGAAGTGATCGCATAACCTGTTTTGTGCAACGTATTGAGCAATGTATCTGGCAATTCTTGCGTGCCCTGATTCTTTTCCATATCCTGCGCGCTCTCATTGCCGGCAGTTTTTTGCAGGATCCTCAGAAAATCATCTCCATCAGCTGTGCTTTCTAAGTCCGAATTGCTGCTGTCTGAGTTTGAATAAATCTGCTGCGATAGGGGAGTGCTTTTCATTTCAGCCTCGGGCATTTTATCAGCACAGTGCAGCTGTACCGTTGCGGGGATTTGCAACCTGGTATTACAGATGATGTTATTCATGGATTTTTCACCAAAATGGAAAAGATTTTTAAGCGTTATGAGCAAGCTTTATGCCTGAAATAAAATCTTTATAAATCAATAATATAAATGCTTGCCTGAGCAGGTGGTAATTATCCTTTTTCCTAAAATGGCAGAATTTGCCAGCTTCTTTGGATTAATAGATTTGACAAAGGTGTAAAGGCTTAAGAAAATGAACAGATTAGACCTTGAAATTTTTGCAGAAAGTACAGCATCAGCCTGCTGATGCATAAAAGCAATCTTACTTAGGAGTTATACATGCGCGTGCTTAAATTTGGCGGCACCAGTGTCGCCAACGCCAGTCGCTTTATGAGTGTTGCCGACATCGCCGCAGATGAGGCAAAAACTGATCGCGTCTGTTTGGTGCTGTCAGCACCTGCCAAAATCACCAATCTCTTGGTAGCATTGGTGCAGTCTGGCATTAACGGCAATGATGGCAGGGAGCAAAGCACTCAGATTAGAAAGATTGTTGAGCCTATTTTCACAACTCTTGCGCAAAAGCATCCTTCTTATGATCTTGAGTCTGTAAGGGCACAGTTTGAAGAAACCATGGCCCTTATCATGAAGCGCATCGGCGGTGCCGCCATGCTGGGGGAGTGTCCCGAGCGTGTACAGGCTTTCATTGAAAGCCGTGGTGAAAGCTTCTCAATTGCGATTATGGCTGAGCTTTTGCGCGCCCGCGGCTTTAAGGTACGCGTTATTGATCCGACTGAGGTTTTAGTAACAGACGGCGGGATCATGGAGTCCTCTGTCGATCTTGAGGCATCTAAAAAAGCCTATGAGGCTCTTGCAGATGATGATCAGGAAGCAATTACCCTGATGAGCGGCTTTGCAGGCGGTGACAGAGAAGGCAGAGTTGTGCTTTTGGGACGCAACGGCTCTGACTATTCTGCAGCCTGTCTTGCCAACATCTGTAATGCAAAATGCTGTGAAATCTGGACTGATGTTGACGGCTGCTACAGCTGTGATCCACGTGCTGTTCCTGATGCCCTGCTCTTAAAGCGCATGTCCTATAAGGAGGCCATGGAGCTTTCTTATTTCGGTGCCAAGGTATTACATCCGCGTACCATTGCTCCGCTGGTAATTGCCGGTATTCCCTGCTTGATTAAGAACACCAACAATCCTCATGGTGACGGTACCTTAATCTCCAATGAATCAGACAGCTCTGTTCCCATTAAGGGAATTTCTGATTTAAAGAATATTTCTCTTGTGAATATTTCAGGCCCCGGCATGAAGGGAATGGTGGGTATGGCAGGACGCCTGTTTACTGCAGTATCCCGTGCCGGTATCTCCATTGTGCTTATCACTCAGTCCTCATCTGAGTACTCTATCTCATTCTGTATTTCCTCAGCAGATCTTGAGCATGCAAAAAAGACTATTGAGGATGAGTTTGCTCTGGAGCTTAAGGAGGGCATGCTCGATCCGATAGAGGTCACCCAGAACTGTGCCATTATCTCTGTGGTAGGTGACGGTATGAGGACGCTTACCGGAACCTCTGGCAGATTCTTCAGAGCCCTTGCCGAGGCCAATATCAATATCAATGCCATTGCTCAGGGATCATCAGAGCGTTCTATTTCTGCAGTTATTTCAGGAGATAAGGTTGCCGAGGCTATACGCATCTGTCATATGGCCTTCTTCTCCTCCCGTCAGATACTTGATTTGATCATAGTAGGTGTAGGTGGTGTCGGATCTGAGCTTATTGAGCAGATTAAGAAGATGCATCCTTCGTTGCTTAAGCATCAGGGGGTGGATATCAGAGTTGTCGGTATTGCCAATTCCCGTCATTTCATGGTGAATGCCTCCGGTATCGATCTTGAAAGCTATCATGATAAGCTGCACTCTCAGGATCTGCCTCCATTCTCGCTTGAGGAGTGCTGCAGACTTACCCATGACAGCCATCTGGTCAATCCCATCCTGGTAGATTGCACATCAGATGACCGTCTGGCACTGTCCTACTGTGATTTCATGAAGGCCGGACTTCATGTGGTAACCCCTTCTAAAAAGGCCAATACCGGCTCATATGCTTATTATTTAAAGCTTCGTGAAACTGCACGCAGATTCCACCGCAAGTTCCTCTATGAGGCCAATGTCGGTGCCGGTCTGCCGGTAATTTCCACCTTGCAGAACGAGCAGAGTGCAGGTGACCGTCTCATCGAGTTCTCCGGCATTATGTCAGGAACCCTCTCATATATCTTCGGTCTGGTGGAGGATGGTGCAACCTTATCAGAGGCTACGGCAAAGGCCTATGAAATGGGCTATACCGAGCCGAATCCTGCAGAGGATCTTGAGGGGCTTGATGTGGCACGCAAGCTTTTAATCCTGGCCCGTGAATGCGGCATGAAACTTGAGCTCTCTGATGTCAGAGTTGAGTTTGCTGTTGACAAGAAGTACTTAAGCGGCACTGATGCCGATGAGGTACTGGAGACTCTGAAGCATGCTGATAAGGAATTTTCAGAGAAGGTACAGAAGGCCAGGGCTCAGGGTAAGGTTTTACGTTATGTAGCTTCCATCAAGGATGGCGTCTGCCGTTGCGGTGTAACCGCTGTTGCTCCCTCTGATCCTCTGTTCAAGGTTCGCGGCGGTGAAAATGCACTGGCCTTTACCACTGCTTACTATCAGCCTATACCTCTGGTTGTAAGAGGCTACGGTGCAGGTACTGCTGTTACTGCAGCAGGTGTGTTATCTGATGTTTTAAGACTTCAGAACTGGACTCGTGAGGGTTAAATATGGCCATTAAATTTCGTGCATATGCTCCGGCATCTGCGGCTAATCTGTCTGTAGGTTTTGACTTACTTGGAGCTGCCTTAAAGCCTGTGGATGACACTGTATTAGGTGATGAGATCTATATAGAAAAGGCAGATAAGGGATGTGGCTGTGAGCTTACCCAGACCGGACGCTTTGCAGGCAAGCTGCCATCTGATCCTAAGGCCAATATCGTCTATGATGCATACCTCCTGTATAAAGAGGAGGCTTTAAAGAAGGGCTTTGAAGCAGCAGATGTCAGAATGACTCTTTCTAAAAATCTGCCTGTATGCTCAGGTCTTGGATCCTCAGCCTCATCTGTAGTCTGCGCAATTGTGGCGCTGGATGCGGTAAACGGCGGAAAATTCTCTGATAAGGAATTATTGCTTATGATGGGTAAGCTTGAGGGAAAAATCTCAGGCTCCATTCATTATGACAATGCCGCTCCTTCATTTCTGGGTGGATTGCAGCTTATAGTTGGCGAAAATAACATCATCTCTCAGACTCTTAAGGATTTTGACAGCTGGTATTTTGTATCCTGCTTCCCCGGGATCAAGGTTTCAACCAACGCCGCCCGCAAGATCCTGCCTGCTCAGTATTCACGCGCTGATGCAATAACCTATGCCCGCCGTCTTGCCGCCTTTGTTGACTGCTGTCATCGCGGGGATTCTGCTACAGCTGCCATGTGTCTTAAGGATGTTATTGCCGAGCCTTACCGTGAAAGCCTGATCCCGGGACTTAAGGAGGCACGCGAGTTCGGCTCAAGCCATAAATCTCTTGCTACCGGAATTTCAGGATCGGGATCTTCAATCTTCTCCGTGTTTGAGGACTTTGCTCAAGCCGGGGAGATGAAGAAATACCTGGAGCAGAACTTTATTGCAAATGAAGACGGCTTTTGCCATATCTGCAAGATCGATCGCCGCGGTGCCTATGCCGAGCGTTGGGAGAAATAATTCATGCAACTTTACAATTTAAAAGATCATAATGAGGCCGTAAGCTTTTCTGAGGCCGTAGTTCGTGGTATCGGTCATGATCAGGGCCTGTTTTTCCCGGATCATATCGAGCCTTTTTCTGCAGATGAGATAAAAAAACTGCTTTCCATGCCGTTGGTTGAGCGCTCCCAGAGGATTTTGCGTCACCTCATCGGAGATGAGTTGCCTGAGCTTGAGGATATTGTTGCGGATGCCTTTAATTTTAAGGCTCCTATCAGCAAGGTCGGTGAGAACTGCTACTGTCTTGAGCTGTTCCACGGTCCTACTCTGGCCTTTAAGGATTTTGGTGCCAGATTCCTTGCAAGAGTGTTATCTGCAGTCCGCGGAGATAAGCACCTGACAATTCTGACTGCAACCTCCGGCGATACCGGAGCTGCTGTCGCTGATGCCTTCTATGGTCAGAATGGCATCGATGTGGTTGTGATGTACCCTGATGGCAAGATCTCAGAGCTTCAGGAAAAGCTCATTGCAACCTTAGGTGGCAATATCCGTGCAGTGAAGATCAATGGTATCTTTGATGAGTGTCAGGATATTGTTAAAACAGCCTTTGATGATCTTGAATTCAAAAACACTATTGGCCTTAATTCTGCAAATTCCATCAATATTGCAAGACTGCTGGCTCAGGTTACCTATTATTTTGAGGCCGTAGCTCAACTGCCGGAGGACAGACGCGAAAAGGTGGTGTTCTCTGTGCCCTGCGGCAATTTCGGTGATATCACCGCAGGTCTCATTGCCAAGAGCCTCGGTCTGAAAGCCCGCTTTGTAATTGGCTGCAATGCCAATGATACCGTGCCCCGTTACCTGCAAACAGGTAAATGGGAGCCTCATGATACTGTTGCTACTCTGTCAAATGCGATGGATATCAGCCGTCCTAATAACTGGCCGCGTGTTGAGGCTCTGGTTAAAATGCAGGGCTGGTCTTTAAAGGATTTTGATTTTGGCTCTCTTTCAGATGAAGAGACAGAAAATGCCATGCGCGATATCTATAAGAATACCTCTTATATTGCCGAGCCGCATGCCGCCATTGCCTGCAAATGCCTGCAGCAGAGCCTGAAGGATGGAGAGGTCGGTATCTTCCTGGGAACAGCCCATCCTGCCAAGTTCAAGTCTGAAGTTGACAGGATCCTCGGCACGGATATTGCTCTGCCTAGGGCCTTGCAGGATAAGGTGGCTCTTCCTTCTAAGGCGGTGCTAAAGGATCCTGTGTATGCTGACGTTAAAGCATATATTCTTGAGCAATTAGGCTTCTAGTATTTTCTCTTTGGAGTTATAAATGGGTGAAAGAGCAGTAGAGGGCGAGATCCTGCCGGAGGGGCAGGAGGTAATTTCAGTATCTCAGGAGATTGATTTTGATGATCCTTCTTTATCATCATCTTACGGATCTGAGATTATGAACAGGATCGCACAGTTCTCTGACACCCTTCTGCAAGGCGTACAGATGAAGGATGCCGGCCTTGCAGGTGAGCAGCTGACCGCTCTATTGCAGAAGGTCCGCGGAAATGATTTCTCTGCGGCCGCTTCAAAAGGCGGTCTGGCTTCACTGCCTTTGATCGGTAAGCTTTTTGATAAGAGCCGCAGTCTTATGACCCGCTATAAGAGCGTATCTGAGGAAATTACCGAGATCTGCTCTGCCTTAGAGGATGCTCAGCTTAAGCTTCTAAAGGATGTGGAGATTTTAGATCAGCTCTATATTCATAACTCACAGTTTTACGGTGAGCTTTCTGCCTGTATTGAAAAGGGTGAAAGAGAACTTGACCGTGCCAGAAACGGTCGTCTTATTGAGCTTACCCAGAAGGCAAAGGAGACCGGTGACGGTCTTGATGCACAGAAGGCTGGTGATTTTGCTGAGACCTTGAACCGTTTTGAACGCCGTATTCATGATCTCAAGGTTTCGCGTACTGTGACTTTGCAGACTGCACCTCAGATCCGTATGATCCAGAACAGTGACCGTATGCTTGCGCAGAAAATACAGTCCTCGGTTCTAACCGCTGTTCCGATCTGGAAAAATCAGGTGGTATTGGCTTTATCGCTGCAGGGACAGCGAAATGCAGCCAGACTTCAGCAGGATGTGTCAGATACTACTGAGGAGCTCTTAAAGCGTAATGCCTCTATGCTCCATCAGGCATCTACCGATGCCGCCCGTCAGAATGAGCGCCCGCTGGTTTCGGTTGAGACCTTGCAGTATACACAGCAGGAGCTTATTGCTGCCGTTGAGGAGACGATTGAAATTGCCAGGGAAGGCCATGAAAACCGTCTCAAGGCTAATGCCGAGCTTGCTAATATGGAGCAGCAGTTAAGGGATAAGCTTCTGTCGTTAGGCATGCAAAAGCGTGCTCAGAGTATTGAGATGGCTGAAAGCAACGGTGAATAATTTTTAGGAGCAGTTTTTAATATGGGCGCGTCAGGCTTAATGATCTTTATTAAGGGCGCGCTTATGCGTGTTCTCGTTCATGGATGCTCAGTGGTTGCTGCAATGTGCATCACATTGTCAGAGCATTCAGTCGGAGCCTTTGCAGGCTTTCTGGAATTTCTGTGTGCCTATACCGGCTTGGTGCTTTTATGCCGTCCTGCCTTTGATGGTATCAGGCGCAGCATCTTTCTGATCCCCCTTTTATTTGGCATCGCTGAAGTCTTTGTATGTCTTTATTTCGGTATGGCACCGGGTGCATCAGTGATATCAGGTGGGCTGGTTACCTTTGTAAGCCGCCGCTTAATATACGGCAGGAAGAATTTATCTGAGCTTTTAATTCTGCCCCTGCTTATATTTCTGGCAATTGCTTTATCCCCGTCCTTCTATCGGGTATTTTATTTAAATCAAGGTCATATAACCATTCCCGGTGCCATAGCTCTTTGTTATTCAGTACTTCTTGCGGCGCTTGGAATTGAGAAGAGCGTGCGCCTGCGTACTGCCTGCTTTAAGGCACAAAGAGATCTTCTTTACTTATCTGCAAGAGTGCCAGAGGTTGAGTTATCTGACAATTTAAGGAAGCTTGCAGAGCTGTCAGCGCATCTTTTAAAGATAGCTCCTGTGATCAAAGCTGATATTTCTCCTTTTAAGGAGACTATTAAGCTTGTTGCATCCGTTAACACACTGTTTGGCTTCAAGTCAGGGGACAGCACTGGCTTTTGCGGGAAAAATAATCAGGAGCAGGGTGATACAGTTTCTTTACATCAGGCAATTAACCTCAGTTCACTTGACGCAGGGGTAAAGCTGTTAATCAGAGAGTTCGAAGATACTATCAGGAAGCTTGATAACAGAAAAGAGGACTCCCGTGATCACAGTTCAGAAAAAACACAGTCTAAATATCCGCAGTTTGATGAAAGTCTTGCGCGTCTTCTATCTCTTGCAAATGAAGAAAAAGCGCTGTCAGATGAAATAAAAAAGCCTCTCATATCGATTCTAAAATCTGCAACGCATCTGCTAAATGTTTTAAATTCCACAAGTGAGGCTAATGCTCCTCTTGAGGCTTTTCTTCGTCGTTATTTAACAAAGACTGAGAGTATTGTTGCAGATTATCTGAGTTTCAGGCGGGTAGATGACGGATCCTGTCAGGAATTAATTGCAAGGATAATCTCCGTTTTAGATCGTCTTGCAAAGGCCTTTAAAAATGAGTGTGAGGATCTTAAGAAAAGCAGGGCGGAGGACTTTGAAGCCGAGCTTAAGGCTTTTGAAGAGTTTATGCGTATGAACGGGAAATAAAGAAAGGCCCGGCAGTACCGGGCCCTTGGAGATAGGAAAAAGTTAGAGAGACTTTAAGAAGTCTGCAACTTCCTGATCCTGACAGTTTGCGTAGAAGAGATCGGCAAACTGAGGATCATCGATGGTATTTTTAACAAATACAGGATCAAGCCCCTTCAGAACCTCAATAAGAGGACGGTGGGTAATGGTCTTTACATGATCCAGGATCTTCTTGTTTGACTGCTCAGCCTCCACACGCTCAGGAGGATAGCCACCGCCAAACTCGTTTACAAAGAGTTTTTCAAAGGTATAGCGCAGGTTAAGCTCGCCACCCCAGCCATAACCCAGAGCATAAGGCAATGAAATAGCATTACCTGCATTGATCTGGGTGAAGAGATAGGCGTCAACAGGATTGGCTACGTGACCGCATTCAACACCGGGGAAGGAATTTAGGGCTAAGCATGCACCTTCACCGGTACCGCAGCCGGTTACGACAAAGTCAGCAGCCTTGGTATTGAGTACAATTGCAGCAAGCAGGCCGTTCATTACATAGGTAAGACGGCGCTTATCGGAAGCTGCATACATGCCATAGTTTGCAACACTGTGTCCATGAGCTGAGGCAACGCTGTTTAGCTCCTTGAAAATTACGGGATTTTTATCAGCCTGAGAGTTCTCTAATATGAGAGCGATCTTCATATAATCTTCTCCAAGAAAAAATAAAAGCTACTAATGCCTATATTAGAATGATATTAATAAAAAGGCAAACGTTTGAGACAGAAATTTGAACTGGCGCATATTGTTATCTTTGTGCCCCTTGTCTATTATGGTGATGAAGAAAAGTTATCTTGGGGTGAAATCAATAAATTCAGTGGTCAGAGTAGATATTGTTCAAGGGGCTACTGACCGATAAATAGAAGAACTATCCGATAATTTCTTATGATTTGACGATTTCTTCAAAAACTAATAACTAGATATACAGTAATTGAAATAGGTAGAGAATAAAATATGGAAAAGGAGCTAATGAACAGTGATGATATTTAAATATCTTCCTCTGATTCTGGCTGTTCTTTTTCCGCTATGTCGCTCTGAGAAAATCCAGTTCTTGCTGCTACAGCTGTAACAAAGATACAGGCAAAACATTTCGGTGAAAATTATGCTCAAGGCAGAGAGCATATAAGAATCGGCGGGGTATATTCTTTAAAGCATAAGAGCTTTGTTGGCTTTAAGCTAGCTTGAAGAAGGTAGAGAGATGAATAACGAAAAGCAACTGATGACTGATGCTGAATTAGCAGCTCTTCCCTGCGGAATAGACAGTTTTACTGACTTAAGATGTGATCATATGGTCTATGTAGATAAGACCGCATTAATCTATAAGTTAGCAGTAAGACGCGGCAGATTTTTTCTCTCAAGACCAAGACGCTTTGGCAAGACCTTACTCATTTCTACCTTTGAAAGCCTGTTTAAGAACGGTCTGCAGGATTTTAAAGGCTTAGCTATTGAAAAGCTGTGGCATGACAAAACCTATCCTGTCATCAGAATAAATTTTGCCTTGTGTAAAAGCTTTACAACTCTTGCTGACTTTAAATCGCAGATGAATGACTATGTAGCCAAGGCCTTCAATAAGGCAGGTCTCACGCTTCCTGTGACCTCAGATGATGTTGTATCAAGGATTAAAGATTACTTTGATGCCCATGAGGGGGATGGTATATCTCCAGTCCTGCTTATCGATGAATACGATGCGCCTTTAAATAATTGTTTAAATAATGTTGAGCTCTTTGAAGATATTCGTCGCGAGCTTAATAAGTTATATATCCTGATTAAAGATATAAGTGGCAAGTTACGCTTCTTCTTTTTCACCGGCATCTGCAAATACAAGAACCTGAGTATTTTCTCAGAAACCAATTATGTAACCGATATCAGTCTTGATGCAAAATACGGAACATTACTGGGCTATACCGACGATGAGGTAAGAGAGTACTTCACTCCATTTGTAGAAAACGCATCCCGGGTATTAGATATCAGTGTTGACGAGTGCTTCAAGAAGATTAAAGAAAGCTATGATGGCTTTTGCTTTGATGATGAAGCATCAACTCATGTCTATACCCCATGGTCAGTACTTTCATTTTTAAATGCTCCTGAAAAAGGTTTTAGAAATTACTGGTACACATCAGGCGGTCAGCCATCCTTATTATTAAACTACATTGCAGAGCATGCACTAAGAGATATCAATGAGTATGGCAAGGATCAATTTATTACCTTAAGTGAGCTTGACTCATCAAGGGAGGTAAATAATCTCAATGATTATGCTCTTTTATACCAGACAGGTTATCTCACTATTAAAGAGGCACTATCACCTAATACCTTTATTTTAAACTACCCCAACACTGAAGTTGCCACCTCCATGGCTCAGCTTTATTCTGAGGAGCTTTTTAAAGGAAATAATCCTGATGCCAAAATCCGTATGGATGCACACAAGCTCTTTGCAACGCAGAGTGTTGATGAAATAGTAGACAAGCTCAATACCGTATTCACCGGAATTAACTATAAGAGCTTCCCTATTAATAATGAAGCATCTTTTCAAAATACCTTACTGGTTTATCTCATGGGAGGAGATGTTAATGCCTTCTCTGAATTAGCTAATGCGCATGGACGCTCTGATTTAGAGTTTACAGCAGGAAACAGATACTTTGTACTGGAGCTTAAAGCACTTGATGACAGAAAAGCTAAGAGAGCGCCGTCTAAAAAAATCGAAACCTTACTTGATGAAGCGGTAACTCAGATAAAAGAAAAGCACTATGGAGAGAGTAAGGCACAGGGCAGAGAGCTTATAAGAATAGGACTTGTGTTTTCTTTAAAGCAAAAGAGCATCGTTGCTTCAGCTTCTGTTTAAAAATATGGCATCTTTGTGCTATTTTGAGGAAGTTGTTTGAATATAAAAGGCTTTATAAGTATCAGCAATTAATACCTTAGGCGGATGCATAGCTGTCTTACACTTTAAGATGTCTTTAGACGATATTTTATACAGTTGAGAATAATAAGCTGTTTGTTGCAGGCGATATATTGATTTAAGATAAAAAAGAGCTAATTTTTCATCCTCTTTAAGATTTAAAAATGTACGAAAAATTCTTTTCGCTAGATGAACTCCCATTTGACGGATTGCCTGACGAGCGTTTTTATTACGTTGGTTCCTCACAGCGTGATTCTTTGTCTTTACTTACTGAGCAGTTAATGCGTCAAGGTGCGGTGTGTGTGCTTTCAGGTCCGTCAGGCTCCGGAAAAACCACATTAGTTCGTATGCTGATCCGCGGGCTGCCTCAGCGTATGCGGATCATAACCATCGATGATCCGCGGGTGTCTCCTCATACCATGCTTGCAACACTGCTACGTGCTTGTGGCATGATTGCAACCTCACTTGAGACCATACCTGAGCTGACCTTTAAATTAAGAAGTCTACTTGATAAATCAGGAAACGCAAAACAGGGGACTTTACTCATAGTTGATGAGGCACAGGGATTATCTGATGACTGTCTGGAGCAGCTAAGATTAATCAGTAATCTTGAAGGAAATGAAGGGCAGCGCATCAGCATACTGCTTGCAGGTCAGGATGAACTGGTAGCGCGTATACATGATCCTATCCACCATATGCTTTTAACTAGGATTAAAGCCTTTGCCTCAGTTCCTGCTTTAAAGCGTGATGAAATGCTGTCTTATATAAGCTTCAGGCTGCAGCAGGCAGGATGTCATGAGCCATTATTCACCTCCTCGGCAATCGGGGTGATTTATAAGGGCTCTAGGGGATTACCACGTCTGGTAAATTCAATAGCCGATCAGGCCTTGAGCGAAGCATTTAGATTTAAAAAGCAGATCGTAAGTGCCCGTATTGCAAGAAAAGCTGTATCTCAGGTGAGATCACGCGGTCGCTCTTTAAAAGACAGATGTCGGGCAACCTTTAAATCATCTTTTGCCTTTATTAGATTTATTATCCCTTTTGCTGCTTTAGGTGGAGCTCTGGCGGTATTAACTTTCCTCGGCTGTTATTTTCTCTTTCCTAATGTACTTAAGGATGCCACTATCAGGGAGGCTCTATCCTCATCATCGAGTATAGTAAGTGCCGGTGAGGATTATGCTAAATCCAAGGCCTGGGAGCAGACCTCCCGCGGAAGAGCGTTACAGCTGTTCTATCTGGACAGAAAAAATGCGGTATTTAGAAGTGATGCTGAAAGCTCTCTTATTAAGCTTTGGGGCTATGCACGTAAGGACGGCAGACAGATTACCTGTGCCGATCTTGCTAAAACCGATATTTACTGTGCGCTGGGACAAGGTAGTTTTGATGATGTGGTCAAGGCCGGACGGCCTGCAGTGCTGTCTCTTTTAGATGAGGATCTGAGTCCGTATTATGCGGTGGTGATAAAGGTATATCCTGAAGATGATTCATCAGAGCTGCTGATGGGAAGTCATTTATTCAGGCTTAAGAATAATTATATAAGAGCACAGTTTGCCGGTAATTTTACCGCGGTGATCCCTGAATTTGAGGATTTTCCAGATACATCTACCAATGCTTATAAGGATAAAATCCCGATCCTTGAGAAGGCCTTGCACATTAAGGCAGGAGCTATCAGGGATAAAAATGATTATAAACTTGCGCTAAAGGCTTTTAACTATCGCTATACAACTGATGAGGAGCAGGAGCTTGCAGTTGATCTGTCTTGTGAAAACGGGCCTTACCTTTTTAAGAATGGCGGCTATGAGCTTTATTTTAAGAAATTGAAAGCTAAGACTTTATCTGCAGTAACGCCAGATCCAAAGGCTAAAAATGCGGCAAACTCTCCTGATGATAACAGGAGTACAGCTGACGGATCGGATTTAAATTTGAATGTGGAAAATGCTCCTGAAATAACAGATAAAAACGTGCAGGGAGCGGCAGGAATGCAAGATACTGAGAGTAATGCGCCGGAGCTGCATCAATGAAATCTAAGCCTGGTCTTTCTGTAAGAAAGCTCTTAACCTTTTCTGAATTTCATTTTAGAGTCTTGCGTATCATCATGATCTCCTATGCAGGTGTAATGATAGGATTTGCTGCTTTCTCTTTGTTTGCCAAGGAAAAAATAGATCTAGCTCATGAGATGGCACAGCTGTCAGCGGTAAATTATCTTAAAAACCAGACTAAGAGCGGTGTTAATCTGCCTGCTGTTGATGATAATGTGGCTCAGTCTCTTTTGGGGATGAGAATTTATACCAGCTCTGTGCACCAGCGTTATAACACGGTAGGGCCTAAGGATCTGGCTATAGTTAATAAGGTCGAGCTGATCAGGGTCAAGGCTCAGAGAAAACACAACGGCAATGATGTAAGTCTTGTCCGTTTTAAACAGATTGAATAACCACTGCCGGGGGCTGTGTAAAGTTTAATAGCGATTTTGTCTCTGGCGACGGGGACGGGGGAGCATCATAAAGATAATACCTGCGACAGCTCCTCCAAGGGCAATGAGGGCTCCCTGTATCCACCAGCGCATCTGCATGTCAAGCTCACGGTTTTCCTCAGCATTGATAATAGAGGTCTTGGCTTCCTCTCTAAGTCTGGTTATTGATTCTTCCTTTTGGGTAAGAGCCTGCTTGAGATTACTGTTTTCTTCTTTCAATGATTCAACCTGAGCTTTTAACTCCTCGATCTCACGTCCGCTGTCCGTATTGGATAAAGCATCAATCTGCTCCTTGAGAGTTGCCATCTGATTTTGCATGCTCTCGAGCTGATTGACAGCAGCAGGACTGCTTTGCAGATCGCCTGTACGCATCCAGTAGGTACCGCCGTTAGCTTTAACCTGGGCAAAACGTCTGTCTTTGTTATAAGCTACAAAGATCACCTGATCGCCAGGATGGAGTACACCTATGCTTCGTACGTTGGCTGCAGGCTCTGCTCTTAAAAGGGCGTTGACCTTATCAGATATATAGATCCTGGCTCCTGCATAAAAGCCGTTTTCATCAGCGCCTTGAGAATCAGGCTGTACCTGTTGAGCAGTGCTGTTATTCAGGTTTTGTGTATTGCCCTCTTCAGCCAGGGCACAGGTACTTGAAAATATGAGGGCAGTTGCTATTGCCAATGTTTTTCTTAAATTTGACATGTTTCAATCCTTTCATGTCTCTAGGAGACCTGCGGATATTTTATCACAGCCAAAATTTTCAAAGGCTAACGGGAGCAATGCTCTCGTTGAGCCATTTTCCTGCCTTATCCATTTTTTTTTCACGAGTAGAGCACACAAGTTGAAATGCATCACAAATTTAACAATGATAATGTAAGATAGCCGCGTTAACATATTGATACTCAAGACACATCAATAAAGTTGCAGTGTTAATTCAGTAAATTTAAGATCCATCAGGAGATAATCATGCGCTTTCCTTCCTATGTTTTAAGCAAGGCTGCCGACCATAAGGCTATTCCCTCCACAAAAACCAATGATCCTGATGACTCTCCTGAATCCGGTGAATTAAAGCATGGCGATTTCGGCAGCGGCAAAAACCGTGAAATAGAAATTAAATTCGGCGTTTTAGGCCGTCCAGAAAATCTTATGGAGATTTTTGAACAGGCAGGTGGCATAGTTTCAAATCCACAGGTGGATGAGCTTGAAAATGTCTATTTTGATACCCCGGAGCAGGCTCTGTTCAAAATAGGCGCAGGTCTTCGTATCCGTCACGGTAAAGAGCTCTCCGAGCAGACGCTGAAGCTTCGCGGGAAAAACCTTGGCGGCATCCATTCCCGTCGTGAGTTTAATGTGCCGATCCCGCGCAAGCTTAATGTACCTGAGCTGACACAGTTTCCAATGGAGGCATTTCCTGAGGATTTTGATTTCTCTAAAATTCAGGCTGATTTGCAGAAGGCCTGCACTATACGCTTCAGACGTGAATCCTTTGATTTTGAAATCATGGATTGCTTCTTTGAGGTAGCCTATGATCATGGTTCAATTGAGCTTGCAAATGGCGGAGCATATCCTATTAACGAGCTTGAGATCGAGCTTAAGCAATCTGATTTACCTGAATCATCAGTTATGCTTGTTTACAATGCCTTAGTAACTATTTTTGCTGAGCAGAAGATACCTCTGGTACTTGAGCCTTTCTCTAAGATGCACCGCGCGACTGTGCTTATTAAGGGCGAGCGCAATAATGTACGCTTTAGTGATACAGCGCAGAGCTCTGATCTCGGATCATATATCCGTACCCTGGTAGGCACCTTTGAAAATCTTTATGGTCTGTTCTTATTAAAGCATGATCCGCTGGTATTTTCCTTCCAGAACGCTACCCTGAGAAATTTAGCCCGCGCCTTAAAAATTCTCTTAAAGCAGGGACCTGCCGCCTTCTATCAGGATTCACGTGATCCTGTTGATTACAGTCAGGATCTCAAGGTGATGATTAAGGCCATCAAGAAATATGAAAAGAAATGCCGTGATTTTGAGAAGGATATTTCAAATTCAGCCTTGGTGTTTGATGAATTCGCTTTATCTGATCTGGTTGACAAGATCAGACGCATAGAAAATCACAATCATATCTTCGTGATCCCTTTAAAGCTGCGTGTTCTGCTTTCAATGCTGGTAAAGTGAGCCTGAAGCTTTCTTCATTATGAGGCGTTGAAATGACTTTTTTTGCGCCTCAATACTCACATAACGGACAGCTGATGCAGGCTGTCCGTTATGCATTAAGACGGGAATTTTAATCCTGAGCAAGTGTTAAAAGCTCTAAGATTTCCTCGCGTCCTAATCTTGCAGACATCTCAGTCCCCTCAAGCAGGGCATCGGCAAGTGATTTCTTGGTTGAGTGCAGCTTGATTATCTTATCTTCGA
>CAVFIO010000027.1:0-22483 GCA_963622535.1 Akkermansia muciniphila
ATATGTGTCAGTCCGCGGCGCTGATGATAAGGCAGATCCTGAAGATTACTATCTGAGCTTCCTGAATTTAATATTTTCAGCAAGTTCCAGTCCTAAACCGTATTACGACTTTAAGACCGGTGCTTGTGCAGCTGATGACTGTGCAGACTTTAGCTTTAGAGGAAGGAATGCAGGAACAGCAGTAGTAATTGAGCTTAAGAGCACCAGTGATGAAGCCAGGCTTTATGAGCTTTCAGGATCTGCCTTAAAGCAGATCAATACCGGAAAATACTTTGAAAAATTTATACGGACCTATGGTAAGACCGTGTACTGTTATGGCATAGCCTTCTGCCGCAGATCCTGCCAGATACAGCTTGAAAGAAAAGCTATCTGAATAATATGATGTGACAGATGCCTCCAATAGCATTGATTTACCGGAAATTTTTATTGACAAGAAAGGCCGCGGATGCAGCCTTGATCAGACATTGAAAAAAACTATTTAACGTTCTTATCCAGCTCAAATTCAAACATTACCTGTTTCAGGAAATCTGTAGCCTGAATAAAGGCGGCATTTCTGCACTCATTAGCATTTGGATCCTGTCTTAGCTCCGTGCAGACAATGAGACCGTTCTTCTGATTCAATTTCAGCTCCCAGGCCTGAGCTATAAGCTTCTCTGCCTCTTTCACCGTTAAGAATCCGGGAAGTCCGGGTTTTAAATGCCTGTCACCATAGAGCGGATCTTCAAGATCCAGTACCGCATTAGAGAGGTGAATGCAACCTATGAACTTTTGCATATGCACCAGGGCCTCAGAGAGGATCTCACGGTTTAAGGCTGCATGAGCTGTATCATAGCAGGAGTAGAGCGTCGGCAGCTCAGGCTTCAGGATCTCAAGCACCTGCAGTAAATCCTCGGTTGCACCTAGCAGAGCACGACGTCCGGAAAATTTTTCAACGGCTTCAAAAATAAGATTCTGTCTGTGCTCCTTGGCAAAAGCAGTCAGTTCCTTAAGACTCTTTATCAGGGCTTTATAGGCATCTGATTTTTCCAGAATTCCTACATCATTGCCTGAGATAACACCGAAATTACCGGCTCCGCATTCTGCGGCTTCTTCAATGAGCTTTTTCAGACAGTCAACAGACTTCTGACGATGGCTTTCATCAGTTGAGTTGATGTCGAGATCGTGCTCGGCTGCATAGAGTCCTGACCAGACTATCACATTACCCACTTTGCAGTCTTTTACTCTAAATGCATCACAGATACGTTTTCTGTCCGTCTTATCCTCAATTGCGGGTAACTCAATTGAACGGTAAAAGCCATCCTGTACTATGTGCTCAACAGAAGTGGCCAGAGCGCCCTTAGTCTTATAGTCTGAGTAGTAGACCTCTGCCAGATGGACTGAGGGAATGATGTAATCTCTTTTTTGTACAGCCATAGCGATATTTGTCCTAGTTGTGTCATTTAAAAATGACAAAAGCTTGTTTTCATTTGATTACAATAATCTTATTAGTTCAGTATGCCAATAAACTGATGTTCATATTGCACAACCGATCAAAAAATAAGTCAAATTTTGTATTCCATGCCGTATGCACGAAAAAAAAACCGGGACTGTGCCCGGCTTTTTAGTTTGGGAATTCTTATTAGAGAACTTCTTCAAAGGTCTTTTTGATCTCATCTGCAGCGGCCTGCTCATCTGCACCTTCGACCTTGATCCTCAGAGTGTCGCCAAAGCGGATACCCATACCGAGCAGGGCAAAGATACCACCCTTTAAAGATACCTCACGGCCTTTGTGCTCAACTGTCACGGCTGATGCAAACAGGCCTGCGGTTTTGATAATGGTTCCTGCAGGGCGGGCGTGGATGCCATCTCTATCCTTAATGGTGTAATCAAATACGATCATGGATTAAACCTCGTTTAAATTTTTTTATCTTTGTAAGTTATTTTAGCAAAAAAAGTAAGTAACTTGATAAAGGAAAATTATTTACATAAAACGCTCTCTGTACCGCGGCTTATGCAAAATTCTTTACTGTCTCAGTTTCTGGGGGATCTTCTTAACATTCTCGCCGTAAATGGTCTTGAATTCCCGGGCCACAGATACACAGTGATAACCGTATTTTGTACACAGCCCCTGCATCTTTGCAGCTGTTTTCTCTCCGCCGAAATCGCGTCTGTCATCGTCATTTAAAACACCTATGGCAAAGCCCTTGTGTTCCCTGTTGCCCAGAGCGTAGTTAAGCATGGACTGATCACCGCTGCTGTTGCCAATGGCAATCACCGGTCTCTTGCCGATTTCCCTGATGATGCTCTGGACCTTGAACATGTGGGTGTTCTCGGCGGTAAGAGGGCCTCTTTTCATCACATCATCAGGAGCGTAATTGATAAATCTGGGATCGATAAATCCCATCTGAGTCTCATTTAACGTCATATAATCCCGTCCGATCACATGATCGTTACCAATTGAGGGTATGCTCTCAAGTAAAACGCGTGCAAACTGTCTGTCAGTCCCGGTTACAACATAGAAGTTAAAACCGTTGGCCTTAAGATAGGAGATAAGCTCAACCATAGGCAGATAAAAGGCCTCGGCAATTTTCAGATTGCTAAGTCCGTCAACTGCGGTGGTATTTACAAATTTGCGGGCATATTCATCGTATTCATCCAGTGTCATGTCATCAAAGGCACCGGCCCAGGCCCTGAAGTATCCATCCAGCAGTCCCTGATCAGCTTTGCCCTCTCTGGTATATTCAAGGCATTGCAGGGTAAAGTTTTTCAGATCCTGCGAGGGGGTAAAGTTTTTGTCATCTAATACACGGTGCAGGTAAAACACAAGCTCGCTGGCTGTAGGTGCCATTTCGTTGAGGAAGGTGCCGTCCAGATCTGATACAGCAATTCTGTCTGAGACTTTTATAAAGTTCCTGCTTTCAGGATCGGTTACATCCGCTACATATTCCTTCAGCTCACGAAGCAGGGGAGAGCTCTCATTCCAGTATTTAAAATTGCTGCCCTCCCGGTTGATTGCAATGTCCGCAATCTCAGACACGCTCTGAGAGTATGCCGCAGTTGCCAGAGCAGATGACAGCACCACAGATGAGGTAAGCTTTATGAATTTGCTGAGCATTTAGTTTTCCTATTTAAAAAGAGCCTGCATGGCAGGCTCTGAAATCAGGCTTGGACAGAATTCTCTTTACTGTCTGAATTTCTGACCTGACTGCTTGGTAACGTTTTCACCGAAGATGGTCTTGAATTCCTTTGCCATGGAGACAGCATGCCAGCCGAATTCATCACATAAGGCCTTCATCCTGGCTCCCTTTTGCTCAGATCCGAAGTCGCGCTTGTCATCATCGTTGAGCACACCTATGGTAAACGGCTTGTATTTCCTGTTGCCCATGGTGTAGTTCAGCATGGACTGATCGCCGCCGCTGTTACCCATGGCCAGTACCGGACGCTTGCCGATCTCACGGACGATGTTCACCACCTTGTACATCTGATTGTCTGACAGCTGATAGCCGCCTCTTACGAGTACATCATCCGGAACTATCTTTATGGTATCGGTGCTTTCATACTTTTGCTGGCGCGCGGTGAGGGTGGTGACATCCTTGCCTATAACGTGATCAGAGCCGATTGACGGAATAGTCTCAAGTACGCCACGGACGAAGTAACGATCAGAGCCCGTTACAATATAGAAGTTGAAGTCATTGGCCTTAAGGTAGGAAATGATTTCAACCATAGGCAGGAAGAAGGATTCAGCAACCTTCAGATTGCTAAGACCGTCGGCATCAGTCTTGGTGACAAAGTCGCGGGCGTATTGCTGATACTCCTCAATCTCCATGCCCTCAAAGGCCGCTGCCAGTGAAAAATCCTCGCCGTTATCGATGGATGAGGGAATATTGCCGCTTTTTGCAGCCTCAAGACAACGTTCTGTAAAGGCCTTAAGCGTAGGATCGGCCTTATAGTCAGGATCATTGAATACACGGTGGAAGTAAAACATCCATTCGTTATAGGTAGGAGTCTGCTCACTAAAAATAGTGCCGTCTAAATCGGATACTGCTATGCGATCGGCAACGGGGATGAAGTTCTTACTTTTTTCATCGGTGACATCCTTAATATAGGCCTTCAATTCCTTAAGCAGCGGAGAATCTTCATTCCAGTATTTAAAGTTAGAGCCTTCCTTGTTAACAGAGATTGCCGCAATTTCCTCAACACTTGCCGCCTGTGCATTTTGTACCGGTGCGGTGATGCCAAGCAGTAAGGTGGTTGCAACGGCGAAGGACAGGATATTTTTCTTCATAATAAAGCTCCGGTGCATTCAAAGAATATTGTTTGATAAAGAGTAAATTGTTATAAACAGGCTTAATTATATACAACAGGTTAGATAAAAAAACGCGCTAAAAGGATAGCGCGTTTTAGCCTGATTTAGCTCTGCGAGGTCTTTGCATCTATGCGGTTGCGCAGCTTTTGACCTGCTTTAAAGGTGGTAACACGGCGGGGGGTGATTAAAACCTCTTTTCCTGTTTTAGGGTTACGTCCCGGACGTGCGGCTTTTTCCTTAATATCGAAATTGCCAAAGCCGGTAAGTTTTACACTCTCGCCTTTGCCAAGGGTATCGGCAATGATTTCAAAGAAGCTGTCAACAAATTCCTGCGCCGAACCTTTGCCCATTTCTTCTTTGATGATCAGCCTTTCCGCAATATCTGCGCGTGTCAGTGCCATAAGTTGTTCTCGCTTGAAATTCAATAAAATTATTCTGTTTATCAATATATTACAGCATTAAAGGTAAATTGCGTGATCATATGCATATTTTTGAAAAATCTAGGGATCTTTGTGCAATCTGATCATTCTCCGGTCACAGAATTATTTTTGTAATGTAGTGAAAAATAATAGCAATTTGAGCTTGTCAGCAGTAAGTGAGCGCTTTTTTGTTAAAATTGAGAGTTAATTTTTTTAAAGGAGTTGATAATGGCACTTAAAATTGCAATTTATGGTTATGACAGCGATATCGGAAAGCTGGTGCTTGAGACCATGTCTGAGCAGAATTTTGAGGTAGCCGATTTATTTCCTCTTTCACCTCTTACAGGTGAATTTGACGCCGTTACCTTAAACGGCAAAAATTATATGATTTCATCTGTTGATGAATTTGAATTTGAAAAGGCTGATGTAGCCTTGTTCCTGACCACCAGGGATGAAAGTGAGCGCCTCATCCCCCAAGCCCGTGAAGCAGGCTGTGTGGTTATTGATACCTCAGGTTTTTTTGCCTCAGAGTCAAAGGTACCCGTGGTAGTACCCGAGCTTAATCCCTATGATTTGAAAACAGCATATGAATCAAAGCTGGTGATCCCGGCTTCATCATCAGCCACCTTAACCTCGCTGTGTCTTTCACCTCTTATAGATGAGTTCGGCCTTGAGCGGGCATCGGTTAATGTCATGCAGTCAGTATCCCAAAAAGGACGCAACGGCACCGAGACCCTTGCCCGGGAGACGGCCCGCCTTTTAAACGGTCTTGACGGGGAGCATTACGGCTTTGATGCCCAGGTAGCCTTTAATCTGTTTACCCATACCTCAGATGTATCAGAGGATGGTGTGTCAGATGATGAACGTCAGATCATAAACGAATGCGAGCATGTTTTAGGTGCCTTGCATGGCGGTCTTGATTTAACTGCGGTACAGGTTCCAGTTTTCTACGGACATACGGCTGTGATTCATGTTGATCTCTCTGAAAGCACCAGCCTTGATAAGGTAAAGGAAATACTTAAGACTACCTCCTGGATTAAGTATTGTGACAACTCACTGCTTACTCCTGTTGAAAATGCAGTCAATGAAAGACAGATCCTGATCACCCGTATAAGACAGCATGGCCGCAGCGGCAAGTCTTATTCCTTCATCGCCATGATGGATAATGCAAGACGCGGGGATGCTATGAACGTGGTAGAAATTGCAAGGATCCTGTCTAAAGGGCAGAATTGATCACAAAATCATGAGTGCCGTATTAGCTAGGTTACAGACACATAGATATAGATTGTACAATTGAACAGTTTTTTCAATTGAAAAGTATTTGGGATAGGGGATTTTTAATGCGCGGTTATAAGACTCTGCTGATGCCTGCAATGCTTGCTCTGGCAGTACATGCTGCAATAGCAGCCGATGATGACGGGACTTTTACCATCAATATTCAAGGCCCGGAGGAAAGTGTAACCTCGCAAAGCTCTGATGATGAGAATGTACGATCCCGTGTTCAGCCTCAGAATACGCGTCAGAGTGCAGGCAGTGCTCAGGCACAGAGATCAAATCAGCGCCGTACCCAGAGCGTTAATGCATCATCTAGGAATAACAGCGTATCTCAGTCCAATCAGACAGCAAATACTCAAAGTGCAGGTACCGGTGTCCCTATCCAGGGTACCTATGATGTGACCTCGAGAGATACTCTCTGGTCCATTGCAACACGTTATCTGCCATCTGACCGCAGTGTAAATGAATTTCAGATAGTTGCCTCCATCTACCGCCATAACCCCAGAGCATTTGCCAACGGTAATGTTAACCGTCTGCGCGCAGGACGCATCAATATTCCCGCTTTATCTGAGATGGCACGGGAGTCGGCATCCGTAGGCAGCCGTCTGCTAAATCAGGGATCACTTAAGCTGCCGCCACTTGCCGCTGTGGCAAATAATGAAACGCTGAAAACTCCGGCAGTGGACAGAGCAACAGTCTCAGAGACAGCGCAGAAGGTTATGGATAAGGCCAACAGCCTACCTCAGTATCAGGCAACAGAAAATGTAGTGGCTGAAGCAAGGCTTAATCATCAGCAGGAGCTTGAGCAGAAAGCCCGTGACGAGCTTGAGCGTGCAACCGGGGCTTTAACAGATGAGAAAGAGAACACTGCTGCAGATAACAGCAACAGCGCAAATGCGGAGCCTGATAAAGACGTCAAAACGCAGACTTCTTCAGATGAAAAAGGCAAAGATGATGTTGCAGCTGCTGCGAGAGTTCAGGATGGAGAGCATGATACTGTTGCTATAGAGCCTCACCGCAGGGTAGCTGACGGCAAGCTTGATACCCAGGCTCTGCGTATGATGCTTGAGGGATCGCAAAAGCAGATTGATATGCGCATGAAGGAGATCAATCAGAAGCTTATGGATACCATCGAGCGTATGCAGAAGGCTAATGAGTCGGTTACAAAATCTACCGATGCTGCCGTGGCTGCGCTTGCCAAGCAATATGACGGTATGATTGCCGAGCTTCAGCAGAATGTAACCGAGCTTAAAGGAGAGATCGCCGCTCTGGATCGCGATACCACCTCCATGCGCGAGATGATTCTGGCAAATGATGAGAAGATAGATGCCATGCAGGTATCTTTAGCTGATGGCAGTAAGGTCGGAGGTGAAAGTGCCAAGAGTGATTTTTCCAGGGCCTACAACTATATGCTGGCAGGCTTTGGCTGCCTGGCCTTAATGCTTCTGATGCTCTATCTGATCTTCAGGATCAAAATCCGTAACCGCAGCCGTAATCTTGAAACAGCAATGAGTGAGCTTGGAGAGACCAGGAGCCAGGAGGATGATGAGCTGCTCTCATCTGCTGTCGAGAAGGAGTCTGCTGATCAGCAGGTGCTCTCTCAGGAGGGCTGGAAAGAAGCGGCCAAGGAGGTTGCGCAATCAGAAAATGGCAATGGATCCTTATCTGACGAGGAGGCAAGCAAGCTTGCCAAGGCCATGCTGATGAAGGCTGTAAAGGCAGAGACTGTGCAGGAAAGGGCTGAAACAGAGGCAGTTGTTTCCAAGGTCGTCAGGGAAACAGGCTCTCAGGATAAGGCAGATCCTTCTGATTTAAGGCAAGATCCTAAAGCTTCCAGGCCGTCTGATGCCTTCCATCCGGCAGAGCAGAATGAAGATCCGGATAAAAAGGACAGTGATCTAAGCTCCCGGGGAGATATGTCAGTTAAGATTGACGATGAAGGCACTACCATTTTTGATGAAATGGATTATGACGATGAAAAGCAGCTGCTGCAGGAGCAGAAGGCTCAGGCTAACTTTGAGTCTGTGCTGAATGATCATGTTGAGCATGGTGAAAAAAAGGATGATGCAGAGTCAAAGCCTCAGGCAGAGCACGGACGCCCGGAAGATCTTAAGGATTTAAAATTCAGTGAATTTGAACCTGAATCTGACGAAAATGATCTGTCCCGCTATATAGGAAGTGCCGGCTCTGAGTGGTTCAGTAAGGTAAACGGAGAACAGTCATCGGTTGATGAGGATAACAGTAACTTTAAGTTCTCCTCTGATGGCGATGCCGCATCTGACAATAAAGGTGAAGCGGATAACCTGAGTTCACAGGATGTTGATGAGCTTTTAAATTCCACCAAAAAAGATGCTTATGCAACAACAGATACCGGCGTTGAGCAGAGCATGAGTCAGCTGGAGCTGGCTGAGGCCTGGGAGAAAGCTCTGGCTGAGCAGTCAGCCTCGCATAGCTATGATGATCAGGAAACTGCGGAAAATTCCCCAAAATCTGATGCATCAGCAGCGGCTGGCAGCGATGCTGATGCGTTATCTGACAATACTTTGCCTAAAAAGTCTCAACAGGATACCGTCTTAGATACAGCTTTTGCAGATGAAAGCCTGACTCAGGACGATGAAGAAAATGTTCATGCAGATTCAGATCATGGGGATATACAGCAGGAAGAAGCTGCTTATATAGAAGATGATGCTGATGATGTTTTGGTTGAGGATGCAGACGGTTCTTTGGATGACAGCAGCGATGCTTCTTTGCCATCAGACAATGCTGATGAAAAAAAGGATCCTGTCGCGGATGAGCTTTTGCAGCCGTTTGATTTAATCAATAAAAAAGAAGAAGGCGATTCTGAAGATACAGCGATCGATGATATTGAATCTGATGCCATGGAGCATGAGGATGAGTCCGCCGGTGCTGATCACACTCCATCATTGGCAGATGATCTTAAGGAGAATGATGTTGTCCAGGATGTGCTGCCTCACTTAGACAGTGAGGACTTTGAGCCATCTGAGGAGGCTGCGGCAATTACACAGTCTCTATCTCAAAGCCGCGACAGCGCTGAAATGATAACTTTTGGTGATGATCATACACCTGAGGCATCAGATCAGGAGCATACCTGGAGTATGACTGATGACGGCAGTAAACCGGAGGATGAGTCTGACACCATTCAGGACAGTCAAGGTGATGATACTGAGGCTCAGTACGATGCAGACTCTGACGATCAGGATACAGTCGGCTCAGGTGAAGACTCAGATGAAATTTCATCAGAAGAAGATCTGCCTCAATTTACAGAGAATAAGGATGAAGATGCGCTTTTAGATAGCGATAAGCAGGATCCTGACGGGATCCTTTCATCCCGGGATGTCACAGAGATAAAGGATGATACGCCTGCTTATGATGAACAGGGACGGTTGAATTTCTTTGAAAAGCCGCAGGAAACTGCTCAGCAGGTAGCAACGCGTCTGTTTGCTCATGATTTCATGTCCTCTATGTTTTCATCTGAAAGCGATACTGTATCCCTCAGTGATGTAAGTAGCGGGAGCAGTGAAACTGCGGATGTGGCAGATGATGAGCATGCAGATAATAACTTTAAAGGCTCTTTATTTGACGGCTTCAGCGCTGAAACACAGACGCAGACTGAAGATCAGATGCAGCAAAACAATGCATCATCTCAGGAGTCTGCCTTTGAGACGGATGATGAGGTTGAAGTTCTCTCTGCAGATGCTGAGACTGTGACAGATGCAGGAACAGATGCAGGAGAGGCTGATGAGCATGCTGCTGATGTCAGTCACGCACAGGAGGATATCTCTGATGAGAGTGCAGCTGCTGATGATGCTCCCGTATTTAACGAAAGTGAGCACAATGAAGCCCTGGATAAAGCTGATGATTTAGAAAAGGCCCCCTCAGATGAGGTTGCCGCTGAGGATAATACTGAAGATACCCTCGCCACAGAAGACAGTGTTCAGGATGATGTAAGTGAGGAGCATGACAGCTCAGACTCATCCTCAGCTGAGCCTTCTTCATATGATGATGCTCAAAAGATTGATGCTGATCCGCTGCAGCCTTCATTGCAGAAAGGCATTGCCCGGGAGCCTCAGGATGTGGCAGATGATACAGAGTCTGCAGTGCAGTCTGATGAGAGTGCAGCTTTGGAAAATGAAGATGCTGTCAGTGAAGACTGTGCTGAGCCCTGCAATACTCAGACACCTGATGCTGATGCTAATGCTGCAGATGATGATATTCATAAGCGTTCAATTGATGATTATGAATCAAGCCTTACCACAGATCACGGAATGGCTACCTGGGGCTATACCGATGAGGAGGAATTCGGTGTAGATGAGGATCCGGAAATTGAGATCAGGGCTCATGAGCAAAGCTCAGCTATTGCAGATGATGATTACCGTGCAAATACAGTAAACGGGGCAGACGGGGTTCCGCCTGAGGATAACTGGAATGATCTTGATAGAAGATCGGAGAGGGATAAATCCTACACTCCCTTTACCTGGACAGTACCTGAGGATGATGAATTTGATGTAACTGAATCAGGATTCAGCTCTGATGAGCATAAGACTGAGGATGCACCTGCCTCTGCAGATAGGCAGGAGGCATCTCATGAGCCTTTTTCATCTTATGACGGGGATGACCGCAAGTCTGAGATCGTAAACATGCTCTCTGAGAGTGTGCCGCAAAAGGAGCTTGATGATCTTGATTTGCATGAGGATCTAGGTGCCAGGGAATTGCAGAATATGCTTGCCGGACCTGAAGGCGGTGATGACGATATACGCCTTGAGCTTATGGAACGCTATTTGCAAAACGGCAGGTTTGATGATGCACAGGAGCTTTTGCACGAGCTTTCAAGATCTGCAGACTTTACGGTGATGATTAAAGCCGAGGAACTTATTGCCAGATATAAGGGACAGAAATGATTTCTCCTGAGCGCTGCTGCGGGTTAAGCTTTGACGGATTGGTTAGGGCCCTGGGTGAAAAGGAAGGAATATTAGGTGAGCAGGAGGCCCTGAATGCCTATTACTCCTTAAGGGAGGAGGCATTGCGTGAGGGCTTCGTCCTTAAAATATGCTCAGCTTTCCGCTCCTTTGACCGGCAGCTGCAGATAGTCGATTTAAAGATGAGCGGCAAAAGGGCAGTGCTGGATGCCGACGAGAAGCCGATTGATATAAGCTCACTTAGTGTTCAGGAAAAGCTTACAGAGGTTTTACGTTTTTCTGCACTACCCGGGTTTTCCCGTCATCATTTCGGAACCGATTTTGATATTTATGCTGAAAATCTCCTGCCAAAGGGACAGTCACTGCAGCTTACTGCTCATGAATATGATGAAGGTATGTATTTTTACAGCCTAGGCTCATTTCTTGAAAGCAGACTTGATAAATATGGTTTTTTCAGGCCTTTTTCAGGCAGAGGAGCAGTCTGTGCTGAGCCCTGGCACATATCCTATTATCCTCTCTCAGAGCGCTATCTGGCATGCTTTGATTACAACTGTGCCAAAGATGCTCTGAAAAAATCAAATATAAGCTGGGCAGAGTGTGCTCTGGAGCTTATTTCAGAAAAATTTGAAACTCTTTTTTCCTAGGAAAGTGAAATGGATAACTTTGATCCAAAAGATAATGTCTACAACACTGTGATCATAGGCTCAGGTCCTGCCGGGTGTACTGCCGCTATTTATGCCTGCCGTGCAGGTCTGAATCCGGTACTTATTGAAGGGCCGGAATCAGGCGGTCAGCTGGTTATAACTCCCGAGATTGCAAACTGGCCGGGTGAGTTTGAGGATCCAAGCGGCTTTGATTTAATGCAGAAGCTGCAGACTCACGCAAAAAAGCAGGGAACTGTCTTTTTATCAGACAGTGTCGTAAAGGCATCCTTAAAAGGAGACATCAAGATCCTTACCTTAAGCTCAGGCAGGGAGCTTAAGGCTTATACCGTCATTGTCTGCACCGGAGCTAAGGCCCGTTATCTGGGGCTTGCAAGTGAGACTCAGTACAGGGGCGCCGGAGTCAGTGCCTGTGCAACCTGTGACGGCATGTTCTTCAGAGGCAAGAGGGTTGCCGTGGTAGGTGGCGGATCGGCTGCCTTTTCCGAGGCCTTGTTTTTAACCAAAATGTGCGCACATGTAACTCTCATTCACCGTCGCACCACTTTCAAGGCAGAGCAGGTGCTTATTAAGGAGTTTGAGGAGAAGATCGCAAGCGGCAAGGCCTCCTATGAGCTGAACGCAACTGTAGATGAGGTCTTAGGTGACGGTGATTGTGTCAACGGACTCAGATTAAAGACTGCAGATGGGTGCCGGGTACTTGATGTAGCCGGATTGTTTGTTGCAATCGGCCATGATCCTGCAACCTCATTTTTAGATGAGCTTGAATGTGATGAGCAGGGATATATCAGGGTGGGCTTCGGCGCAGAGACTGCCACCTCGGTTGCAGGTGTTTTCAGTGCCGGTGACTGCTCTGATAAGGTCTACCGTCAGGCTATCACCTCTGCAGGACAGGGTTGCAAGGCAGCCCTGGACTGTGAGCGTTATCTTACAAAACTTTAAGCGTTGGAAAAAACAAATGGCAAAAAAGCAAACACCGGGTCTTATGCGTATTGTTAAGGCCACAGGATACTCAATGAAGGGCTTTAAGGCCGGTCTTGAAAATGAAGCTGCTGTACGTCAGGAATTTGTTCTGGCAATTATTATGACTGCTGCCGCCTTTTTTGTATTCAATAACCTAATGGAGCTTTTACTGCTTATTATTCTGCCGTGGCTGGTTGTTGCAACCGAGCTTATGAATTCGGCTGTGGAGGCGGTTGTTGACAGGATAGGTACTGAATGGAACGAGCTTTCCGGCAGGGCTAAGGATCTGGGATCGGCTGCAGTATTCGTACTGCTGGCGCTGACAGCCTTAACCTGGATACTTATAGTACTTGAGCATATTGGAATAGTAAGCTTTTAAGCTGTTCTGGCAATGGGAAGACGAAGTCACGAGTATTATATGGAGCTTGCCCTGGCGCAGGCCTCTCTTGCCTGGAAGCTAGGTGAGGTACCGGTCGGGGCGGTAGTGATCAATGATGAGGGTGAGGTTTTAGGCTCAGGCTGTAACCGCACCTTAAGCTCTCATGATCCGTCGGCGCATGCCGAGATGGTGGCACTTAGAAACACTGCCTTGAATCTTAAAAATTACCGTCTGCCTGATCTTACTATGTATGTAACTTTAGAGCCCTGTACCATGTGCACCGGATTACTGATCCATGCAAGACTCAAGGAAGTCTATTTCGGGGCCTCAGATCCAAGGACAGGTGCCTGCGGAAGTCTCTACAATCTCATGGATGACACAAGGCACAACCATCATGTGGCGGTGCATCAGGGGATCATGGCTACACAGTGCGGTCAGATCCTCAAGGATTTTTTTAAGCTGAGGCGTCAGCAGATCAAAGAAACGAATTCAAAACGCATCGCTCAGACTCTGGGATTGCAGAAAAAATCATGATGAGCTTTAAAAAAGACAGATAAAGTCTGCGCTACTGCTTATCCCGTAAGATACACCCTGCAGACAGGTATTTGTGTAATGAGCTCAATGTGAAAAGCTGCTGAGGCATTTTGTCAGATCTTATGTGCCGGTACCCGTTTCATCTCAAAGATAAGCCTGAATACATCCTTTAAAAGATGAGTTGATACGCATTTTTTTAGTGCCAAGCATGATTTAATAGCACTCAAACACAAGGAGTGTCACACAGCAGGCTGTGTGACAATTATTATTACTGTCTGAGTCATCAACCATCATGTTTAATAAATTGAGTATCAAGAAGAAGCTGCTGTTTTCGTACTTCTTTATTCTGTTGTGTACCCTGGTGCTTGTCAGCGTCGGGTGTTTTCATACCTATAACAATAAATCTGTCGCTGAATATGCCCAGGTGACTTTAGAGGAACGCTACGGGCGGATCCGCAATACGCTGGATAATGTATTTGAATTGCATTCATCATTGTTAAATCTAGCAGATAATAATCAAAGCTCAAAAGATGATAAGCTCAGGCAGCTAGACTCCTTACTTGAGCGTGTGAACATGCTGGATAAAGCTGCCAGGGCTTTGCAGATGACACGTTATCCAAAAGAGATTGGTGCAATAAAAGACGCTACCGTTTCCTATCTTGAAAATTTTGCCAATGTTCAGAAGGAGCTTAAGGCAGACAATCTGCAGGCGGCCTCTGATCTTGTGCATTACAGGATGAACAGCGATTTCTGCATCATAAGCAGGAATCTCAATATCGTCATCGGATACCAGATTTCCCATGTAGATTCAGCGGTGAAATCCATCAATAATTTCACTTCGCTTTATTTTCTTGCAATTGCCGGTGCAATTATCATAATCATCTGCCTGGTTACAGGAATAACTCTGCCAAGATATATCATCCGCTGTATTGAGCAGCTGCAGCATGAGGCCAATTTAATTGCCAACGGAGATCTGTCAGAGAAATCAAAATCTCATCTGCACGATGAATTAGGTGATGCCTTAAATGCAGTAGATAAGATGCGCGCCGCCTGGCACGGACATGTGCAGGAGATTGAGGATGTATCAAATGAGGTTATCAGTAACGCCGATAAGATAAACGCCATTACCGATCAGATTGCAACGCTGTCTGATTCAGCACAGTCAAAGTCTATTACGGTGGCGGCCGCATCCGATGAAATGCTGGCAACTACCTCTGATATTGCCAAAAACTGTGCAGATGCCGCCTCGGTTGCGCAGAAGTCATCTGAGATAGTAGAGGAAGGAGTGCATAAGGTTGAGGATACCATCAACGGTCTGCAGCTTCAGGTGGAAAGCTCGCGCAAGGACGCAGGTCAGATCAAAGGCCTTGTTGAGCAGACTCAGAGAATTAATAAAATTGTGCAGACTATTGAGGATATTGCCTCACAGACCAATCTGCTGGCCTTGAATGCAGCCATTGAGGCAGCCCGTGCCGGCGATGCGGGCAAGGGATTTGCCGTTGTTGCCGATGAGGTGCGTGCGCTGGCTTCGAGATCTTCTGAATCTACCCAGGAGATCAACCGCATGGTGCTGGAAATTCAAAATGATGCGCAAAATGCAAACAGCTCCATCATGAACTCTCTTGAGACCATTAACGATCTTGCAGACAAGGCTGAGGATGTACGTACTCTGCTGCATAAGATCATTTCCTTAGTTGAGGATGTAAACACCCGTATCACTCAGATTGCAACTGCTGCTGAGGAGCAGACTACGGCCACCAGTGAAATCAGCACCAATATGCAGGATATCACTGAGACTACCAGGACCTTTGCAGAAAACGTCAAGATCGCTCAGTCCGAGGCGGGCAATACCCTGGCCTCCATTAATTCCCTGCTTGAGAAAATGAGCTGCTTTAAGCTCTAGCTCTAATCCCTCCCTCTAACTTCAGGGAGGGATTTTTATCTAGCTCTCCAAGGTTGCCTCAAAGAAAAAGTCTTTTCTTTTACTGCTTTTCTTCTTTTTACCACCATCAGGCTTATGCCGGCCACCCCTGATGTTTTTGATCATGGCTCTGGTTTTTTCCTGATCCATTTCATCCTTATCCAGCTCATCCAGCGCCTGTTCCATCCTTGCCTTTCTGCGAAGAGCCTCAATATTAGCCTCTGCTTGCTTTATGACCTCTTTAACCTCTGCTGCAGCCTCAGGATCCTGCTTTAGATATTCATCAATATCTTTTTTCCATTTATCCGGATCATGCGGCCAGTCCTCGGAACTCTTTTCCTTATCTGAAGCGGGATCACCTGATGGCATGTGAACCTTAGACTTCTGCATCCTGAGAGCTTCCTCTATGTCAGATGGGGCACTCTCCTGCTCCTTTGCAGTTTCAGCATCCATCTGAGATAGGGCATTGTGATGTGAAAACTCAACATGATGATTTTTCAACAGCGTACGTCCTGATGAAAGAACACTTCCCTTATCAGGAGTCCTTGCAATACAGCATACCTCGTCGGCACAATCCTCTCCGTTGGCAATCATCACCCGATCACCGTTATGCACGATTATGAGCTGGGCTGAAAGTATATTGCGTCCTGTTTTATAGAGTCTTGGAATATAGATCTGTGAAAACGGCGGCAGGTGAGTGTTGAAATCATCAATTACGGTTACAGCCCCGGAGATTAGAGATTTTATTACCGCTATCAGGATCAGTATCAGGGCATGAAGTCCGTGACTTTCATCATCAAGATCAAGCTCGTAGCTGTATTCGTTGTTACTTGCAGTGGCACTTTTTAATAAGCCTCTGGATTTATTTATCTTGTGCTCAAGCGTAAGTGAATTTATTCCGGTTTGTAAATCAAGCTTGTGCTTTATACTGCTGATCCCTGTCAGCTCCTTTAAAAAGATGCTTAACTGCTCAAGGGTAAATTCCTCTGCTTCACTGGCATTAATCTTAAGACAGTGCGTTACGTCCTTGCATAAATTTTCGTAGGCTGTAATTACACTGTGGGTTGAAAGATCCTGTAAAAACAGAAACACGAACTCGTTTTTCAGGCAGTTGTAGACACTGCTGCACATATCATTGGTGGTTGCCTTTGACAGAAAGCATTTTATCTGCTGCTCATTTTCATCAAGGCAGGAGCTTATCATCGGAGCGCGGTAGGCTTCGGATTTGATTATATTTTTTGAAGCACCGGTGACTGCACCCAGGGAAACCTTAAAGTAAGTCTTCTGTTTATCCTCAATTGATAATTCCTCCCGGACGATGCCAAGCTTATTAAAGCGCACGGTATAGCTTGCGTCATAGAGGGTGTCCTCATTTGAAAAAGTGAAGTCGATGCCCAGTTCACAATCAGCATCGCGGTATTTTCCATCCTCGGCGCAGGGATGATAGTAGCGGCGGGGATCCTCTCCTGCGGCAATGGCTGTTACTGCCTGCAGTGCCCTGATAACCGAGGTCTTGCCAAAGGATGGCAGACCGATGATATTTTTCACAGGAACTATCAAACGGCAGTTGCCGCTTAAGAGCAGAGTTTTCTCAACTGAACCATCCTTGAGGCTTTTGCTTGTCGATCTGTCGTCTCTGTCAGCATTGAAGTCGAGATCGGCCAGACGAATGCTACGGTAGTTACGAATATGCAGATCAATAAGCATTGCAATCTCCTCTGGGATTTTGGTTGCGGATTAAAATCAAAGGCCGCATAACAGCGGCCTTTGATAATAGCAAACATGCAGAAAATTAAAAGGGCCTAGAGCATCAATCGCATCTTAAGCGGGAAGGGCGAACGCATCTTCTGCTGTTCATTGCGCTCCTTGGCAACCGTCAGCATAAGCTTTAAGCGGTTTAACTGATTTACCTCAGAGCTGCCGGCATCACAATCGACAGTGACGATATTGGCACGGTAATCATCACGCAATGCATGAACCACACCCTTGCCGGTGATATGATTCGGCAGACAGCCAAAAGGCTGCAGGCATACGATATTGCCCACGCCCTCATCGATAAGCTTAACCATTTCACCGGTAAGGAACCATCCTTCACCTGCCATGTTACCCTTGGATACATGGCGGGTTGCAAGCTTCATGGTGTGATAGATGTTGCCCGGACGGGTAAAACGTTTGGAGCGTGCCAGAGCTCTGGCTGCAGGTGCTCTGAAGTGTTCTACCACCTTGATAAAGAACTTTGATTCAGCCTTGGGGATCTTGCGTCCGCCAAACAGATCATGTTCAACAATGCTGTCGCATGAAAGATAGAGGAAGAAGTCGATGAAATCAGGCATTACCACCTCGGCGTTTTCAGCAAGAAGCTCCTTTTCAAGCATATTGTTGGCAATAGGGTGGTATTTGACCAGGATCTCGCCTACTATGCCTACACGGGGCTTGCGCGGGATGTTTTTAAGCGGCATCTTGTCAAAGGCCTTGACCATAGCGGCAATCGTGCGCTTATATTCACCGGTGCCTCCTGACAAAATGGCCTCTTTGCATTTATCCATCCAGATGCGATACATCTTCTGCGTATCTCCCGGTGTTAACTCATAAGGCTCGACGCGGTTTTTAATCTTCATCAGGGTATCGCCCAGTACCGCAGCCTTGATGGAGTCACGCAGCAGTTTTGCTGAGAGCTTGAAGGCATCGGTTTCAAGACCGTAGAGTGCAAATACCGGTACATGCGGGAAGCCTGCAAATACCAGTGCCTTACGCAGAACTGCCATATAGTTGGTAGCACGGCAGGCACCGCAGGTCTGAAAGAGCATGATGGAGGTATGCTCCGGATCGTATTTTCCGGATCTTAATGCCTGCAGCATCTGTCCTATGACTACAATCGCCGGATAGCACATATCGTTATTGACATAGCGCAGTCCCAAATCGATAGCCTCTCTGTCAGGCATGGGCGGAATTACCACATCATAACCGTACTTATGCAGAGCACTCTGAAAGAGCTCAAAGTGTACCGGCGCCATCTGAGGGGCCAGTATGGTATGGGTTTTGCGGGCGTTTTCTGTAAAACGCGGACGGGCCTTGAATTTAATCGGCTCAAAGAGCTTCTCATGACGGCGGGATAAGGCTGCCAGAAGCGATCTCAGTCTAATACGGGCTGCGCCAAGGTTTGACACCTCATCAAGCTTCAGCATGGTATAGATGCGGCCGTGGTTTTCCAGGATCTCCTTTACCTGATCGGTGGTGATGGCATCAAGTCCGCAGCCAAAGGAGCTTAGCTGAATGAGCGTGATATCAGGATCCTCGGCTGCAACCTGAGCTGCATGATAGAGACGGGCATGGTATGACCACTGATTTACAAGACCGTTGTAATTTTCATGCACCGGTATATCGCGTACACAGTCCTCTGATATTACCGAGACGTTATAGGAGGCTATCATCTGCGGAATACCGTGGTTGATTTCAGGATCCACATGATAGGGACGGCCTGCAAGCAAAATAATGGGACGCTTCTGTTCTTTAGCATCGGCCAGGATCTGCTTGCCCTTTGCCAGAACATCCGCCTTGTATTGCTCAAGCTCCTTATAGGCGGCGGTGACTGCGTTAGATAAGGCAAGCTTTGAAACACGTATATGCTTAAGTCTTAGCTCGTGATGCAGTCTTGATGCAAGAGCCCTGGGTCTGCCGATAGGCAGGAAAGGCTGAATAAAGGAGATATGCTTTTCCTTTAAAATATCCATATTGCCGCGGATATTTTCAGGGTATGAGGCCACGACCGGGCAGTTATAGCGGTTGTCAAGCTTGATATGCTCATCATCCATGTTCTTAGGGATGCAGGGGTAGAAGATGACTTTTACGCCCTTATCTATAAGATTCAGTATGTGTCCGTGACTTAGCTTTGCCGGATAGCATAAGGATTCTGAGGGAATGGTTGCCATACCGTCACAGTACATTGAAGGGGTACTCTGATCTGAGAGCACTACCTCAAAGCCCAGTTTGGTAAAGAGGGTAAACCAGAAGGGGTAGTCCTCATACATGTTGAGCACGCGGGGCAGACCTATCTTGCCGCGAGGTGCATTTTCTAACGGTTTATAGCCGAATATGCGTTCGTACTTATATTGATAGATGTTGTTGTCAGGACTTGATTTCTCATGACCGCCGGCACCTTTTTCACAACGGTTGCCTGAGTAATAGCGCGCACCGTCGGGGAAGCGGAGCATGGTGATTGAGCAGGCATTGCCGCAGCGCTTGCAGCGGTAGTTTTTAGAGACGGCATTAAATGAATCAAGCTCATTCTCAGGCAGCAGTGTTGAGGTGCCTTCTGATGATTCGCAGGCCAGAATTGCTGCACCGTAGGCACCCATGAGTCCTGCAACATCAGGGCGGATCACATCACGGCGCAGCAGCGTTTCCATGGCACGCAGTACGGCATCGTTATAGAAGGTACCGCCCTGAACAACTATTTTGTCTCCAAGTGTGGACATATCACGCAGCTGCATAACCTTAAACAGTGCATTCTTGATGACAGACAGTGATATGCCGGCAGAAATATCCGCAACTGCAGCACCTTCCTTCTGGGCCTGCTTTACGCGGGAGTTCATAAATACGGTACAGCGGGTGCCGAGATCCACAGGCGATTTTGAATCGATGGCTAATCTGGCAAATTCACGCACATCCATATGCAGAGACTTGGCAAATGTTTCAATGAAGGAGCCGCAGCCTGCCGAGCAGGCTTCATTTAAGGTGATACCTCCGATGACTCCGTCACGCACAAAGAAGCATTTCATATCCTGACCGCCAATGTCCATGACGAAGGTTACATCCGGACAGAATTCGCGGGCAGCACGTAAATGAGCAAAGGTTTCAACCTCTCCCAGATCGGCATGCAAGGCTGCCTTTACCAGATCCTCGCCGTAGCCTGTAGAACAGCATCCTCCGATCTCTGCACTGTCAGGTTTGACCTTATAAAAGTCCTTAAGCTCTGCTATTACTGTGCTTAGCGGAGTACCGGCATTTGAGCGGTAATCAGTGTATAGAAGCTCGTGATTTTCACCTATCACGGCCATTTTGGTGGTGGTGGAGCCGGCATCAATACCCAGGAAGACACGACCTGTGTAATTCTCAAGCTTTCCTCTTTTTACCTTATCCCTGTCGTGACGTTCCTTGAATTTTTCATACTCGGTGTGATCCTTAAACAATACGAGATCACCACTTCCCTTTAAGGATTCCGGATCCGGCCCTGATTTTTCAATTAAGGACCAGGCTGTATCAACATCAATTTCCTCAGCGGCATCACATAAGGCAGCACCCAGGGCTACAAAGTAATTTCCAAATTCTGCTTCAACTACATCACTCTCCTGCATCTCAAGGGTTGCAATAAAGCGCTTTTTAAGCTCCGGCAGAAAGTGAAGCGGACCTCCGAGGAAGGCAACCTTGCCCTTAATGGGACGGCCCTGGGCCAGATTACCTATAGTCTGGTTTACCACTGCCTGGAATACAGACAGAGCAATATCCTCACGGGATACACCGGTGTTCATTAAGGCCTGAATATCGGTTTTTGCAAAAACACCGCAGCGTGAGGCAATGGTATGAATATTTTTGGCCCTGGATGCAAGCTCGTTAAGACCTGAGGCATCAGTAGAGAGCAGCGTGGCCATCTGATCGATAAATGATCCGGTACCACCTGCGCATGCTCCGTTCATGCGCTGTTCCATGGTGCCGCGGAAATAAGTTATCTTGGCATCCTCGCCACCTAGTTCAATGACGGTGTCTGTTTCCGGAATAAGCTTCATTACCGCGCAGGCACAAGCGATAACCTCCTGCTCAAAGGGAAGCGCACAGCGCTGTGCAATCCCCATGGCAGATGAACCGGTAAGTGCAAAAAGAAATTTCTCCGTGCCGATTTTATCTTTCACGTAGCCAAGATTTCTTCTGACAGAGGCCAGTGTTTCTGAGAGGTGACGTTCGTAGGATTTAAAGATAAGGTGATCTTCATTGTCAAGGATCACAGTTTTAATGGTGGTAGAGCCGATGTCGATACCGACACGATATTTGCATGATGTTGAATTTGCCATAATCAAACCTGTAATGCTCCAGGCCAGGCTGGCAATTGGGCAATATGCCCTAAAAGCAGGCCGGTCTGTACCTGTGCTTCTTTCTAATACTAATTGTTGGTTTGCAGTTCTGAAATGAACTTTTCTGATTTTACAAGATGCAGATGAAATGAATTATCTAGTGATAATCCTAATCAGTTTTTGTATACAAGCTGTTTTGAAAAGGCTTTCTGAGCGGCTGATTTTTTAGGACCCTAAACCTGACATTAAACGCGGAAACTGCAACGCTGGCGTAAGTAGAAGATAGGATTTTATGAAATAATAAAGATGTACTGGAGTTATGGATCAGGTAGCAGAGGTAGCAATAAATGGATATTCAGGCATTAGAACTTGTAAGGCCTCTTCCTATAGGAGTTACTGATTTTGCGGAAGTTATTCGTGATAACTTCTATTATGTTGATAAAACTCCTGTGATTAAGGATGTTTTCAGCGATAGTTTATGTAAGGTCATGCTGGTAACAAGGCCAAGACGCTTTGGCAAGACGTTGCTCATGAATACCTTTGCTGAATTTCTAAAGCTTAATCCGGAAAATCCAGACGATATCTCATATCAGGACAGGCTCTTTAAAAATACCGGAATTTATGAGGAAAAGGATTTTTGTAAAGATTTTATGGGCAGATGGCCTGTCATCTTTATATCTTTTAAAGATGTTGATGCACTTGATTTCAAGACAGCCTGTGGAGATTTAGCAACAGCAATTGCAGAGACTGCAGGACAGCATAAATATCTGCTGCAAAGTGATAAATTGGATGAATCCGATAAGGAAGCTCTAAAAGTTTTATTAGATGATCATCTGCTGATTTCACCGTCTAATCTTCAGAATCTCAGAACTTCACTAAAACAACTGTCTGCTTTGCTTTACAAGCACTATGGTAAAGAAGTTATTTGTTTAATTGATGAGTACGATGTGCCTGTTCATAAGGCCTATATCAACGGCTATTACAATGAGATGGTAAATCTCATTAATAGAGTACTTTCATCGTTACTTAAGGATAACTCTGTC
>CAVFIO010000028.1:0-21227 GCA_963622535.1 Akkermansia muciniphila
GATCCCTTCACTGTTAAACTGCGTCCTGACCAGTATTGATTACAAGGATTTTCCTATCAGGGATGAAGCAAGTCTGCGCTCTAACATCTATTACTATATCAAAGGAGCAGGGATCAAGGTATTTTCTGAATTACACAACGCCTATGGCCGTTCTGATCTGGAATTTAAATTAAAAAATAAGGCATTTGTTCTGGAGCTCAAGTTTGATCGTTATGGAAAAGAACAAACGCTTTTAGAAGATGCAAAACAACAGATCATCAACTGCCACTACGGTGAGCACTTCAGGCTTGACAAAACAGAGCTTGAGCTGATCCGTATAGCTCTGGTGTATTCACAGGAAGAAAAACGTTTTGTAGCCTTTGATTTTGTATAAACTGCAGGAGGTGACAACTGTCACCTCAATAAGTTTTTCAGCCACCAGACAGCTTAGCTCTGGATTGATTTTATTTGAAATTTAAGCTCCTCACGACGGGCCTTGTGGACTGCCATTGCATTTTTTAGAGCTATTAATAACGCCAGTACGAAAAAGCCTCCCGGAGGCAGCACGGCAACCAGATAGGTGTAGTCCGTTGAAAATAATGTCATTTCAAGAGGCTCTGCAAAGCTACCCAGAAGCCTGCCTGCACCGTGCATCCAGGTACCGGAGCCGACTATCTCACGAACTGAGCCTAAAGCAAAGAGCACCATTACAAAGCCTAGGCCGCAGCCTAAGGCATCTAAAAACGATCTGACTACATTTTCCTTGCCGGCAACAGCCTCAGCACGTCCCATGATAATGCAGTTTGTGACAATTAACGCAAGATAGATGCCTAGAGAGTCATAAAGTGACGGGTAATAGGCTGCGACATAAAAGCGTACACAGGTCACAAGGGTTGCTATCAGTACCACATAGAGCGGAATGCGTACCTCTCGCAGGAGTAATTTTCTTAAAACCGAGATTATGACCGAGCTTATGGTGACAACCAGCAGGGTTGCAATACCAAGTCCCAGGGCGCTTACTGCAGAATTTGATACAGCAAGAAGCGGGCACAGGCCCAGAAGCTGACACAATCCCGGATTCTCGCTCCATAATCCCTTGGCAAATACCTTAAACAACGAAGGTTTTTTAGGGGTGGTTTTACTGCCTTCAACAGTTGTCATGCTCATTTTTGAGAGCCTCCGCATTTTCTAAGCTGTGAGGGATCCAGTGTTTTAAGTGTATCCAGCGCATCCTTGGTAGCCATTACAACTGCGCGGGAGGTTACGGTAGAGCCTGTAATATAATCAAAGTCACCACCGAATTTTTTTACATCCCAGCTGGCATCATCTGGTCCCTTGCCATTAAACATATCCATAAAGTTACCGTTGCGACGTTCCACCTTATCGCCTAGGCCCGGTGTTTCATTGGATATGAGCACATCATTTTTGATAAGCTTCCTGTCCTTATCAAAGGCTCCGATCAATACAAGTGGGGTGGAATAGCCTCTTGAGGTGGAATAGGTCATAAGATATGCCCGTACCTCCCTTTTATGAGTGAAGGTGTAAATGCGCATATCACTGCCTACACGATCATCATCAAAGAGGTGGCACTTAACTGATGTACCGCTTAAGAGTGCTGAGGGGATCAGCTCCTCTGATAATCTGGCAATTTTGGCCTCGTTCTGGTTGTAGCTGATTAAATCGCGGGTAAGGGCCTCGGTTTTTAATACAAGCACCATGCAGATTGCAGAAATAGCCGCAAGTGATATACCGGCACACAATGCACGCAGATATGGTCTGTCGGCAAAGGCTCTTTTCTTCCTGCCGGATGTCCTGCCATCAGATTTCTGCTCTCCGGGAGTGTTGTCTGCTGACGTTTTTGTCTCTACCACGTCGTCTTTTCTCATATCGTCCATTAGTCTAAAGATCCTTTCTTATAGCCGTAACCGAAGGCGCGGCGACGTGTAAGTACATCAATTAAGGGGGCTGCTGCATTGGCAAGCAGAACAGAGAATGCCACTGCATCAGAGTAAGAGCCCAGAGCACGGATTAGGATAATGAGGAAGGCTACCAAAACTGCATATATAATGCGTCCTTTTGCCGTCCCCGCATTGGTAACCGGATCGGTGATGATGAAAAATCCTGCTATTAATGTACCGCCGAATAAAATCTCATGAGCTGGCGGCAGAAAATACTCCGGGAAGAAGGCGTATCCTAAGGATGAGAACAGCACAATTGCAATGAAGTAGGCTATAACCATGCGTACTATAACGATGCGCATAGCCATAAGCACCAGTCCGCCAAGAGTCAGGGCTGCTCCTATCACCACATAGCCAAAGAAGGTGTCAGATGAAAATTCAACCGCATCTGAACCTATGTCTGTTCCTGCCTTACGTGCAGTTTTGACACTGTCAAGCCAGGTGGCGCCGGTGAAGGCGTCAGGGACATCCACAGACTGTGCATGAATTCTGTCTCTTAAGGCTGTAGCATCCGCCTTTTCAAAAATCACCTCATAGGTGGCCTCCGGTGTTGCCACCTGCAGGGCATCGGCACTAGGTGAAACCCATGTTGCAAACATGAAGTTTGATGCTGATATGAAAAGGAAGATAAAGCCTGCCATTGCCGGGTTGAAAATGTTCATACCAAGGCCTCCGAAGGCCTCCTTTACCAGCAGGATTGCAAACGCGGTAGCTGCAACATTCAGATACCACGGAAGCAGTGAGGGCAGAGTCATCACCAGGATAAGGCTGGTAATTACCAGTGACAGATCCTTTACTGCCGCAAAAAGTGCGCGATGGCGTAATTTTGCACAGAGCATTTCACACAGTATCGCCGTGGCAAGTGAGATCAGTAACTGCCAGATGATGCCAAAGCCCATAAAAACAACCATGGCAATAAAGCCCGGTAACAGTGCGGCAGCTGTGATGAGCATGATCCTCTGCGTGTTCAGACGCGTGTGTAAATGAGGCGCAGCTGCAATTCCTAGATTCTGGCGCTGGGCCTGCTGGGTCATTTGAATATTCATGATTTTACTTTGCCCTGCGTGATTTCTTTAAGTTTTGAGGAAGCCTGCCGTCTCTTGCAGGTGTGTCAGTGTCTGTATTAAATATTCTATGATGCGCAGAGTCTGTCTTATTATCAGAAGCCTTTGTACCCACCATAGGTAATTTAGTGTCGCTTAAGGACACTGTCTCCGGTGCATCCCATGTTCCTGCCCTGGGGATATTGTGTACCGCATGCCCGCGTCTTAATGAATCAGGAAGCGGGATCGGAGCATTTTTTTTCTCAGCCTTTAATGACTGCGGGATCTTGTCACTATCCAGGGTGTTGAGATTAGAAGCTTCATTATTTTTACTGTTTAAGGCTGCATCAGAGAGAGTCTGAGTCTTGCCGCTACTGCTCCTGCCGGCACTATCTTTCCTGTTTTTGCCTGAAGTCTGGGCCTTAACGTTTGCAAAAATTGAAGCAGGAGCCTTTTTAATATAAGGATTGGCGGCATTATTTACAGCTTCAGCCCTGTCAGCAGCTTTTTTTGGCTCTGCAATGATGTTTTCTTTTTCAGAAGCTGTATCCACAGGTTCCTCAGAGACATTTTTTATATCAGCATCCATGCTGTCTGCCTCATCTGATGCTGCCTTCTTATCATCAGCACAAAGAGGCTGTTTTTGAGATGCACTGTCAGTGCCCTGAGAAACTGCAGGCATTTCAGCCTTCTTTTTAGCCAGGGCCTCACGACGTTCCTTGGCTGCAAGCAGAGCTTTTTTTCTGCGCTCTGCGAGCTCCTCGGCGCTCAAAGATGGTTTCCTGGGGGCGGCAGCACTCTTATTTTCAGCATTTGATGCTGTATCTGATGCAGATCCGGCAGTTATACCGGTACCATCCTTTTGAGTGGCATCCTTTGCAGGATCTGCAGGATCCTTAAGCTCCGCCGCTGCTTTTTTGGCACCTCCTCCTGCCTTGATACGGGCAAGAGCGGCTGCCTTCTTCTCAGCAAGACGTTTTTTGCGCTCCTCCTCCTTCTTCTCATGCTCCCTGGCAACCTCCTGAGCACGCTGATTGCGTTTCTCATTTTCATAGATGATAGCGGAGATGGCCTGTTCACGTCTGAACTGGACTGTAAGATTGATACGGCTCGGGCATTCAAAGGCACAGCAGCCGCAAAGCACACAGTCATTGATCCCGCATTTTGTCGCCTTGGCATGATCACCTGCCCTGGAGAAGGCATACATCTGGTAGGGTACCAGCCGTGAGGGACATACGCGGGCACAGCGTCCGCAGCGTATGCAGTTTTGCGACGGCTGCGGATAGGGGATCTCATTTTGCGAAGGTGCCATGATGGCCGCAGTGGCTTTGGTAACCGGCACATCAATTGAGGGCAGCGTAAAGCCCATCATCGGTCCGCCCATGATGATGCGCTGACGGAAATCAGGATTTAAGTGGAAGTTTGAGAGGATAAAGCGTACGGAGGTGCCAAGTCTTACTCTGGCATTGCCGTGTCTTCCCAAGGACTGTCCGATCACGGTTACCACGCGGTCAGTTACCGCAAGACCGTCGATAACCGCTTCTTTTACGGCAAGAACGGTAGCAACATTGTTGACGACAATACCGGTTTCAGAGGTATGGACATCATAGGGGATCTCAAGACCTGTCAGGGCCTTGATTAATGAGCGGGCTGAGCCTTCAGGGTAGCGGGAAGGCAGCACACGTACCTGTGCAATATCAGCTGCGGCCTCACTCATCGCTTTGATGGCCTCCTGCTTGTTATCCTCAATTGCAACCAGGGTGATCTCCGGATTGATGAGCTTCTGAATGATCCTTATACCCTGAGCAATATCATCTGCCTTTTCACGCATGAGCCTGTCATCGCAGGAGAGGGCCGGCTCGCATTCACAGCCGTTGATGATAAAAACCGAGCAGCCTTTGATATTGTCTCTGATGGCAGATCCAAGCTTTGCTGCAGTCTGGAAGAGCGCACCTCCCATTCCTTCAACACCCATCTTGCGGATCTGATCAAGTATGGTTGCATTATCAAGAGTGCTCCAGTCATTAAGAGGCTGCGGATCCACGCAGTTATCCAGTCCGTCAGGCTTGATGGTGATGCAGGTTCCTGTAAATCCTGAAGGATGAGGCAGCAGTTGAGGTGCAACATGCAGTACGGTGCCTGAGGTTGAGGCGTGCAGGGGCACGAGACGTCCTTTGGGATCAGGGGCGGTTAAGGCCTGACCGCGTAATACATAGTCACCTGATGCAACCAGGATCTTCCCGTTCTCTCCCAGATGGCGGTCAACAGGCAATGTGATCAGGGCCGGGATCCCTAATTCCTCAATAGGATCCTCTGCTGCATATTTCAGCTGCGGAGCCTTTATTCCGCCAAAAAACTTCCAGATCTTGCCGCTTTTGATCTTAATTAATTGCTTTGCTTTTTTTAACATTGTGTTTTTCTATTTGTTCTGGCCAATTTGCACGGATTTAATGTCCCAGTTAAAGTGGGCAAGATCATTTCTGGTTCTAACCATTTCAATACATTCATGCGGACATGATTTTATGCAGTCAGCACAGCCTATGCAGTATCTGGTGATGACGCTGTGAGGCTGTTTGGGCAGTCCTGTAATGGCATCAGCCTTACAGGTACGTACACACTTGGAGCATCCGTTGCAGTTTTGCGGATGAATAAAAGCAACCTCTCTTGGTGCAAAAAGCTCTGCATCGTGATCCTTACCGATAACAGCAGGAACTCCCAGAGCCTCGGCAAGTGAGAGTACCAGATCCGGTCCTCCCGGGCGGCAGAGATTCAAGGCTACATCGCCCTTTACCAGAGCCTTGGCATAATTTTCACAGCCGGGATAGCCGCACTGGCCGCAGTTCATGCCGGGAAGCAGATTTAAAACGCGTTTTTCTGCGCCGTTGCCCCTGTTCTGGGTAAAGGTAAACAGCAGCGACAGCACAAATCCTATTGCAAGCAGGCTGAGGGCAAAGAAAACTACAAAACTGACTGACTGTGAACTCATACGGCACTTCCTGTAAAGCCTGCAAAGCCCATGAATGCCAGAGACATCAGACCTGCGGTGATAAGTGCAATTGCAGTTCCCTTAAATGGAGCTGGTACATCAGATATCGCCAGACGCTCGCGAATTGCCGAGAATAACACCAGCACCAACGTAAAGCCCATGCCGGCACCGAAGGAGTAAACTACACTTTCGCAGAGATCATGATGCATATTGGAGTTTAACAGCACCAGTCCCAGCACAATGCAGTTTGTGGTAATAAGCGGCAGATAGATGCCGAGACTGTTATAGAGTGAATAGGAGATCCTGCGGATCAGGATTTCAACGAGCTGTACCGCAATGGCGATCACCACGATATTGGCTATGAGATCAAGTGACTCAAGTCCCAGCGGGATCAGGGCATAGGTGTTGATGATATAACAGCATACGGCCGCCATCACCAGAACGAAGGTTGTAGCCGATCCCATGGATGCTGCAGCTTTTAGCTGGTTTGAAACACCGATGAAGGGACAGAGACCTAAAAAACGGGTCAGTACGAAGTTATTTACAATAACTGCGGTGAAGAACAGGAGAAAATAATGTAGCATTTTATCAGCAGTCTTAATGATGAGCGAAATTCAATCCGTTCATATATTTAGTTGTTGTTATTCTTATGAGACCGTATTCTTTATGAAAACGACGCTAATTTTACCGCATAGACACCCTTTTTTTAGCGAAAAAAAATGTCAACGAATTTTCAAGAAGATAGAATTTTTCAATTAATGAAAATTCTGGAGCAGGAATTCCCCTCTCCAAAGCCGGCTCTTAACTTTAAAAATCCCTTTGAATTACTGTGTGCGGTGATGCTTTCTGCACAGGCTACAGATGAGTCGGTAAACAAGGCAACTCCCGCATTATTCAGGGCTGCGCCCGATGCTGCTGCCATGGCAAAACTGGGGGAGAGCGGCATCGTGCCTTATATAAGGGCCATAGGTCTGTGGCGTGCAAAATCCAGAAATCTTGCGAGGATGTCGCAGATGCTGCTTGATGATTATGATTCTCAGGTACCAGATGACTTTAAGTCGCTGATTTGTCTGCCGGGGGTCGGGGAGAAGACTGCCAATGTGGTACTGAATGTTGCCTTTCACCATCCTACCATCGCCGTTGATACCCATATCTTCAGGGTATGCCAGAGAACCGGACTGTGCATAGGCAAGGATGCCCTGGCAGTACAAAGAGAGCTGCCGTCAATCATCCCTGATGAGTTTAAGATGGAGGCGCATCATCGCCTTCTGTTTCATGGACGCTTTGTCTGTACGGCACGCAGACCGCAGTGTGGAAGCTGTCCTCTTGCTGGGCTTTGTGAAAAAAGAATGTAAAGCGGGCCTTCAGAAACAAGGATAAAACGCAGAGAAAAATGGGAGGCCGTAACCTCCCTTTAAAAAAGCAGTTTTTTTCAGATAAGCATGCGTCCTGCGGCAATGATGATGTAAATGAGCAGGACAATTAATACTGAAAGATGCATGCCGCACACGATGCTGCGGGAGATCATGATCCCCTTTCTCTGCAGGTAAAAGCCCAGCAGAAGACGCATGAAAAGCGCAAGTCCGCTAAGAGAAATCGCAACCAGCGGCGGGAATACAGAAAACACCACGGCTAGGGTTATGACTGCTGCAAATACCAGACCCTTGACAGTCAGCATGCCAAAGGAGTCAACCGGATCTGAGGTCTGACCGATTTCTAACGAGCAGGCTGATAAGGCTGCAAGCATTGATGCTGCACCAAAGCAAAGGGCAGGCTGCAGTCCGGCACTCATTTCATCAAGCAGGGTTTCAAGACTTGCGGTGAGTATCACTATGTAGAGTACAACAATCAGCGTATGTAAGGTCGGATCTGATCTGGTGGATGAAAACTCCGCTACACATCTGGTGATGCCTAAAAAGCCGCAGACTCCGCCTAATATGAATAAGGCTGCGGTAGACAAGGCTGCCGAGAGAAAGGGCGGAACCTCCATAATATAGTTTGCACCCCAGAAAAAAGGCGCTACAGACAAAAATCCTATCAGGAACATGGGGATCGGCATGGAGCTTGGGAAGCAGGGGCCAAGCCTGGATGCCGTCTCGGGCATTAATACCCCGAGGTTTGAATGGGTAAAGATTGATGCCAGCAGCTGTCTTGTATATAAAAAGACAGTTGATGATCCCTTGATATGAATTTGAGAACGGGAGGCAGATCTGTTTTCACTCTTATTTACTGCTTTATCTTTGGTCTCAGCACTCTTTGGTGCCGCGCGCTGTCCGTCGTGATGATCTTTTGGCGGAATATTCCGGGCAGGAGCACTCTGATGGCTTAAATCAGGTTGTGCTCTGCTATTGTGCACCGTGTTTCCCGTATAAGCAGCTCTTGCATCTTCATCAATGCTGTTCCGCACTGCCGTCTGTGAGGGTACCTTACGTCCGACATTTGCAAAAATACTCTTGTCGGCGTGTCCCACGTTATGAGAGCGGGTAGTGTTTCCTCGGGAAGAGTCCTGCAGGATGGCACCGGCTTGACGGCCTGTTACATTGATACTCTCAAATCTGGGCTCTCTTCTTAAGCCATAGCTGCCGTTATCTGCCTGATTGTTCTCCAAAGCCTTCTGCTGCTCGTTGTATTCCTCTATGAGCTGACGCTTCTTTTGCTTGAGAGCCTCATCTCCAGGGCGTCCCTTCAGCGACTCTCCTGGGGAAAAGTACAGCGGACGTTCTGCATCCTGTGCAATCTTTGCATATCTTTCCAAAAGCTCAGGCGGAAGCTCAGGCTCCTCATCTACAGGAATTGAGGCAAATTCTGTATTTTCGCTATCATCGCTGATTTGCCCAGGCAGCTCTGCATATTCATCAGGATTCTGCTTGAACTGAATATCCTCAGCTGTAGTGGCTGAAATCTCTGCAGTATTTGAAAACTGTCTGCTTTCATCTGCCTGATCTCCATATGAAGCTGCAGTGTTTTCTATATGATCCTGCGCTGCGGTGTGCTCATGCATATCATTACTTACACCTGCTGCTGTTGTGTTTTCGTGATCAGGGACTATTTCATTTATAATTCCACCGTTTGAGATATGAGCATTATCAATATCACGGGCATTTAAATCCTGCGGTAATGAGGCATCGTCTCCAAAGGATGGAAGATCCTGAGGAGCTGCTGTTCCGGCAAAATCATCAGTTTCCGTATCTGCCTGAGACTCTTCACTGTAGGCTCTGGCAATTGAATTTATACTGCCGGCAGCGTCTTTTTCCTGCAGGTCGTGTAAACTCATGTCCAAAGCTTCGTCTGGATGCAGATCCTGACTGAATTGAGCAGCGTGAAAATCAGGTTGTAATGCGTTTTTATCTTGCAAATTATCCAGATTCTGCGTTTTAGATGTTTGCTCGTCGATAGGATTGCTCATGACTGCCCCGTAACTTTATTGACCGATTTAGAGAATATAACATCAAATAGGGCAACGGGCAGTAAAAAAAGCGTGAGCTTAATATAAATAGAGTTTTGTATATGATCAAATTAACGGATGTAACCAAAACCTACATTCTTGATAACAAGCAGGAAGTTCAGGCCCTAAAGGGGATCGATCTTGAAATCAGGAAGGGGGAGATTTTTGGTGTGATCGGTCTGTCCGGTGCAGGCAAGTCAACCCTTATTCGTATTATCAACATGCTGGAGCGTCCCACTTCCGGCTCTGTTTTTGTGCTTGGCCGCGAAATGACTGAGCTTAATGAAAGACAGCTGCGCGAGGCGCGTCATGAGATAGGTATGATCTTTCAGCAGTTTAATCTGCTTTCATCATTAACTGTAGCTGACAACGTTGCCTTTCCTTTGATGCTTGATGGCAGGGCTGATAAGAAGGAAGTACGCAGCAGAGTCCTTGAGCTTTTAAGGATGGTTGGGCTTGAGGATAAGGCCGATGTCTTCCCCTCTCAGCTCTCAGGCGGTCAGAAGCAGCGTGTGGGTATTGCCAGAGCTCTGGCAACAAATCCTAAGATCCTGCTGTGTGATGAGGCCACCTCAGCACTTGATCCCAAGACAACCTCATCAATCCTGAAGCTTTTGCTGGAGCTTAGAGAAAAGCTGGGACTTACCATAGTTATCATCACTCATCAGATGGAGGTTATAAAAGGATGCTGTGACAGAGTCGCGGTCATTGACGGTGGTGTGATCTCCGAGATGGGATCAACCCTGGAAATCTTCTCAACTCCAAGGCAGGATCTTACCAGGCGTCTGGTGTCGGCTGCTGTGCGTCATGATGTGCAGGAGCTTTTAGAGAGCAGAACCTTCCACGATGAGTACCGGAGCGGGGACAAGCTTTGCGTGGAACTGATGTTTTTAGGCAAAAAAGCAAACGATCCTGTCATAGTCGACGTATCTCTGGCCACCAGAACTGCTATTTCAATTCTGGGAGGATGTATCAATCATATTCAAAGTGAGCCTCTTGGTATTCTGGTAACCGAAATTGTCGGTAGCAGGGATAAAATCGATGCAGCCTATGCCATGCTGCAGGAGAGAGTATTTAAGGTAACCAAATTGGGCTATGAAAGCCCTGATGAGGAGGCTTAATCATGATTGCCGATCTGCTTTTATCCATGGGCCTGTCTAACACTGCCGCTAAAATTACCGAGCTTTTGGTAAACGGTACCATAGACACCCTCTATATGGTTCTTCTGGCTACCCTGGTGTCGGTGCTCTTTGGTGTGCCTCTTGGTGTGATCCTGCTGGTAACCTCCAAGGGGTATTTCTGGTCATCTCCAAGGTTCTATCAGATTTTAGGTGCCACCGTAAATGCCCTGCGCTCTGTGCCCTTCATTATTCTGATGGTCGCCATCATTCCTCTTACCAAGTTTTTAGTAGGAACTTCAATAGGTACCACGGCAGCCATTGTTCCTTTGACGGTATCTACGGTTCCTTTTCTCGGGCGTCTGGTTGAAACCTCGCTGCGTACTGTTCCTTACGGTTTAGTCGAAGCGGCTTTATCCATGGGAGCATCCCCCTGGCGCATCATATCAAGGGTGCTGTTACCTGAGTCTATGCCCGAGCTTGTGCAGAATGTCACGCTGACTTTAATCGTTATCATTGGCGCATCAGCCATGGCTGGCACCATAGGCGGCGGCGGTTTGGGTGATATTGCCATACGTTACGGTTATATGCGCTTTCAGGCAGGGATCATGCTTACCACGGTTATTATTCTGATAGTGATGGTACAGATAGTTCAGTGGATTGGAGATTTTATTTCACGTAAGGTTGATCATCGCTGATTACTGCATTCTTTAATTATTCTGCTAATTATGATCCCCCCTTCAGAATCATAAAGCTGAGGAGGGGGGCTGGTTAGCTAATCTTTTACATGTTAAGGCGGCACTTGGGATCATCATGAGATAAAGCGGGAACAGCAGCTCTGATTTTTAGGGAGCATTCTTTGCCGGAGTATAAGAGTATGCGTGAAAACGTGATTGATATGCATCCTTAAGGTGTCGTTCACTGCGTTTTAAAGCAAATTAAGACTAAGAGATGTGCTTTAGTCTTTGTAAGACGATATCCAAAGGTTTTATTGCTAGGGCATTGCCATCTGTCTTTTGGACTGCCATATCAGGCCGGATGTTAATGAATTTTACAAAGAAGTGTTTTCTGCTTTTTAATACTCTATAAAGAAAAAACGCCGCATTTAAGCGGCGTTGCGGTATTGTGCAGATGTTTAGAGCTTATGATCTAAACCGTAGGCATCGTCGTGAATATCAGTTACTGCACGACCTGAAGGATCGGCAAGCTCGGCAAACTTCTTATCCCATGCAATAGCAGTAGGGGTTGAGCAGGCAACAGATTTACCATACGGCACGGTCTGTACTGCAGAGGGGAGCTTGAAGAGATCCTCAAAGATTTCACGGTAGAGATAGGCTTCCTTGGTCATTGGAGTATTGACAGGGAAACGCACCTCGCGCTCGGCAAATTTCTGATCTGATACCTTCTCTTCAGCGTAATCACGCAGAGCATCGATCCATGAATAGCCTACGCCGTCAGAGAACTGCTCTTTCTGTCTGTAGAGAATGTCATCAGGCAACCAGCCCTTAAAGGCATCACGTAACACCTTCTTCTCAATGGTCTTGCCAGGGCACATCTTATCCTGAGGATTGATGCTCATTGCATAGTCCAGGAACTTCTTGTCAAGGAAGGGAACACGGCCCTCAACACCCCAGGCCATGAGTGACTTGTTGGCACGGAGGCAGTCATAGAGGTGCAACTGTGAGAGCTTGCGTACGAGCTCTTCGTGCATTTCCTTTGCATTCGGTGCCTTGTGGAAGTAGAGGTAGCCGCCGAAGATCTCATCAGAGCCCTCACCTGAGAGCACCATCTTGATGCCCATAGCCTTGATATAGCGGGCCATGAGATACATAGGAGTGGATGCACGGATGGTGGTCACATCATAGGTTTCGATATGATAGATAACATCACGCAGGGCATCTAGGCCTTCTTCAATGGTGTAGTGGATTTCATGGTGTACGGTACCGAGGTAATCGGCAACCACACGGGCTTTGGCCAGATCGGGAGCTCCCTTAAGACCGATTGCAAATGAATGCAGGCGCGGATACCAGGCACGGGACTGACCGTTATCCTCAACGCGGTTTTCAGCAAAATGAGCTGCAATTGCGGAGATAACAGATGAATCAAGACCGCCTGAGAGCAGTACACCATAGGGAACGTCGCACATGAGCTGACGCTTGACGCTGTCCATCAGGGCCTCACGCAGACCGTCGACATCGGTCTTGTTATCCTTGACTGCATCAAAATCCTTCCACGGACGGGTATAGTATTCCTTGAACTCACGGCTTTCCTTGGTGTAGAGGTAGGAGCGGGGTGGGAATTCCTGAACGCTGTCACATACGGGAGTTAGGGCCTTCATCTCAGATGCAACATAGAAGCGGCCTTCGCGATCGGTACCGACATACATAGGAACGATACCCATGTGATCACGGGCTGCAAAGATGGTGTTGTCCTCGGCATCATAGATGACAAAGGCAAAATCACCGATGAGACGGTCAACGAAATTCTTGCCGGTACGCTTGAACTCCTCGTACAGGGGCAGAATAACCTCACAGTCAGAGCCGGTCTTGAATTCGTAGGGAACGGTAAGCTCTTTCTTTAAATCCTTGTGGTTATAGATTTCACCGTTTACAGCCAGGATGTGGGTCTTATTATCGTTATAGAGTGGTTGAGCACCGTTTTGCGGATCAACGATGGAGAGACGCTCGTGAACGATGACGGCGTGCTCGTTTTGATAGGTGCCTTCCCAGTCAGGACCGCGGTGGAGCTGAAGACGGGACTGCTTAAGAGCTGTCTGACGTATTGCGTCGTCAGAATGCTCAATCCCAAAAATACCGAAAATTGAACACATAATATTTCGCCTGTCTGTTGCGTATAAATTAGACCTGCATCATAAATATCTTGATGCAAGCCTTACCGAATTTGCATCAATGCTACCGCTTAGAATGTCAAAAATAGTGCATGTATGCTAATTGAACTATAGTTGTGCAATATGTGCAAAAAGAGTGCATATGATAAGAAGATGCATTTAATGCGGTTTTTATTGAAATATAAAGGATAATGCTTTAAAATATTTGCAGAAAAATTATAAATAAAAACAATAACTTAGCTGCTATCAGTCTTTGAGTACCAGCACAGCGGTAAACGATCTATGCGTTTATTCTGCAGCTGTATCAGGAGAGGTAACCGGCAGCTCTAGCCAGGAAACGCAATTGGAAAATATCGATCTCTATTACGTCGTTTTCATCGGCGGCGTCTTGCTAACTTGTTCCATTTTCGCATCCAAACTCTCAAAACTTGTGGGTACACCTTTGCTGCTTCTGTTCCTGGGCATAGGTATGCTCTGCGGCGAGGATGGCATTATTCTGCATATCGTCTATAACGATTACACCTCGGCGTTCTATATTGCCAACCTGATGCTGGCGCTCATTCTTTTTGACGGCGGCTTAAGAACCAATTTTCATGAATTCAAATCAGTAGCCAAGGAATCAATGCTGCTTGCAACCATCGGCGTTGTGATGACCTCCGGTATTACAGGCTTTGCCGCCTATCTGGTTCTGGATCTCACGCTGACCCAGGCTCTTCTTATCGGTTCCATCGTAGGCTCAACTGACGCTGCCGCGGTGTTCATGCTCCTAGGTGACGGCGGTGTACATCTAAAGCAGAAGGTGTCATCTACTCTTAAGATTGAATCTGCAACCAACGATCCTATGGCAATTCTGCTGACCACGGTGCTTCTGGCTCTGGTATCGGGCAAGGCCAAATCAGGATGGGATGTGGTTATCTTCTTTGGTGAGCAGTTCGGCTACGGCCTCGTTTTAGGTCTGGTGTTCGGCATGGCTGCCCGTCTGCTTATTGCATCCTTTACCTTAGGTGCAGGTCTTTATTCCCTGCTTGCAATAGGCATAGGTCTTATCGGCTATTCCGTAACCTCGTCCTTGGGAGGATCAGGATGCCTTGCCATCTTCATCATGGGTATGTGCATCGGCAATCAGAAGGTCAGGGCCGTAAGCTATATCCTGCCTGTAGGTGAGGGTATTACCTGGCTTGCCCAGATCACCTTGTTCTTAATGTTAGGTATTCTGGTGACCCCTCATCTTATGATGTATTACCTCCTGCCGGGCGTTGTGGTTGCCATCGTAATATCCTTTATTGCCCGCCCGCTGTCGGTGTTCCTGCTCATAAAGCCATTCTTCAAGAACTTCAGAACCCGTGATCTGTCCTTTATGTCATGGGTGGGTCTGCGCGGCTCAGTCCCCGTTGTACTTGCCATCTATCCTGTAATGGAGGACGTGCGTAATGCCCAGCTGTATTTTAATGTGGCTTTCGTAGTGGTGCTGTTCTCTCTCCTGGTTCAGGGCGCATCCTTGGTACCTGCAGCCAAGCTCTTCAAGGTCTATGCCTTATCTGAGTCAGCTCCTATCTCAAAGGCGGAAATGGGGATCATGCTCTCTGATGATTATGAGCTGTATAACTATGATGTTAAGAAATACAATCTTGACGGGGTGCGTTTAAATCAGGTGCGTATGCCAAGACGCACCGGTATAGCGGCTATTTTCCGTGACGGTTTTCTGTTAAAGCCCCGGGGGAATCTGCGCCTGCAGGATGGCGATATCATCTCCATTATCGGATCAGACAGTGATGAGACTATGCTCAATGCCCTGTTCTCACAGAAGGTGCAGCCTAAAAAGATACGTGAATTCAGCGGCGACAGAATAGTCAAGGGTGAAATCCGTATGACCGAGCTGTCCGATCTCTACGGACTTGAGCTGACATCATTTGAGAAAACCTTAACTGTGGGTGATTTTATGAGTTATCACATCGGCGGTTATCCTCAGGTGGGTGACAGTGTAAGCCTGATAAACTCGACTCTGGTTGTCAGTGCCCTAGACGGCGACGAGGTCTCCTCTGTGGGAGTTGTTCTGGCCCGTGACCGTATGGGTAAGGGTGTCGCAGGCAGAAAGTCATAGCTTTAGTGACATAATTTTAGATAAACACAAAAGGGCGGAGCAAAAACTCTGCCCTTATATATTTTTTGAAAAAAAGTATTCCGACATGGCAAATTCTCAGACTGATAACGACAGCGCAAGCTTTATCCGTGAGGTGCACAAGCACTTTAATGAGCTTACCTACATTGATGTAATGAAGCTTAGTAAGGCTCTGAAGCGTTTTGAAATTCCTGCAAAAAACGGCAGGCAGGCCATCTCAAGAGATGAGATTGCACTGATGCTGGCTGAGAGTCTGCAGCGGGTAAAGCAGAGATCTCAGAATATACCTAAGCTCAGCTATCCTGAGGAACTGCCTGTTTCAAAGCAGCACGATGACATAGTCAGAGCCATACGTGACAATCAGGTAGTAATCATTGCAGGTGAAACCGGATCCGGTAAGACCACCCAGATCCCCAAGATGTGTCTTGAGGCAGGCTGCGGCGTAAGAGGCATGATAGGCCACACGCAGCCGCGTCGAATCGCCGCCCGTGCAGTTGCCACCAGAATTGCGCAGGAGCTGTCACAGGATCTCGGGCAGAGCATAGGTTATAAGGTGCGTTTTACCGATGTAACCTCCGAGCAGTGCTGCGTCAAGCTCATGACCGACGGTATTTTGCTTGCGGAAACCGCCTCGGACAGACTGCTTTTAAATTACGACTGCATCATTATCGATGAGGCCCATGAGCGCTCACTTAACATCGATTTTCTTCTTGGCTATCTGAAAAAGCTTATCCATCGCCGTCCGGAGCTTAAGGTGATCATAACCTCGGCAACCATCGATCCTGAGCGTTTTTCCAGGCACTTTGACAATGCACCTGTATTTGAGGTCTCAGGGCGTACCTATCCTGTGGATGTGGTCTATGCTCCGCTTGAGGATTTTGCATCTGATGATGAGGATGATGAGCCCTCGGTTACCGATCTGCGTATAGGAGTGCTCAAGGCCTTTAAATATCTGCAGGAGGACTGCGGCCGGGGTGACACACTGGTGTTTCTGCCAGGTGAGCGTGACATCATGGATATGGCCGCCTTTTTAAACAAATCCCATCTTGCAGGAGTTGAGGTGGTGCCTTTGTTTGCTCGTCTTGCCGCCACTGAGCAGAACAGGATCTTTACGCCTCACTCTCAGGTAAGAATAGTTCTTGCAACCAATATTGCCGAAACCTCACTTACCGTGCCCGGCATTAAATACGTTATCGATCCCGGTACTGCCCGTGTATCACGCTATTCTCCGCGCACCAAGGTGCAGCGCCTGCCGGTTGAGAAGATCTCACAGGCCTCTGCCAATCAGCGCAAGGGCCGCTGCGGCCGTGTGTCAAACGGCGTCTGTGTGCGCCTTTATTCAGAGGATGACTTCAACTCACGTCCTGTATATACCGATCCTGAGATTTTACGTACCAATCTTGCCTCCGTTATTTTGCAGATGGTGTCTCTGCGTCTTGGTAATGTACAGGACTTTCCCTTCATTGACCCTCCGGAGGCCCGTCAGATCTCAGATGGTATGCGTCTTCTGGAGGAGCTTGGTGCCGTAAAGGATGCCCGTGGCAAGGACAGCTCTCAGGTCAGCCTGACTGATACAGGCGTGATGTTATCGAGGATCCCCTCAGATCCCAGACTTTCCCGTATGCTCCTTGAGGCTACGCATTACGGGGCCTTATCTGAGGTGCTGATCATAGTCTCTGCCCTGGCTGTCATCGATCCGCGTGAGCATCCTCTGGATAAGCAGGAGCAGAGCCGTCAGCTTCACCATCGCTTTGATGATGAGAAATCTGATTTCATTGCCTATTTAAACTTATATAAATATATAAGCGAGCTTGAGCTTAAAAACTCCAGATCGGCCTTTCAGAGGATTTTGAAGAAGGAGTTTATCTCTTATTTAAGAGTGCGTGAGTGGTTTGATGTACTGCGTCAGCTGCGCTCAAGTTGCAAGGTGTTGAAGCTGCAGCAGAATGATCCTGCAGCCAATCCTGCATCCTATGAGGCAATTCACCGCTCATTGCTGCCGGGACTTTTATCCCAGATAGGAACTCTGGACAGTAATGAGAAGGCTATGTATCTTGGCGCGCGCGGCATAAAGTTTGTGATTCATCCTTCATCGGTTTTAGCAAAGAAGATGCCCAAATGGCTGTGTGCTGCCGAGCTTAATGAGACCTCGCGCCTTTTTGCAAGAACGGTTGCCGTGGTTGAGCCTGAATGGATTGAATGGGCAGCTCAGCATCTGGTTAAAAAATCATATCAGGAGCCGCACTGGTCCAAAAACAAGGGCGCGGTCGAGGCCATGCTCAGTGTTATTTTGTATGGCTTAAGACTGGTTGAGGGCCGTCGGGCGCTCTATACTAGTGTCGATCCCAACCTCTGCCGTGAGCTTTTAATCCGTCAGGGGCTGGTCGAGGGCGAGTTTAAGGGCAGTTATGCTTTCCTTGAGCACAATAACGCGCTTATTGATGAGGTTGTGCACTTAGAGGACAAGCAGCGCCGCCGAGATCTGCTGGTTGAAGAAAGCATATTACAGGAGTTTTATGACAAGCGTCTGCCTAAGGACATTGTGACACAGCGTCACTTTGATAACTGGTGGAAGAAAAAGCAGCTTACTGATAAGCATTATCTTGATTTTACAAGAGAGCTTGTAACTGTTGCAGGAGCGCCTGATCACAAGGCTCTGTATCCTGAGTTCTGGACTCAGGATCAGCTTAAATTCCCTCTGTCCTATGTATTTGATCCCCGTGCCAAGAATGACGGTGTCAGCGTCCATATTCCGCTTACCGTTTTAAATCAGGTAAAAAGCCGTGAATTTCAGTGGCAGATCCCGGGACTCAGACAGGAATTCCTGTCATGTCTTATCAAGTCACTGCCTAAGAGATTGCGCCGCAACCTGATCCCTGCTCCTGATTATGCGAAGGCTCTGATGGAGAGTGTGGGCTCAGATCTCTCAGGTGACATCTATGAGCGCTGTGCCAGAGAGCTTACCCGTATGGGTGGTGACATAGTATCAGTTGAGGATTTTGACAAAACTCTGATCCCGTCGCATCTTTTTGTGACCTTTGTAATTGAGGATGCCAGGGGACATGAGGTGGCATCCGGCAAGAGCTTTGAACTTCTGGCAGAAAAACTTCAGGGCAAGGCGCGCGAGGCCATAAATGAAGTAGTGAAGACCCGCGGTCCTGTAAAGGAGGTAAGCTCCTGGTCCTTCGGTACCATTAAAAAGGAAAGGATCACAAGACAGGGCTCCATGGAGATCACCGCCTATCCTGCCTTAACTGACAGGGGGCAGGGCGTGGCACTTGAGCTTTATGATTCAAAGGTGAGGCAGGAGAAGGCCATGTGGCTTGGACAGCGCAGACTGCTGGCACTTTCTTTAAAGCAGCCGGTGTCGTATCTTGAGGCACATCTGCCCAACAAGGCCAAGCTTTCAATGTATTACACTCCGATAGGATCGGTAAAGGATCTTATTGCAGATATCATGCTGGCTGCTGTTGATGCACTGATGGTCGAGCATGGAGCTCCCGTGTGGGATGAGGATTCGTTTAAGGTATTGTCAGATAAGGTGCGGGCAAACCTTAATGAAAAATCTCTGGAGATCTCATCTATGGTTGAGCAGGTCCTGAAGATTGCCCATGAGCTAAAGCGTAGGCTCAAAGGACAGATCCAGCTTGCTGCCGCCATTTCATTTCAGGATATAGGCCGTCAGCTTGATGCTCTGGTGTATAAGGGTTTTGTCTCAGCCACAGCTCCTGAGCGGCTAAAGGAGATCCCGCGTTATCTCAATGCCGCCTTATGCCGTCTTGAGAAGGTCTCACGGGATGTAAACCGTGATCTCTCCTGCACACGGATCCTCGATGATGTGCGTGAATTTTATAAAAATGCCATCTCGCGCTATCCAAAGGACTTTGTTCCAAAATCCCTGCTTGATGTAAGGTGGATGATAGAGGAGCTCAGAGTTTCTTATTTTGCCCAGCAGCTTGGGGTCAAGGGACAGGTCTCTGATAAACGTGTTATTCATGAGATCGAGCGCATTTTAAAGGAAGAGCCTCCTTTGAGATAATTTTTCCGGAGGTCTGATTTTACAGATCAGGCTCGTTTTTAATTTTGGGATTGAGGTTACCCCTAAGTACCTGTTGTCAATGAATAAAAATACAGCTCTGAATTCAAAAGCTTTTAGCGCCGGTTTGCGTGCAAATTACGTATTGTTCTTCTGTGCTGGTATGACTATTTCCCCTTGGGCCGCTATTGCTCCGGTGATTAAGGATCACTTTGAGCTTTCAGCTGGCCTTTTTGCCATCATGTCAGCCTGTTTTGGTGGCGGGGCACTGGTTTCAATGCTGTGCTCGGGAATTTTTATTAAGAAATTCGGTGTAATCAAGGTTGCCACCTTAACCTTATTTTTAGCAGATCTTGCTGTTTTTTTAGTGTCCTGCCGTTTTCTTCCCTGGTATTTTGTCTACCCGTCCTCTTTTTTGTGGGGCGGGGCGATCGGTGTATATGAGGTTGCCGGTAATGTGCATGCAACATTATTTGAAGATCTGTGCAAAAGACGGTTGCTCTCAAAATTTACCGCTGTCTATACTGTAGGTTGCATCGTCGCAACCATTGTTTATCCTCTTTTAATGAAGCTTCAGACCCCGATTGAGTACATCTCGTTTGGCAGCCTCGTGGTCTGCTTCGGCGCTTTTTTACTGGTAAGGCCGCATCTTGTAGATTCAGACGGACAAAAGGATGCTGATGCGGAGGATATGTCACAGGTATCCGGTTCATCATCCAAAGGACTTAGCGGTCTGATGATTTTTATTGCAGGTATGGTCTCCTTCTTTGCTCTTCTTGCAGAAGGCTCGGTGTACGACTGGAGCGGGGTGTATCTTGTGCATGACTGTGCGCTGCCACTGACCTATGCTGCCTTTGGCTTTATGTGCTATGAGGGAACAGCAGGTCTTGTAAGATTCTTCGGCGAGAAATTGCTGATGATCCTGGGGCCGATTAAGCTTGTGTGCGGAGGAAGCTTTTTTGCCTGTATTGCGTTGATGGTCGCAGGACTGTCGCAGCATGCTTTCTCTGTTTTGTTAGCCTTTACCCTTTTGGGCGCAGCTGCAGGAAATGTGATGCCGGTAATTATCTCAGAGGCGGGACGCAGGTGCATTAAGGATAAGGCTTCAACCATAGGTACCATATCTGCAATGGGCTATGCGGGAGTGCTTGCAGGACCTGCGCTACTGGGAGTGATTGCCACATTTGTAAATTATGCCTCCATCTTTACAGTAGTAGGTGTGCTGATGCTGGTAATGCTCTTGATGGCATACGGCTTTTTAAGATCAAGGCGTGCTGTCAGATAGCATTTCTAAACGGCACCGGAGTGATATGAAAGACAGTATTTTCCGGTGCTTTGTGCCAACGTTTTAAAAATTCGAGGGCTCAATTTGCGGGAATGGAAAAAAAGTTTTGCCAAATGCTTGACTAAATGTCCGTTTTTTTTTTAGCTTTCCTATATATTTGATTTTATAGTCATTTTTTTTTACATTCGCTTAAAGTTTGTTTCAAAAATATTCAGCCAGAGGAGTGCTCGTCAATGATTAAACAAACCCGTGGTGCTATCAAATTTTTATTAGCTGAATACAGAGCAGTTCTGAAGAATGCCATGCTGGCTTTGGCGTTAGCCTCTGTCACTTTAGTTTCCTCGGGAATAGCAAGTGCCGATGAGGTAGAAGTTACCGGTCAAAATTTAATAGACAGTACTGTCAATGGT
>CAVFIO010000029.1:0-477 GCA_963622535.1 Akkermansia muciniphila
ACCTAAGGGTGCAGAGCGTACCATGGTAACCTTAGTATTAGGGGTAATACCCATGTCGAGCAGACGACGGCGCAATGAAGTGCCCTCACCGCGAACGGCAGACACCTCGGCGCTCTCGCCGACTTTTAGGTTTTCAATAGTCTTCATAAAGAAATGCCACATCAGCAGGTATCAACCTGAATAATGCAGCTTCCTCCTTTTCTTGCGGTTAAAGATAAGCAAAGCCAGGCTCTGCCTATGTGTGGTCAAGGCCACGAAATCAAACTGCAGCACTGTCGCATCTACTGTGCATTGTATTTACTGCAGAAAATATCATCAGAACCGAGCCTGACGGATGAATGCCTTATTTATCAATAAACATCATCTTCTTGATGAAGGCAGCTTTTAAGCCCACAGTTAGCCCTGTGCAATTAGCCTCCACTAACGCGCGGTAGTTTAGGCTAACTGTTAGCCAAATGCAACTATATTTTGCAGATC
>CAVFIO010000029.1:487-13218 GCA_963622535.1 Akkermansia muciniphila
ATCTGTAGGTAAATTTCTGCTACTGCATTGATATAAAAGAGGATTAGATTTATTGACTTTGATCACACAAATAACAATTTCTGTGCAATAAACGGATGCCGACTGAAATCTGCACAAAAGAAGGATGATGAAAAAAAAGCAGCGTATGCTTTTTATGAAGATGAGAGCGCTTATTAAAATTTTGGCAGGAGGCTGCAGCATGTGCAGCCTCAAAATTCAGGATATTCCGGCTTTACCCGGGATCAAGTGTTTTACTCTTTTGCATGACAGGCCTTGTCATCTAGCCTAAATGACGTCTTAAAAATTCAAGCACCACCTGCTGCACCTCAGGCTGTACCCAGTGGGCACCGCCATGCCCTGCCCCCTCTACGAGATAACGCTCAGCCTCAATGCCGTGAGCGCGCAGAGCCTGGAACATGATGTCGGTTTCGGCCTCTGACACCAGCGTATCATTGGTTCCGTGGAATAAAAGGAAGGGAGGCGTGTGCTCATCGACATAGTTTGCAGGATTATAGCGCTGTACCTCGTCAGGACGCTCTGATACCGAAGCATCAACACCGCCGCAGATGGTACAGCCGTTAAGCCACAGCGCCTGACAGGCAGATGGAGAATTGTAGGCCTGTACGATCTTTTCATCAAAGCCGTCAGCCATACGCGAGAGATCGGTTACACCGTAAAAGTCCACCACACAGGCAAGCTCTGATGACACATCACAGTTAGCCCCTACATCAAACATACGGCTGTGTCCGGTGACACCTGCAAAGCATGAAAGATAACCGCCGGCTGAAGTTCCCATTATTCCGATGCGATCAGGATCAACCCCGAAGCGCATGGCATTTTTTCTAAGATACCTGACGGCGCATTTGGTGTCGATAATAGGAGCAGGCAGATTGGCCTGAGGTGCAAAGCGGTATTCAATTGAGGCTACTAAAAAGCCTGCCTGCGCCAGACACATTCTGATCTCAAGGTGAGAGGCACGGTTGGAGGTGATAAAGCCACCGCCTGTGACAAACACCACCGCCGGCAAAAGCTTACCGGTACGCGGTCTTAGCACATCCATCTTAAGATCGACATTAGGATAGCTGTGCACGCTTACCTGTGAATAGGTGATACCGGGAATGAGATCAATGCGCAGGGCACTGTTAGATACCTTTAAGAGCTTGCTTTGGGCATATTGCGTCATATTTGTAATCCTTTGTTTCCAGTATGTTGATTTTACTTTAAAAAAAAGAGGCGGTAAAACCGCCCCCACATCTGATTACAATCTGTGACTTAAGCTTAGAAGTTCAAAGAGCCGCTCAAATAGAAGCCGTATGAAGGATCGCTGTCATAGGTGGCAAGCTTGTGTCCGTCCTTGTCATAGACCCTGTATTCACGATCGAAACGGGCCTCAACCCCTGCCTTGATGGTAAACATCTCAACCGGGGATGCCACAACACCTACATTGGCTGAAACAGATTTCTCCATAAAATAGCCTTCACGGGCGGGACCGCGTTTGGCCTTGTCAGCCAGCTGATATACATCACGGTCGATGTAGTTTACAGTACCCTCAAGGGCCAGAGCCTCAGAGAAGCGGTACTGCAGATGATTATAGGTACCGATGCTGCCTGACAGGCCCAACTGGGAAGGATCACGGTAGGCAATCAAGAGCATAGGATCGACATAGTTCTCAATCTTGTTCAAATCAAGAGCAACACCTAAAGCTACGAACCAGTCATTGGCAAAATCATAGTTGATGCCGGCACGGGGAGTGAGCTGATAATTCTTGGACATATGGAAATCATCTTCCCAGCCGAAGGCTGCGCCCATACCAACAAAGTAGCCCCAGGTGCCACGGTTTACACTTTCATACTTGGCATCAGCATAGATCTTGTTTAAATTCAGATCATCGTAGTTTTTAAAATCGTACTTGGTTTTGGTATAGCCGAAGGTGAAGTATTCATTAGCGGCCACAATGCCATAGGTGCTGGTTTTAACCTCGTCCTTGGCATTCTTGGTATCAGCCTTGCCCTGATATGAATAGATAGGAGTTACGGACCAGCCATCGGCCATAGCAGGAAGTGCAAAGCAGGCTAATGCAGCTGCCACTAATGTAAGCTTACGCATAATATTTTCCTTAAAATCACATTGAGTCTGACTTACAGACTATTCTTTGGATATTGTATTAAAAGAACAGCCTTATTTAAACATGTGGCACCGGTATTTTTGAGCAAAATTACGTAAAAGAATAAGAGTATTTGCAGGCGATCTGCAAAAATTTTTAAAACATCATTGATTTACCTGTATTTTTTCTTGTAATCACCGTTATTGCTTTTGTGATATGCTTGCACAAAAATTTTACGGACCTGATCATTATGCTTCGTACTGGAATTTTCCTTGCGGCCTTAAGCTGTGCAGCTGCAGCTTATGCCGAACCAAGCGACATCAACGACAAACTGCTCTCTGTCAAGGGAACTCTTGACAGCATCAACGAAGAGCTGTCCTCCGCCCATGCCGATGTCAGCAGCATCAAAAACACCATCAACGCCTCAACCAAGGCACATGAAAGAATGAACAGACAGATGCTTGACGAGATCAAGGCTTTGCGCCGTCAGAACCAGTCTCTCATTGATATGAACCAGGCCCTGATAAATGCAGCAGCCGGCGGCACAAACTCCAGCAAATCATCAGAGGTCATCATGAATGCCTCGCGCAACTATGATGTTGAAACCCCTGATGGCAAGATGCTCTTTGGCGGCGAGGAGTATGTATACGTAAAGGAGGCGGAGGCTACCTTCGCAGCCCGTGTCGATACCGGTGCCACCGTATCCTCAATTACCGCCACCAACATCTCCCGCTATGAATCAGACGGGGTAAAGATGGTGCGCTTTACCATAGAGGCCAATGACCGCAAGATAGAGGCTGAGGCCCCCTTTATCCGTGTAACCCGCGTGCGTCAGTCATCAGCTGACGGCTTCAGCTACCGTGTGGTGGTAGGTCTTAATATCAAAATCGGCAACTACTCGGTCTACAGTGAGTTCAACCTCATGGACCGTACCTCCATGGACTTTCCCATGCTGCTTGGCCGTACCCTCCTGACTGACATTGCGGCAGTTGACGTATCCCGCAACTATATTCAGAAGCGTGCCGATCCTGACGGTCTGGTGCTCATCAACAGCGATCTCTACAACCTCCTAAAGCGCAACGGCAAAGATCCTAACAGTGAATATGACGAGCGCATGGCCAAGAGTGCTGCAGGACAGATTGCCCTTCCTGACGAAGATCACGCAACATTGGGTACAAATTCAAAAACCTCACTGCCTGAGGTATCTCAGCAGATGCTCAAGGAAGAATACACCAGACGCATGACTGATGCCGGAGTCAGCCTCCCTGCCGATCTTAAAAAAGAGCAGGACGAAAAGAAAAAGGCTCAGGCCCTGAAGGAAGATACTGCATCTGATACAGGTGAATCATCCAAGGATAATGAATCAACCTTAAAAGGATCTGACAAGGAAGGTAAATAACAAATGGTATCCCGCGGAGTTTTCTACTTTGTAACCGCCATCCTTTTTATAGTTGGCGTGATGCTCATGGCATATCAGCATATTGCCTATGATCTTCCTTTCACTCCGGGTCATGACAGAATACTCTGGAATGTAGAGGCTAAAATCGAATTCCAGCCTGATGAAGAGCAGCCGGCATTACTGCGTTTTGCCCTGCCTGCAGTACAGCCCGGCATGACTCAGGTCAAGCAGACCACCGCATCTCTTGGCTATGGCGTAAGCTACATAAACCGCAACGGCAATAACTATGTGGAGTGGACCAAGCGCAATGTATCCGGTGAGCAGGTGCTCTATTACCGTGCAGATCTCCTGGTTGATCCTGATGCCGTGCTCTCCTCCATGAGAGTTCCGGCAATTCCCGAAACTGTTGAGCCGCAGCCCTACGGTACCGCTATTGCAGAGCTTGCCGAGGCCGCCTCGTCACGCTCAGCCGATCCCTTCTCACTTGCAACACAGGCTATAGCAGAGCTTAAAAAACAAAGCGAATCAACCTCCCTGCTCTTATCACGCTACAGCCTCTCAGGTGCCCTGGTGCGTATTTTGCAGGCATCTAACGTTCACTGCCGCGAAATTGGTGTGTTAACTCTTGAAAACGGCCGTCGCAACCGTCCTCTTGAATCAAGAGTTGCAGTATTTTCAGAGGGTAAATACCAGATCTTCAATCCAAAAGACGGCACCTCCGGCATGAACAGCAATGAGCTTATCTGGACTAACAACGGCAATCCCATTATGACTCTGGAGGGCGGCAAATCCGCCCGTGTAAGCTTTTCCATGTTAAGACACCGCATCAGCGCCGTTCAGGCAGGAAAGCTCAAGGCCGCAGTTGAAAAGGCATCAGGTGCCGAGCTCATATCCTTATCTGTAGATTCACTTCCGGTTGAAGAGCAGGCCATGTTCAAAAACATTCTGCTTCTGACCATAGGCGTGCTGATAGTTGTATTTCTGCGTATCATTGTCGGGATCAAGACCTCCGGCACATTCATGCCGGTGCTGATTGCCATGTCCTTCCTGCAGACTAATCTCGTGCTGGGCCTTGTGGGCTTTATCGCAATTGTAGGTGTCGGTCTCATAGTGAGATCCTGGCTTTCACACCTGAATCTGCTGCTGGTTGCGAGGATATCTGCAGTGATCGTGCTCGTGATTGCCATCATCGGCTGTGTATCCGTGCTCTCCTACAAATTCGGTCTTACCGAGGGACTTAAGGTTACCTTCTTCCCGATGATCATTCTTTCATGGACCATTGAGAGAATGTCCATTATCTGGGAGGAGGACGGCTACCATGAGGTCATAAAGCAAGGCGGAGGCTCACTCTTTGTAGCAGTCTGTGCCTTCCTTGCCATGGACAGTGCCTATGTACAGCATCTGACCTTCAATTTTATCGGTCTGCAGTTTATTATCCTCGCTCTCGTGCTGCTCATGGGTAATTACACCGGCTTCAGACTCACCGAGCTCAAGCGCTTCAAGCCGCTTGTGTCCCAGATAAATCTCTATAAAAACGGTGATCAGACCGAAAAAGAATGCGACCGTCTCCACCGTGAGCTCAAGGAGCTCAAAGCCGATCCCCACAATGTGTATCGCAAGTGGAAGCAAAAGGCGCAGCAGGATCTCAAGGATCACGGCAGTGATGCTGAGGGAGATAAGAAATAATGTTTGGCCTAAGCTTTAAAAAGCCTGACTTCCTTAAGCACTATGCCAGTCCGCTTGACATGATGCATGACGGAGTCATGGGCATGAATCAGCGCAACATCAGCTATATCAGCCGCTATAACAGGCGTAATCTATATCCGCTGGTTGATAACAAGCTCAACACCAAGCGCATTGCTCTTGATCATAACGTCAATACCCCCAGGCTTATAGGCTCGGTGCGTAATCAGCATGATATCGCCGCACTGCTTGAGATCTTAGGCGATCATACCGCCTTCTGCATCAAGCCTGCTCAGGGCTCAGGCGGCAAGGGGATCATGGTCATCAAGGATAAGAATAAGGAAAACGGCAATTTCATCAAATCCTCAGGTGAGGAGGTGACGCTCCATGATGTCAACCGCCATCTGACCAATATCCTTGCAGGTCTGTTCTCCCTAGGCGGACGTCCTGATATTGCCTTAATTGAAGAGCTTATCCACTTTGACAACGTCTTCTCAGGATTCAGCTATGACGGTGTGCCTGATACCCGTGTCATCGTCTTCAAGGGCTTTCCGGTGATGTGCATGATGCGTCTTTCCACCAGGGCATCTGACGGCAAGGCTAATCTTCACCAGGGAGCTGTGGGAGTCGGAATATGTATCCGCACCGGACGTGCGGTACGTGCCGTGCAGTTTAATGAGCCGGTGGAGTTTCACCCGGACACCGACCGCCGCCTAAGTGAGCTTAGGGTTCCCCACTGGCGTCAGGTGCTCGAGCTTGCCTCCTCCTGCTATGAGATGTCAGGCCTTGGCTATATCGGAACCGATATTGTGCTCGACCGGGACAAGGGACCGATGCTGCTTGAGCTCAATGCCCGTCCGGGCCTTGCAATTCAGATCTGTAACAATGCAGGTCTGCTGCCAAGACTTAGGATCATTGAAGCCTTGACCAAGAGACAGCGCCTTACCATACCTGAGAGAGTTGCCTTTTCAATGGATCACTTCGGAGTCTGGAACTACCATGACGACTAAGATCCTGTGACAGATTTCTGCACTGATTTCCATCCCTGCGTAAACTTTCTGCAGGGATTTTTGTATTATGTCTGAACATACGTAAGCAAAAATAAGGATCTACTATGGATATTGAAGTTATCAGGGGTGATATCACCAGGATCAATGTTGATGCCATCGTTAATGCCGCCAATCCTTATCTTGCAGGAGGCGGCGGTGTGGACGGAGCCATTCACCGTGCGGCAGGAATTGAAAAACTGCATGAGGCCTGTATGAAAATCGGCGGATGCAGAACCGGGGACGCTGTTATCACAGATGGCTTTAATCTTCCTGCCAGATACATCATCCACACTGTAGGTCCTGTATGGCACGGAGGATCCTTTAACGAGCCGCAGCTGCTTGCATCCTGCTACAGACGCTGCCTTGAGCTTGCTTCTCAGCATGAAATCAGAACCATAGCCTTTCCTGCAATATCCTGCGGAGTATACGGCTATCCCTATGAAAAGGCCTGCAGGATTGCAGTAGACAGCATCTGTAAATTAGGTCCCTTATATAAGCTTGACTCAGCAGTGCTTATCGACCTTAATGATCAGATCATAGACTGCTACAGGAATTTAGTAGCCGGACTTCAAAAAAACGGATAACGTCCTGAAAATAAAAGGCCCTCAAAAAAGAGAGCCCTGTTTTTAAAAAGTCAGAAAACTAAATTCCGTACTTTCTAAGCACAACCGATGCATTGGTACCGCCAAAGCCAAAGCTGTTGGATAAGACGGTATTAAGTTCGGCCTTGCGTGCGGTATTGGCCACGATATCAAAGCCTGCACAATGCTCATCTAAAGTATCAATATTGATTGAAGGTGCGATAAAGCCGTGCTCCATCATCAGAAGGCAGAATATAACCTCATTGACACCGGCAGCACCTAAGGCATGACCGGTCATGGATTTGGTAGACGAGATGGGCGGGCATCTGTCGCCAAAGACCTCACGTATTGCCTCAAGCTCCTTCACATCACCAAGCTTGGTTGCGGTGCCGTGAGTATTGATGTAATCGATAGGATAAGGAAGATCGCGCAGAGCCTGACGCATGCAGCGTACAGCACCCTCACCTGAGGGAGCCACCATATCGGCACCGTCTGAGGTTGCACCAAAGCCTGCAATTTCAGCCAGGATCCTGGCACCGCGGGCCTTTGCATGAGCCTCGGATTCCAAAACCAGCATACCGCCGCCTGCTCCCATGACAAAGCCGTCGCGGGAGGCATCATACGGACGGGATGCATGAGTAGGATCCTCATTAAAGCCCTTTGAAAGAGCTCCCATACCGTCAAAGAGGCAGGCTAAGGACCAGTCTGCCATCTCACCGCCGCCTGCGAACATCACATCGTGACGGCCTAAGGCAATCTCATCTGCAGCCTTTTCAATGCAATGCACAGAGGTTGAGCAGGCAGAGGTTACCGAGAAGGAGGCCCCCTTTATTTTAAAGGCTGTGGATAAACAGGCTGAAACTGTTGAGCTCATGGCCTTGGGGACTGCATAGGGACCTACACGCTTGATCCCCTTTTCACGCAGTACATCGGCAGCCTCAACTATTGCCCTGGTATCACCGCCGCCGGATCCTGCCACTATGCCGGTACGCTCATTTGAGATATCACCGGCCTCAAGTCCTGAACTTTCTATTGCCTCCTGCATGGCAATATGGCTGAAGGCAGATGCCTCTCCCATAAAGCGCAACATCTTTCTGTCGATGTGATCCTGAAAATCAATCGCAGGAACCAGGCCGGTAACCTGAGAGCGCATCCCGCGCTCAGCATATTCTGGATTAAATCTAATACCTGATGTGCCGTTTTCAAGAGAGGTCTTCACCGCATCACGGCCGACACCAATGCTAGATACAATGCCCAATCCGGTGATCACGACTTTATTGAGTTGCATAGCTGTCCTTAACGAGGTTGTATTCTGCGCAGCCCTGGCTGCATATTTTCAAAATCCTGTTACCTGATATTTTTATCAGGATTTAAAAATTCATTCTGTGTCATATAAGTGTTATACACAGATGGCAATAGTGTACAACAGTTAGCAGGCGATCTTAGATACTTGTGCTTTGATACAGCGGACTTTTTTAGATCTCAGATCATGATCTAATTTTAAATGCCGTCAACATTCTTTTTGTTAAAACAAGTACAAGCCCACAATTTTCAACACATTTCACAGAGATCATAAACTAAATCTATTATACTGGATCATATGTTATTGTTTTAGACATAATCAGCATTGTAAGTACTTTGGACAGCTATGAAAGAAGAGAAGGATACTAAAGTCCGCGTTCCGGCCCTGGTGCGTGCTTTGAAAATCTTAAGTATTATTGAACAGAAGAAAGCCTGCGCCATAAGTGAGATAGTAAAAGAATCAAATCTTCCGAGGAGTACGGTATATGTACTGATGGATGAAATGTCCGCTCTAGGACTTGTGCATCAGAACAAGCAGGGACTGTATCAGCTGTGGATGCGTACCATACAGTTAGGCCGCGCGGCCATGGACGGGCTTGATTTAAGAGATATCGCTTCAAAGCATCTTGAGATGCTGCTCGATTCTACCGAATGCATAGCCGTACATTTCGGTGTCATGGATGGTGACAAGGCCTATTACGTGGTAAAAAAGGAATCCCCGCGGGCAGGCTTTCACATTCTCTCCCGTGAGGGAATGGAAATTTCCCTGGTGCATGCAGGTCTCGGCAAATGCCTGCTGGCCTATCAGGAAAGCGCGGTTCAGACCAGGATCCTCAATACTCTTGACTACACTCCCAAAACAAAGACCTCAATCAGAAGTGCAGAAAAGCTCAAGCTCGAGCTTGATAAGATAAGATTTCGCGGCTGGGCCTTTGATGATTCAGAGGGAGAATCAGAGATCCGCTGCGTAGCCTGTCCGGTCTTTGACAGCTCAGGTGTTCTGCAGGGTGCCATCTCCATCGTAGGTGCAAGATCAAAGTTTACTGATCCTGTCATTCCTGGTGTGGTTGAAAAGGCCAGAGCCTGTGCCAAGGCCATAAGTGAAGCGTTAGCTTAAATTAAGAAGACAAAAAAAGTTATCTTGCCGCAAAGATTAAGGATCCGAAGTTTACTCAGATCGGGAGTTTTAAATGAAAATCACCGCTATCAAAACCTACCGTGTTCTGCCACGCTGGATGTTCGTAAAGATTGAAACCGATGACGGCATCGAAGGCTGGGGCGAGCCTGTGGTTGAGGGACACGCCAAAACCGTTGAAGCTGCCGTTCACGAAATCGGCGACTATATCATCGGATCAGATCCTGCCAACATCAATGATATCTGGCAGATGCTCTACCGTACCCGTTTCTATCGCGGAGGTCCGGTGATGATGTCCGCAATTGCCGGTATCGATCAGGCACTGTGGGATATCAAGGGTAAAAAGCTTGGCGTCAATGTAACCGAGCTTCTGGGAGGAAAGGTACGCGATAAGATCAAGGCTTACAGCTGGGTAGGCGGTGACCGTCCCTCTGACGTTATAGCCGGTATTGAAAAGCTGCGTAAAATCGGCTTTGATACCTTCAAGTTAAACGGCTGTGAGGACTTAGGCTTTATCGATACCCATAAGAAAGTACAGCACTCAATATCCATTGCCAGGGACATACGCGATCACTTCGGTGATGAAATCGAATTCGGTCTTGATTTCCACGGACGTGTGACTGCACCTATGGCAAAAATCATGATGAAGGAGCTTGAGCCCTATCATCCTTTCTTTATTGAAGAGCCTGTACTTGCAGAAAACTGCGAATACTACCGTGATCTGGCTGACTGCTCAGATCTCATAATTGCCGCAGGGGAGCGTATGTACACCCGCTATGACTTCAAGCGCGTACTGGAAAACCGCGGTGTTGCTATTTTGCAGCCTGATCTTTCACACGCAGGCGGTATTACCGAGGTCATGAAGATTGCAGCTATGGCTGAGGCCTATGATGTTGCACTGGCACCTCACTGCCCGTTAGGTCCAGTGGCGCTTGCCTCATGCCTTGCTGTTGACATGGTCTCCTATAACGCCGCCCTTCAGGAGCAGTCCATGGGCATTCACTATAACCAGGGTGCTGAACTTTTAACCTATGTTAAGAACCCTGAGGACTTTGATATGTCTGACGGCTTCCTGCATGCCTTAACCAAGCCTGGTCTTGGTGTTGAGGTTAATGAGGAGGCAATTATCAAGGCCTCAAAGGATCACGATGTAAGCTGGCACAACCCGGTATGGCGTCATCCTGACGGCTCGGTTGCCGAGTGGTAGAAAAAGCAGTTTTATCCCACAGCCCGGTCCTGCTGTCCGGGCTTTTTTTCACCCTGACAACAAAATTTTTTTTGCAATGGCTGATTTTCGCATCTACATGCGCTTTAGTGTATAATGCTTGCGTTTTCAGAACAGGCCAGAGGCCTTAGGATTAATTAATAACAGTTATTTATGGCAAAAGAAGAAAGCATTGAAATGCAGGGCACCGTACTTGAGCTCCTGCCTAACACCACCTTCAGAGTGCAGTTAGAAAACGGCCACATTGTAATGGCTCACATCTCCGGCAAAATGCGTAAGAACTACATCCGCATTCTTACCGGTGACAAGGTTACCGTTCAGATCACCCCCTACGATCTGACCAAGGGACGCATCACCTTCCGCTCCCGCTAAAAGCACTTCTTTTGTGCCCATGCCCGCCTCTGTGCGGGCTTTTGCGTGTAAATACACTGATCTGTCAGTAAAAAAAATATAAAAAATGTTGACACAGATACAATACGTGATATTCTGTAACCCGTTAGTTAGCCATAGCTAACCCAATCCTGGCAGCTGATTTCTCCTTTTTCTCCGCTGCCATGCTTCTTGAAATGCAGTTTGGGGAGATCCTGCCAACTTGGATCTCTCCTTTTTTTGCAAAAAACAAGGCAGATCCTGAGATCTGCCCTGCATAATTGAGGATGAATGTCAGATATTCTTTACCAGCTCATCACCAAACTCCGAGGTAGTAAGCACCGTAGCACCTTCCATAGCCTCGGCAAAATCAGAGGTGACATGCTTGGAGCTTATAGCCTTTTCCATAGCATCCACAATCAGATCAGCAGCCTCTTCCCAGCCTAAATGACGCAGCATGAGCTCAGCTGACAGAATAATGGAGCCTGGATTTGCCTTACCGGTACCGGCAATTGTAGGAGCAGTACCGTGAGTTGCCTCAAAGATAGCACTGTCAGTACCGATGTTTGCACCGGGTGCAATACCGATACCGCCAACCTGAGCTGCCAGGGCATCGGAGATATAGTCACCGTTCAGGTTCATGGCTGCTACTACATCGTAATCGGCAGGATGCAGGAGGATATTCTGTAAAAAGGCATCTGCAATGCAGTCCTTAACCACAATAGTCTTGCCGTTTTTGGGATTTTTGAAGGATACCACGCCGTTTTCATCAGCTCTGGCACCAAACTCACGCTCTGCAAGCTCATAGCCCCACTTCTTGAAGCCGCCTTCGGTAAACTTCATGATGTTGCCCTTGTGCACAATGGTCAGAGACTTTCTGTCATGATCAACTGCATAATTCAGAGCTGCACGGATCAGGCGATCGGTACCCTCATGGGACATGGGCTTAACACCAATGCCGCAATGCTCGGTAAAGCGGATCTTCTTAACGCCCATCTCTTTGGTTAAAAATTCAATTACCTTCCTGGCACCTTCAGAGTCTGCCTCCCACTCAACACCTGCATAGATATCCTCGGCATTTTCACGGAAGATAACAGTATCAGTAAGCTCAGGATGCTTCACAGGAGATGGAACACCCTTGAAATAACGTACAGGACGCAGGCAGATATAGAGATCAAGAGTCTGACGCAGAGCTACATTTAATGAACGGATACCGCCGCCTACAGGAGTAGTAAGAGGTCCCTTGATAGCAACGTGATATTTCTTAATAAAATCGAAGGTTTCATCAGGAAGCCAGACACCTTCACCATAAACTTCAGTTGAACGGCCGCCGGCGTAGATCTCCATCCAGGAGATCTTCTTTTTACCGCTGTAAGCCTTTGAAACGGCTGCATCTACAACCTTACGCATCACAGGAGAGATATCAGCGCCAATACCATCACCGCGGATGAAGGGAATAATAGGATTATCAGGCACGCTCAAACGCCCGTCGGCATTAATGCTTATAGCCTGTCCTTCCTGCGGGATCACAACTTTACTTTGAAACATGATGCGCACTCCTAACTTCAGCGCCAAAACTTAAACTACATTTTTATTCTAGCGCACGTTTTAGTAACTGTGTTTTTATCACACATCCGGAGCTTTTGCACTGTTTGGGAACAGTATGAAGAATTTAATTTTTTACAAAATGACAGTTTGTTAATAAAACGGTTAAGAAAAAATGATATTGGGAATTGCACCGTTTTATTAAAAAATCACGATCTAGCAATTAGCTAACGCTTAAAGATATTTGAAAATAAAAAAGCAATAGGCACTAAACACGATGCAATTGCTGATCCTTCTCGACCAATATACCCAGGAAAAGCGGCCGCAAGCAAACCTAAA
>CAVFIO010000029.1:13234-21209 GCA_963622535.1 Akkermansia muciniphila
CAGCTGCTTTAAATGCTTCTTGCTCATTTTCATGTCTGCGTTTAGTCTCTTCTTGTGCCATTCTAATAGCTTCATCCACAAGATCAGGACGAAAGCTATGGAGTGTTTTTAAAGCTTCCACTGGTGGCAATGGATTATTATCATCGTTCACAACAAGCTCTGCTGAATTAGAGCTGTTTTGAACTCTTGCACCTACTTTGCCAGAGATTTGCGAACCTTTTTTATTCCTGATTGAATAGATTTACCTACGTTTCGGCAATCCTGCTCTAATGCTTTTTTGTCAGTCCTAAAATTTCCTCTAGGAGGCATTGGTATTTCTCCTAGCCAGTTTGAGGCAAGGAACTGATGATCTATGTAAGTTCTAAAATCCATATTTCCCTGCCTTTATAAACTTTGTTTACATCCTATTATAGATGAGTGAACAAAGAAAAAATGCCAGATATATACTGATTGTGCTGAAAATAGTACTGAAAATTGATACATTGCTCATGATTGTAAGATACGTCTTGGAATAAGTTCTACAAACCTACAACAATACATCAATTAAAATTTTCCTAGAAACACTGGTGGCTAGTAAATTTCACATGGTGGACGATCCATTTAATTATGTGATCTCTGAACAAAATCAAATGTATTCATTAATTTTTTTCTGCAACCGGAGAAAATCCTTAAGACAGCTCTTGCTCAATGCTTTTCCTGAGGCCAAGAATTGCTTAACATCTCTCCTCTTAAAAAGTTTAGATTGAAATCTTAGCTATATTTTCTTTGACAAAAAATAAATAAATCCATATAATGCGTCCGTCTAATGCAATGCGCCCTTAGCTCAGTTGGTTAGAGCATTACCTTCACACGGTAGGGGTCGATAGTTCGAGTCTATTAGGGCGCACCATCTCCCAATTTTTTATCTGTAGGCATTGCCCGCAGCAATCCTGTTCATTGATTAATCCGGGCTTATAGGTCTGCAGACTTTTAGGTTTTAGGATCATGTCATCAAGATTCATGCCTCATGCAACCGTCGCCGTCATCATAGAGCATGAGGGCAAATTCCTTATGGTCGAAGAACTCAACGAGGATCAGAACAACCGTCCGGTCTTCTCCATGCCTGCAGGACATATTGAGGCAAGGGAAAGCATCATCGATGCCGCACTGCGCGAGGCCAGAGAGGAGAGCGGCTGCGAGGTGGAGCTTACTGCCTTGACCGGCATCTATGATTACGTAAAAGATAATGAAACCATAGAGCGCTTCTGCTTTGCCGCCAAATTAAAGGAGATCCCCGAACACCTTCACTCAAACGATCCTGATCATGAGATCCTGAACGTCAGGTGGTACACCAAGGATGAAATCTATGACAATAAGGATGGCTGGCGTACCCGTCTTGTCGGTCTGTGCATGGATGATTACCTTGCAGGAAAACGTTACCCTGTGGATCTTATAAAGGTAGTATTACCCTAACCCGTGATGGCAAAAGTCAGGAGACTTACAGACAATGTCTAACGATATAACCGCTGCAGCTGAAGGCCTGTTTGATGCAACTATCCCCTGGGATGAGCTTCAGGGCAAATCAGTGGTGGTAGGACTTTCAGGTGGTGTTGACTCCTCAGTATCAGCAGCCATCTTAAAAGAGCACGGCATGAAGGTTACCGCTCTTTTTATGAAGAACTGGGAGGAGGATGACACCGACTCCTACTGCTCGGCAGCAGTTGACAGAGAGGATGCCCAGGCAGTATGCGATACCCTGGGCATTGAGCTTAAAACCATCAACTTTGCCGCAGAATACTGGGACAGCGTTTTTGAAATCTTCCTCTCTGAATACAAGGCCGGCCGTACCCCCAATCCTGATATTCTCTGCAACAAGGAAATAAAATTCAAAGCCTTCATGGACTATGCCATAGAGGATTTAAACGCAGATTTCATTGCAACCGGCCATTACTGCCGGCGAAGCTTCAATACCTCTAAGGCTCATCTCATGCGCGGTGCTGATCCCAATAAGGATCAAAGCTATTTTCTGCATGCAATTAACGGCAGTGTCTTAGACAGAGTGCTCTTTCCGGTAGGTGATATAGAAAAGCCTGTGGTACGTCAGATGGCACTTGAGCGCGGCCTGAAAACTGCCAAAAAGAAGGATTCAACCGGCATCTGCTTTATCGGTGAGAAGCGTTTCCACGAATTTCTATCCCGCTATCTGCCGTCTAAAAAAGGTCCTATCAAGACCCCTGACGGCACTGTCGTAGGTGAGCATGACGGACTTATGTATGCAACCATCGGCCAGAGAAAGGGCCTGAATATCGGCGGACGCACTGACTCAAACGGCGAGCCCTGGTATGTGGCTGCCAAGGATATTCCCAACAATACCCTGATAGTAGTGCAGGGTCACGATCATCCGCTGCTCTTTTCTCACGGACTGCATGCCCTGAACGAAACCTGGATCACCTCCTGCCCGGAGCTTCCCTTTAAGTGCACCTGCAAGATCCGTTACCGTCAGCCTGATGTAAAGTGCACTCTTGAGCGTACCGCAGACGGGCTGGATGTAATCTTTGATGCACCTACAGCTGCCGTTGCCCCGGGGCAATCAGTTGTATTCTATAATGGTGAAGATTGTCTTGGAGGCGCAGTGATCGCCTCCTCTATTAACTGAGAGAAAACATGGCCGATCAGAAAATCGAACACGAAACCCGAGCTCTCGCAGCCTTATACCAGTGCTGCTCACAGATCATTCGTATTGCAAATACCGGCTTTTGGGACGATCATGCAGCCGCTGCCATGATCCGTGCAATTGGCGTGACCGATCCTCGAACTGTTGATGATATCTACAGTGTTGATCAGTTAAAAACCGGTTATGAGTTTACCGCCAAGATCCTGTCAATGAACGGCATCGCCTCAATTGCATCCAACGGCGACAATGATGCCGTGGCAATTTTAACTCTTGCCAATAAAACTATGGCACTTGCAGCACAGCTGACCTCCCGCGATAAGGTCTACAATGAGCTTGGAAGCCGTATTGATACCTTCCACAACCGCATGGTATCCGAGATCCCGGGCTTCATGGACGGTGATATACAGATGGTACTGCGCCAGGATGTGATCCGTGAGTGTGCCTCCATCTATCAGTCACTGATATCCCCGAACTTTCCAAGACTTATGATCCCGGGACAGGAGAGCTGCCTGCGTGAATCTGAGGTTCAGGACAGGATCCGCGCCATGCTGCTTGCTGCCGTACGCGCCTACGTCCTGTGGGAGCAGCTGGGAGCATCCCGTCTGCTTTTATGGTTCCACCGCGGCCGCATAGTACAATGTGCCCAATCCCATTTATAAATCACAACTTCTGGATAACATCATGGAATTATCTTCATTAACTGCTGTATCCCCGCTTGACGGTCGTTATGCTTCAAAGGATGAGGAGCTGCGCTCCATTTTCTCTGAATACGGTCTCATGCGTTTTCGTGTTCAGGTTGAGCTGACCTGGTTAAAGCACCTGGCAGAGTGCCCGCAGATCAAGGAAGTTCCTGCATTCTCACAGGAAACAGTCGCTTTCATCGATTCAATCATCAAGAACTTCTCAGTTGAGGATGCTCTGGATATCAAAAAGCGTGAAGCAGTCACCAATCACGATGTTAAGGCTGTTGAATATTTCTTAAAGGACAAGACCAAGGACAACGCTGAGATTGCTGGGGTACGTGAATTCATTCACTTTGCCTGCACCTCCGAGGATATCAACAACAACTCTCATGCCCTGATGCTGAAGACCGCCCGTGACGAGGCTATTTTGCCGGTTATGGATAAGGTCATTGCAGAAATTGTTGAGCTGGCACATAAGTACGCAGACATTCCGCTGCTGGCCCGTACCCACGGACAGCCTGCATCTCCTACCACCATCGGTAAGGAAATGGCTACCTTTGCCTATCGCTTAAAGAAGCAGCGTGATGCCTATGCCAATGTGGTCATCTTAGGCAAGATGAACGGCGCTGTCGGTAACTGGAATGCTCATTCAATTGCCTACCCTGAAGTTGACTGGGAGAGCTTTGCCCGTGAGTTTGAGGCAGATCTGGGCCTAACTATGAACCCCTACACCACTCAGATTGAGTCTCACGACTATATGGCTGAGATGTTTGATGCAGTTGATCGCTTCAACACCATCCTCATCGATTTTGATCGCGACATCTGGGGCTACATTTCCTACGGTACCTTCACCCAGAAGACCATCAAGGGTGAAATCGGCTCCTCCACCATGCCGCACAAGGTAAATCCTATCGACTTTGAGAACTCTGAGGGTAACCTCGGTATTGCCAACGCTCTCTTCAAGCATCTTGGCAACAAGCTACCCATCTCCCGTTTCCAGCGCGATCTGACTGACTCCACCGTATTGCGCAATTTAGGTGTAGCCTTCGGTTACTGCTTAATTGCCTGGAAGAGCACATTGAAGGGTATCTCCAAGCTGCAGGCAAATCCTGAGCATACCGCTGCAGAACTGAACGACAACTGGGAGGTTCTTGCAGAGCCGTATCAGACTGTCATGCGCCGTGTCGGCATTGCCAATCCTTATGAGAAGCTCAAGGAGCTGACCCGTGGCCGCAAGGTAACCGAGGAGATCATGGAGAACTTCCTTGCAAACCTTGATATGTCCGATGAGGCCAAGGCATTGCTCAAGGATCTGACCCCTGCCACCTATATCGGTAAGGCCGTTGAGCTTGCCAAGAAGATCTAGGTAAATCCTCTTTAAAATATATTATGAAGGCATCTTTATGATGCCTTCAGTCTTTAAAAAAACGACAGTTTTGTATAAGTTTTTCTACCACAAGAAGTAAATAATTTCTAGTTTTATTAAAGCAGACATTTCAGAATACATATTAAATATAATTGCAAGACAGAAATATCTTGTATAAAATAGTCATAGTAATGATTATCATTAAGGGCGAAATGGATACTTTAAGACGTAATAGCAAGCAACGTATAAAAATGCGTCAGTTGCTGTGTGGTCGTACAGATCATCCAGATGCACAGACCATATACGAGGAGATCCGTGTATTCTTTCCTTCCATCAGCTTAGGTACGGTATACCGCAATCTGATGCTGCTTACTGAAGAAAATGAACTGCAGAGCATCAATGTAGGAGATGGCAAGGTCCACTTCGATCCCAATATAAAGCCCCACGCACATTTTTACTGCAAAAAATGTCACCGGGTTCTGGATTTCAATACCGCCGACGAAATGAATGTAATGCTTGAAAAACAGCAGCAGCAGTTTGGCGGCAATATAGATGAATGTTCAATTTCGTTTAAAGGTACATGTGCCAGCTGTCTGGCAGAAATGGCCTTAACTGAGTAAAAAGGGAAAACCTGACATAAAATTGGTCAGGGGATACGGTAAATCATGGCTAACAAATATTCAGGATCAAAAACAGAAAAAAATCTGCTGGCGGCCTTTGCAGGAGAATCACAGGCCCGCAACAAATATACCTTTTTTGCATCTGTTGCAAAGAAAGAAGGATATGAGCAAATTGCTGAAATCTTTCTAAAGACAGCAGACAATGAGAAGGAACATGCCAAGATGTGGATCAAGGAATTAGAGCAGTTAGGTGATACCGCCTCTAACCTTGAGCAGGCAGCTGATGGCGAAAACTACGAATGGACAGACATGTACGAGCAGATGGCCAGAGAGGCTGATGCCGAGGGCTTTTTTGAGGTTGCCAAAAAGTTCCGCTCAGTGGCTGCCATTGAACGTAATCATGAAAACAGATTCCGTGAGCTTTTAAAGAACTGCAATGAAAAAGCAGTGTTTGAAAAGGCCGGTATCCGTGTGTGGGAGTGCCGTAACTGCGGTCACATTGTGATCGGCTCCAAAGCCCCCGAGGTATGCCCGGTATGCAATCATCCTCAGTCCTACTTTGAGATCCGCGCTGACAACTGGAACTGATAAGCTTTTATAAGGCTCGTGGTTAAGCCCTCGCACAGGAGGGCTTAAACCTTAAAAGCTTGTATATTGCGTAAAGGTGCGCGTCTTTTCTGAGAGCACCATCGCCACATGGATATGATCAAGCTCAGGGTGTGCCTGCACCCCATATTCCCTGCTTTTAATCTGCTCTACGGCCCCATAAAGCAGCTCTGAATCGTCGTCATTATCTTTTGCAAATTTAAGCTCAAAGACAAAATACTTCTCATCTGCCAGCATTTCAATGTCAGAGCGCCCTCTGGCATTTACACATTCTGCAGAGATTTCATACCCCAAAGCACCAAAACAGACTATCAGGATAGCTCTTACCTTAGCCTCATTGTTAAGAGGATAGCTGTGATACGGGATAGTAAGCAGGATGGTATTTAGCGCCTTAACCATATCCTCAACGCTAAACTTATTTACAGCACAGGACAGAGCCGCCTCGTGAGATGAGCTTACAAACTTTGAGCTGTAAAGCCTGGCCATCGATTTAGCCACCTCTACATTAGGATAATTTAAGATGACAAGATCCAAAGAGATCTTCTTTTTGATGGTTAAATATCCGGTTTGAACAAGCAGTGCTAAATCACTTAGCTTAGATAAATCCTGAGTGGAATTCAGCTCATCAAAAGAGCATTCAACATCTCTTCCGTATTCTTCCGGATCTCTTAGAGAATGCCTGCTTAAATAATTTAACAGAACTGACGGCATGCCTGCTGTTTCATACCAGTAATTGAGAAATCCCATCCTGGGGCTTCTGAAAAAATTGATAACCGACCACGGATTATGGACATGGAATTTTCCCTGAGCATCAAAACAAAAACCGTCATAATTCTTCTTAATCAGGGCTAAACATTGCTCGGTGCTGATATTAAGCAACACTGCAGCATGCTTTAAGTATGGTGCAAAAAAAATGCCTGATCTCGTCACCGGTATAGCCTAATAAGGTACTGTACTCAACATCCAGGCTGAGATCTATCACAAAGTTGGTACTGGAAAAAATATTTAAATGCTTATACTTGCAGACACCGGTAAAAAACAGGAATCTTAAACAGCCATTGTTCTTTTTTATCATGCTCCAGAAATTATTGAGCGTGGCATGGACCTGCTGAAATAAGTCCTTATCATTTAGACAGCTGTTAAGAGGCAGATCATATTCATCAAAAAGAAGAACGATCTGCTGCTCTCTGTTTTGAATCAGAGTCTCTTCAAACTGATCCAAGACGGTGACGATCCCGGCATCAGGATCTGCAGGGGCAAGCTTTAATCCTGCCCGACTTATACTTTGCTTTAGCGTTTTCTCAAAATAAGCATCAAAGGTCTGTGCATTATCAAAGCTTACCCAGTCAGCAAAATCCAGATGGATCACAGGATAGCAATGCTTTTCATGCCAGATATTTTCAATTGCCAGTCCCTTGAAATCCTTAAGTCCATCTTTAAACAGCGATTTTAGGGTGCTAATAAGCAGACTCTTACCAAAACGTCTGGGTCTTGATAAAAAGTAAAAAACGCAGGAACTTGCAAGCCTGGCAATTAGCGCAGATTTATCTACGTAAACAAGATTGCTTTTACGCAGACATGAAAAATCGGTTATACCCAAAGGCAGATTGCTCAGAGGATCAAAAACAGGCTGTTCAGATCCATCGTCATAAATATCATTCGCCATCCATGCCTCTTGGTAAAGCATCGTTGACTAAAGCTGGTCCTTTTCTAACACGCTTGTAATCTGCTGATTCTGAACTCGTAGAAAAAGCACATCATGTTGACGAATAACGACTTTACCGTCAATCCTTGCAACTTCTTGTTTTAAATATTCACTCATTAACTTCTGCCATAGAATGCCTCATATAATCCCCCACCTTTTTAAAATAACCACCAACGCCAATATAAGTTACCGGAGGCTCATCTACAGGTTCGCTCTGTGCTATTTTTATATTTTCTTGCTTGATTTCTTCTAAAAAATCAATTGTTTTATTTGGATCCGAGGCAATAGCTATGGCGCGATCATAACGGACATTCGTCACAAAAATGAAAATTTAGCTTTTTG
>CAVFIO010000030.1:0-20444 GCA_963622535.1 Akkermansia muciniphila
TGAAATCTACGCTCCAGAAAAGACTAGCCGATCCTCTTTATGGAAAGTAAAGCTAGGCTGGTATTTATCTTTTCGCAGTCACAGCAAAACAGATCACCAACACCTAAAGCAGTCCCCGCACCGTCTCTTACAACACACTGCATTGCACGCAGGAAATAAGGTACGTCATATTCAGAAAAAAGCTTCTTAAGCTCACGGGAATGATGCCTTCCTACAGGTTTCAGTCTCTCCTGTCCGTGTAAATTAAAATCGAGAACCACCTCAGCTAAGCCACAGTCATTTAATACATAACTAAAACTGCCAAGGATCAGCTCTTTCCCGTATGAAAGCTGGTATTGCATGCGTTCGGGGAAAACAGGACACGACAATATATATATATGATCCCTAAAACGCCTTACCTCATAATTTTCAAGCTTTATTATTCCCTTCTGATCATTTTGCTCCTTCATCAGATTAAGGATTTCCTGCAGTACATTCAGCTCCGGCGGGAGTTCACATACCTCAAGGGAAAACATGCGCAGTAAGGAGAGCATCAGGGCTTCGTCATTAAGATCCAGCGTTTTAAAACACAGTTTTAGAAGATAAGGATCACTTAGATCCACACATTTTTCATAAAATGTTTTTACATAGCGCATAGCCAGATCATGCTCATCGCCACACAGCTTTGCCGAGCGTAAAATCGCACTGTCAACTCCGGCAAAGCGTGTGCGAAGCAGAGGTAAAACCTTAAGGCGAATGAAATTACGCTCAAATTTCAAATAAGAGTTTGAAATATCATAGACAAAATCAAAGCCCAGAGCTTCGATAATATCCTCAATCTGCGTCTTGGTAAGTTCTAACAGAGGACGGCAGATGAGTCCGCGCTTATCACGGGTCAGAAAGCGCATTCCGGACAGGCCACGGGGACCTGATCCCCGCTTTAATGCTAATAACAGATTCTCTGTCTGATCATCTGCCTGATGGCCTAAGATCAGTACTCCCCCCCTAAGCTCATTTAGCAGGGCACTGTAGCGCTCAGAGCGGGATATTTCCTCAGGAGATCTGCCATTACCGTAAATGATATTAAGTCTTGGAGTAACCAGATCGACCTGTACTCTCCGGCAAAGCCTCTGACAGTGAGCAAGCCATATCGGATCATCTGCATCGAGACCGTGAATACAATGCACCGCCTGAACAAAACAGCTGCGGCCCTGCTCTTTCATGATAGTCCGTACCCTGGCACATATCAGAAGTGCCAGAGTAGAATCAGCCCCTCCAGATAGGCCGATTACCAGACGGGAGGGGCTGACATTATCGATAATTTTCTGTGCAAGTGCTGAAACAACAGCATCTGCATCATCTTTAGTTAATTTAATCACAATAACCGTAATGCATAATACGGGTGTAGCGCTGCTCAATCAGACGGTCCAGAGGCAGATTTAAAAGCTCATTCAAATCAGACACCAGACGCTGCTTTAAGTTTGCAGCAGTCAGATCGTAGTCGCAATGCGCACCACCCAGAGGCTCATTCACGATGTTATCAATAAGCCCCAATTGCTTAAGACGGGGAGCAATGAAATTCAAAGCCTCAGCAGCCAGCGGAGCCTTATCAGCACTCTTCCATAAAATAGAAGCGCAGCCCTCAGGGGAAATAACAGAATAGGTAGAGTACTGCAGCATGTTGACACGATCACCGACACCAATTGCCAGAGCACCGCCTGAACCGCCTTCACCTATAACCGTGCAGACCACAGGAATACGAAGCTCAGACATAAGCTTAAGGTTTTCAGCAATAGCTCCGGCCTGTGAGCGCTCCTCGGCACCGATTCCAGGATATGCACCCGGGGTATCGATAAAGGTCACAAGAGGAATATGGAACTTTTCAGCAAGCTTCATCAGACGTGCAGCCTTGCGATACCCCTCAGGACGGGGCATACCGAATAATCTCATGGTTCTCTCTTTGAGATCTCGTCCTTTCTGGTGACCTATCACCATTACCGGCATACCGTTCAAACGGGCCAGACCTCCGACAATAGCTCTGTCATCAGCAAAGGCTCTGTCACCTGCAAGCTCATGAAAATCGGTAAAAATACGTTCAATGTAATCAAGAGTATAGGGACGGCGCGGATGACGGGACAGCTGAGAGATCTGCCATGCACTAAGGGATCCGAAAATCTTTTTGATAAGTGCATCTTTTTTCTTTTCAAGAGCCTTTAATTCCTTGGAAAGATCGAGATCGGAATCAGCACTCATATCCTGACTTAAACGCTTGAGCTCCTCGATATGATCATCAAGATCTGCGATCGGTTTTTCAAATTCCAAGTATTCCATGTCGTTAAATCCTCTCTCGCATAATAGTAGATAAACTGTAACCCATAGTCACAAAAAAAATTGTGCCGGCTATTACAATTGTCCCCTGTCTAAAAGCAAACGCCTGACCGGCGCATAGCTTCTGCGATAACAATCAAGCACCGGCAGATTTTCCAGAGCCTGCAGATGTGCGGCTGTAGGATAGCCCTTATGCTTTGCAAATCCATATTCGGGGTAGAGCTTATCAAGCTCCACCATACGGCGATCACGCTCTGTTTTAGCTAATATTGAGGCTGCCGATATTTCAGCTACACGTGCATCCCCCTTGACAACAGCCAGAGCTTCACAATCAAGCTCCTTGGGTACACGGTTACCATCAACAAGCATCAGCTCGCATCGCTTGTTCAGCATCTTACAGGCAATGGCATAAGCTCTCTTCATAGCCTCCATTGAGGCCTGTAAGATATTTAATGTATCAATTTCCAGACTTGTGCAAAAACCGACACCATAAGCCAGAGCATGAGCCTTGATTTCAGCCTCAAGCAGGAAACGTTTTTTTTCAGATAATTTTTTTGAGTCATTAAGTCCTGCAATAGGATAGGCAGGATCCAAAATGACACAGCCTGCAGTCACGTCACCGACCAGCGGTCCACGACCTGCCTCATCCACACCGCATACGATGTGAGTTTTTGGATCAAGCGGATATTCAAATGGCGCTAAAACAGTCTTCATGCTTATTTAGGCTCTCTGCTGTCAGGCTCAACACTAGCTTTAGATGATCCTATATCAAAGCTCGGCTCAGATTTATGCATCTTCAGATCAGAGACTGTGCCGTTTTCAGGCAAGGTAACCTCAGGCTCATGAACGCTGTCTATGGACATGGATTCAAGCTCCTGTGCACTGACATCCTTACCGATCTCAGTTTCCTGATTGCGTCTGGCAACTTTTAATACAGCCTCTGCAGCCATATCATCTGAAGGCAGGCACATCTGCTTGTGCAGATCTTCAAACTGCTTACGCAGTACCAGATTATCTGAGGATAACAGCTGCAGCATTTCACTGGCTAAGGCTTCAGGTGTGCAATCCTCCTGAATAAGCTCCTTTACCAGCGTGGTATTGGCAATCAGATTCGGCAAAGAATAGGTTGAAATGCGCAGCATACGCCGGCCAATGGCTGCAGTTAAAGCTGAAACCTTATACGCAACACAAAACGGTCTGTTGATAAGCATGGTCTCAAGTGCGATAGTACCTGAGGTCAAAAGCAGACAGTCGCAGGATGCAATTACATCACGTGTAGATCCTACATATACTGTAATTGACAGATCAGGAGCCACCGCAAGCCACAGATCCTTGACCTTACAGGCTAGCTCATAGGTGGGAACTGTGCTTACAAAAACCGTGGTAGGAGATTTCTGTTTAATAATACGCGCAGCCTGAGCATAAACAGGAAGCATATGCTCAATCACACCGTTACGTGATCCCGGCAGAATTCCCATTACCCTGCCGTTGATTTTTTCAACACTGGTACGGTAGAGATCCACACGCTCACGCGAGGTTTCCATCTTTGTAGAGATAGGAATTGAATTTGCCAGAGCATGACCTACATAGGTGGCAGCCATGCCCTTTTTATCATAGAAGTCTTTTTCAAACTTCAAAAGACACAGCACTTCATCGCAACTTTGACGTATGGTCTTTACGCGACCTTCACGCCAGGCCCATACCGACGGCGATACGTAATGAACGGTAGGAATACCGCTCTTACGCACACGACGCTCAAGTGTCAGGTTGAAATCAGGGGAATCAATTCCCACCATCACGCAGGGGCGCTCCTTGATGATGAGCTTACAGACCTTGTTTCTAACCTTCAATATGGGAACAATATGCGACAACACCTCGGTAATACCCATTACAGATAACACCTTGATGTCACAGCAGGAAACCATGCCCGCCTTGATCATTTTCGGGCCACCGATACCGATGAAACGAGCCTCAGGATCTACACGCTTGATGGACTCCATAAGTCCGGCACCAAGAGTATCTCCTGAAATTTCTCCAGCGGTTATGGCGTACAGGTGAGGATTTAAACTCATCTGATGATCCCGCGTCCGTTCTGTTTAATAAAATCGATCAGAGGCTGCACTTCGGCATGCTCCTTGGCAAGTTCTTCAAGCTGAGCTAATGCCTCCTCAATGGTAAGGTGATGCTTATAGATAATCATATAAGCATGGCTGATAGCCCGGATAGCCTCAGCACTGAAGCCGCGGCGCTGCAGCCCCACCTTGTTTATGCCAAAGGGCTTGGCATAATGACCGGCAGCCATCACATAAGGAGGAACATCCATATTCAAGGCGGCCATTCCTGCTACAAAGGCATGAGCTCCGACACGGCCGAACTGATGGATTGCAGCCAATCCGCCGAAAATCACCCAGTCGCCGATCACGACATGACCTGCCAGGGTGGCATTGTTTGCAAAGATACAATGATCACCTATGACGCAATCGTGAGCTACATGGGTATTAACCATGAAAAGGTTATTTGAGCCTACAGTAGTAGTACCTATACCCTGAATTGTGCCACGATGCATAGTGCAATGCTCACGGATAGTATTATCGTCACCGATAGTAAGCGTAGTCGGTTCATTACGATACTTAAGATCCTGATTGGCTTCACCTATTGAGCAGAACTGATAGATATGATTGCGCTTTCCGATCTGACAGGATCCACGGATCACGCAGAACGGTTCTACAATCGTTCCCTCTCCGATCCTTACTTTACCTTCAATGATGACATTTTCATGAATAACGACACCGTCTTCAAGCGTCACCTCAGGGCCAATTTTGGCAGTAGGATCGATAATTGCGGTATTAGATATCACAGGAAATCACTCCGTAAATCGGAAAAAAATTACACTATCCACCAATCAGTGCTTGGCGCACATGAGATCAGCCTTGCAGACTAAATGGCCGTCAACATGAGCCTCACCTGAGAAAGATGCAATACCGCGTCTTTCACGGAAATACTCAACATCAATTACCAGCTGATCACCGGGAGTTACCGGACGCTTGAAGCGAGCATTATCAATTGCAGCAAAATAATAAAGCTCACCGGGCTTTGGCTTGCCAACCATGGTAAAAGCCAGAATGCCGGTAGCCTGAGCCATAGCCTCTAAAATGAGTACACCGGGAAGCACCGGCTTTCCGGGGAAATGTCCCTGGAAGAAAGGCTCATTAAAGGTTACGTTTTTGATGGCACGTAAAGTCTTATGCTCGCCTTCCACATTGTAATCTAAAACACGATCAATCATCAGGAACGGAAAACGGTGAGGCAGCAACCCCATGATCTGTTCTATATCCAATGTGTTCTTTTTCTCGGTATTTTCAATCACTTCACTCATTTTGCCCCCTGCTTGTGTGAAATCTAAATAAAATTATTGCTTTGACAGACGATCCTCGAGCTCGGAGACCTTGCTGGCAAGATCCTCAAGCTTGTGGTACATCTCGTTAATATGCATGGTACGAGCAGCAGTCAGACGCCATTCCTTGTTAGTCTGTGCAGGAATTCCTGATGCATATACACCAGGCTTGTCAATTGAGCGCATTACCATGCTCATGCCGCAGATTGTAGTACCGTCACAGATCTTTATGTGACCGTTGAATACCGAAGTACCGCCGATAATACAATACTTACCAATTGTCACAGAGCCTGCAAAGGTGGTTCCGCCGGCAACCGCAGTACCGGTTCCGATATGCACATTGTGAGCAACCTGACAGAGGTTATCAATAATGACATTGCTCTCAATTACCGTGTCATCAATAGCACCGCGATCGATACAGGTGCACGCACCGATTTCGACAAAATCACCGATCACCACGCGGCCAGTCTGCGGAATCTTAACCCAGACGCCTTTGTCGTTGGCATAGCCAAAGCCGTCACCGCCGATTACAGTGTTAGACTGAATGAGGCAGTTTTTACCGATAACGCAATCATGATAAATAACCGCATTGGAATATACACGGGTATTATCACCGATCACAGCATTCTGACCGACAACAACACCGGCTGCAAGCTGCACATTATCGCCAATTCGTGCGCCCTTCATCACAGTCACATTATGACCTAAGGCAACGTTCTCACCTAAGATTGCACCGGTCTCCACTACTGCATCATCTGCAATTCCCTGAGCAATTACGGGAGTAGTATCCAGAAGCTGAGCAACACGGGCAAAGCCGACATAGGGATCGTTCATTACCAGAGCACTGGCGCCATCAGACAGATGAGCAAGATCAGCCTCTTTTAAAATAACACATCCGGCCTTGCTTTCAGATAGAGCCTCACGATATCTGGGATCGTTTAGGAAGCTGATCTCATCACATTGTGCGGTAACAAGATTAGCAACTCTTTTTATGTCCAGGGAGCCATCACCATGAAGCGTGGCTCCCAGCTTTTCAGCAATGTCTTTTAACAGCATGAAAAATTACTTCTTTGCAGCCTTCTTAGTAGAATTACCCTGCTTGCCGACACGCTTGATAACCTCCTCGGAAATATCTACAGCCTTGGTAGCAAAGGCAACCGCCTCACCGCGTACAACCAGCTGCAGACCGCGCTCCTTGGCAATGGCGTCGATAGCTTCCTGTACCATGCGGCCTAACTTGACCTCTTCCTCATGAACACGCTTTTGCTGATCTTCCTGCAGGGCGCGAACCTTGAGATTAAAGTCAGCCTGCATCTGAGCAAGCTTACGCTGAGCCTCGGTTGCCTGCTCACCCTTTAAGGTAGGAAGAGACTGCTGCAGAGCCTTGCCCTCAGTCTCCATCTTCTGCAACTCAGCATTGCGGGGAGCAAACTCCTTCTGTAATACTTCCTTGGAAGCCTTGGCCTGAGGAATATCATTCATGATCAATGGTACGTTTACCACACCGATGAATGAAGCAGCCTCGGATGCGGTATCAGCGGCAAAGGCGGTAGCAGACACAGCTGCAGTCATGGCAGCAGCAAGAGCAATTTTCTTAAACATTTTCTTATCTCTATATCAAAATTTCATATATGTCCGCCCTTACAGACGGACTGATTATCAGAATGTTCCACCGATATCAAAGTTGAAGAACTGGGTATCATCGCCATCCATCTTCTTAACAGCCTTTGACAGGGAGAAGGACAGAGGTCCGATAGGTGAAATCCAGGTAAAGGCTACACCGACACTGGCACGGTAATCGCCGGCCTTGTTCGTATTGTAGGTGTATTCATTACCGTGAGTATCCCACAGCGCACCCACATCATAGAAGAAGGAGGTACGGACGGTTGCACGGTACTGCTCAGGCACGAGCGGTGTCGGTACAAAGAATTCAGCAGAGCCTGCCCAGAAGGCGTTACCACCTACAGAGGTTGAGGATTCATAAGGATCGGAGGTTCCGTTTCTGTAGTAAATAGCCTTAGGACCTACGCTGTTGTGATCAAAGCCGCGCAGCCAGTTTGAAGAGCCCAGATAGAAGTTCTTAAAGAAAGGCAGCAGCTGATCCTTGCCGTTCTTATCACCGTAGCCGTCAGCAAAGCCTGCGCGTCCACGTACTGAGAAAACCCACAGATGATCGGTATCAAACGGGAAGAAGTGATAGGTCTCTGCAGTAAGCTTGTAGTACTGGTTATCAGAGTTAGGCGCTGTAGCCATTGCAGTGAAGACCTGCTTGTTACCCTCTGTAGGGAATACAGACTTATCTAACGCATTGTGAGTTAATGAGAAGGTCAGACTGTAGTTATTGAAGGTAGCAGAGCGTCCGCCTGACTGATCATACTGATTCCAGAAGCGTTCAGCCTGCTCAAAACGGCGGCCGGTATTCTTAATGCGGGTATTTTCATAACCTAAGGCATAATCAACACGCCAGTTCTCTGCAATAGGATATCCGGAGTTGATTTCAAAGCCCAGAGTACGGTTGTCATAATCGACAACGTCATCATCATCACCGTAATAGTGATCCAGATAAACACGTCCGCCTAACGAAATATTATCAACGGTAAAGTAAGGATCGGTATAGGATACCTCAACGTGACGGCGGTAATCGTTCTTGTAGGCAGACAGCACACCCTTGGTACCCCAGCCAAAGAGATTTGACTGAGAGACTGATGCTGAAATCAGCATACCGGAATCGGTACCGAAACCGATAGAGCCCTGAATTGCACCGGTAGGCTGCTCCTTAACCTTGGTATTCAGATTAACCACATCACCTGTGGTACCGGAGCGCTGCATATCGATATCGACAGACTCAAAATAACCGGTGCGGTTCAAACGGGTCTTTGAAGTATCAACAGCCTCGTTTGAAAGCCAGGTGCCGTCCATCTGGCGCATTTCACGACGGATAACGGTATCGTCAGTGGTATCGTTACCTGAGATCTGGATCTGTGAGACATAAACACGGGAACCCGGCTCTACATTGAAAGCCAGATCAACGCTCTGATCCTTATCATTGAAGGTAGGAACGGCATGTACCTCTGAATAGGCATAACCGAATTTTCCCAGGTAATCCTTCAGCATCTTCTCATTATCGGTGACCTCATCTTGGGAGTAGGTATTTCCCTCCTCAAGGGTCAGAAGGCTCTGCAGGCCATCTGCATAGGTTAAGGTATTGCCCCTGACAGAGGTCTTTCCAACCTTATACTGCAATCCCTCATTAATCACTATAGTAAGATACAACCCCTTCTTATCAGGAGTCATTTCAACAGAGGTATTCTCAATCTTGAACTTCAAGAAGCCGTGATTTAAATAATAGCTGCGCAGTGAATCCAGATCGGCATGGAATTTCTGTACGTCATAACGCTGGTTGGACATGAAGTTCCACCAGGGGACATCATCACGAAGCTGCATCTGGGCAAGCAAGGTCTCATCATCAAAGGACTTGTTGCCTACGATATTAATCTGCTTAATATCAGCATTAATACCTTCATTAAACTCAAGCTTAACATTGACACGGTTACGGGGAAGAACGGTCACAACAGGCTTTACCTGAGCCTGATACATACCTGCTCCATGGTAGAAATCCTCAAGGGATTTCTGCACCTGTGCAAGATCCTGGGTATTCAAAGGCTCGCCTTCCTTTAAGCCCTGCTGCTCAATGACCGGACGCAGGTTCTCATCGGTAATATTTGAGTTACCGGAGAACTGAACACCAGCAATAGTGGGACGCTCGGTTACATCTACATACAGAGTACCCCTGTCCTCTGACAACTTGACATCGTCAAAATCGCCGGTTGCATAGAGTTGCTTCATAGAACGGGCAACATTTTCCTGTGTCAGCTGATCACCTGGCTTTATGGGCAAAGCAAGCAATACCGCACCGCGGGTCACACGGTTCAAACCGCGGATCTGAATATTCTGAATCACACTGCCGTTATTTACAGCAGCGTATGCGCCTTCAACTACGCATAATCCTGAGCCTAGCACCAAGCTCAAGGCTAGTGCTGTTTTTGCAATAGTATTTCTCATTTCCATCTTGTTCTATTTAGTTATGAAGCCGCTACAGCCCGCGAATATCGTTAAATACCGCAAGCATCATCAGAAACAATAAGATCCCAAGACCAAAGGCAGTAAGAAAACGCTGCACCTTTTGCCCCGGAGCCTTTCTGAATACAGCCTCATAAGCGATAAACATCAGCTGACCGCCGTCCAAAACCGGAACAGGCAGTAAATTGAGGATACCTAAGTTTACACTAATAGCGGCCAAAAAACTCAGGAAGACTGCCACACCGCCTGTAGCACTGGCACCAGCACCCTTGGCAATGGAGATTGGACCTGAGATATTTTCAGCCGATATAGCACCGGAAATCATCTTTATTACGGCTTTTACAACCAGAGTTGACATGCGGTAGGTCTCAGAGAGAGCACGAGGGACCGCATCTGTAACCGAATAGCTAACTTCATCTTCAAGCTCACTCATCGGAGTGATCTTAGCGCCCACACCAATTTGGGGCACATTTTCATGAGTCAGCTTGTTATATACCGTATCAGGCAGCACGGAGGTCTCATAAATCTGACCGCCACGCTCCACTAAAAGATCAATTTTACTTCCATCAGTTGCGCGTATTGCATCATAGACGCGATACCAGGTAGGTGTCTCTTCACCATTAACGCTGACAATCTTATCCCCGGGCTCAATGCCGGCAAGAGCAGCAGGGGAGCCTGTCAAAACGGTACCCAGTGCATCAGAGGTTCTGCCCAGCATCATGCGCAGGCCTACCTTTTCAAGAGCAAGCTGTGCATAGTTGTCATTAAATTCAGGCACCCTTAGCATAGTTTTTACACTGTTACCCATGCCCTCAAAACTCTCGGTTTCAACTGAACACTCGCCACCTGCTGTCAGGGTGGAAAAGGTCATCAGCACATCTGACCACGAACGCATCTGCTCACCGTTTACTCTGGTAATAATACTACCTGTAGTAAGTCCTGCCTCCTGTGCATAGCTATGGGGCATGACATCACCTATTACAGGCTTTATAACAGATACTCCGATGATGCTAACAAAAAAATAGAGCAGACAGGAGAGACAGATATTTGAAAGAGGACCTGCAGCAATGATTAATGCTTTTTGCAGAACATTCTTGCTCTTATATGAATCATCCCCGCTATCATCCTCGTTTTCTCCCTTCATTTTGACATAGCCGCCTAAGGGGATCAGTGATACTGCGTACTCGCAGCCATCCTTTCCTGTTTTCTTAAACAGCACGCTGCCAAAGCCGATAGAAAACCGCAGCACCTTTACCCCGCACATACGTGCGGCCATAAAATGCCCTGCTTCATGAACAGTTACCAGAATGCCCAGAGCTATTGCAAAGAACAGAAGATTCCACACAAAAGAGATCATGAGATTTTTAAAATTTCCTCTTTGCAGAGCTGACGGGCTCTTCTGTCTGTATCCAGGATCTCCTCAAGACTGTAGATATTGCCAAAATCCATCTTATTTAAGACCTTGTCCACAAGACCGGCAATATCAAGATAGCCAACTTTCGCATCAAGGAAGGCAGCCACTGCAACCTCATTTGCCGCATTTAATGCGGTAGTTGCACCCTGCCCCTCCAAAGAGGCCTGCATAGCAAGCTTAAGGCAGGGATAACGCTTAAAATCAGGCTCCATAAAAGTCAGGGCTTTGAGCTTAAAGAAATTGAGCGGTGCTACAGTTGAGGTGATCCTGTCAGGATATGCCAGAGCCCTGGCTATAGGAGTACACATATCAGGATTGCCCAGCTGTGCCATGACAGCACCATCTATATAGGCTACCATCGAATGTACAACTGACTGGGGATGAATCACCACCTCAATATCAGAATCCTTTGCATTAAAAAGGTAGCGGGCCTCAATAAATTCCAATCCCTTATTCATCATTGTTGAAGAATCAACAGAGATCTTAGGCCCCATATTCCACACGGGATGTGCAACAGCCTCTTTTGCTGTTACATGCTTAAGGTTTTCAAGGGGCAGCTCTCTAAAAGGTCCGCCGGAGCCTGTAAGCAGGATCTTATGCACACCTGCACCGGCTAAATTGCAACAGCCCATCATTGTCTGGCATTGCTCGGGCAGACTCTGAAAGATGGCAGAATGCTCAGAATCTACAGGATATACCTTAGCGTTATGGGCTCTGACCTCATCAAAGAAAAGCTTTCCTGACATGACCAGGGCTTCCTTATTAGCAAGAGCCAGGATCTTACCTGAGCGTGCTGCTGCCAAGGCAGGTGATAATCCGGCAGCTCCGACCACTGCACACACAGCAGTGTCAATTTCATCTAAAGAAGCACAGCTGTCAATTCCGCTCTGACCTGAGAGAACCTCACATTTTATATTGAGCTCATCAACCCTGTGCTGCAGCTCAAGGGCTGCGTTTTCATCGGCCAGTGCAAGATACTTCGGAGAAAATTCTCTGGCAATTTCGAGCATGGCATCGACATTTTTTAAAGCCGCAGCCGCAATAAGCTGATACTCATCAGTATGCTCTCTTAGAACCTTTAAGGTGCTCCTGCCGATTGAGCCTGATGCTCCCAGTAAAGAAATCCTACGCATAACCTTGTCTGCCTTATGTCTGACCTAAGCTATATTACCTAAAAGTAGATTTACACTGATGAAGACCGGAATTGCAGCAAGCTGTGAGTCAATTCTGTCAAGCATACCGCCATGACCCGGGAATATTTTGCCAGAATCCTTGATTCCGGCCATACGCTTTAACATGCTTTCGACAAGATCGCCTATAACAGAGAACAGAATAGTCACAATGCCGGCAACAATCATGCAGCTCAACGAGCCGCCAAAGGATGAGAACCAGCCAAGACGCAGGAAAATAATCAGGGCTACAAGAGCCAGAAGCAAACCGCCTGCCAGTCCCTCCAGGGTCTTCTTAGGTGATACTCTCGGGATCATGGGAGTTTTACCAAGCATGCGGCCGGTGAAATATGCACCGGAATCGGCACACCAGACCAAAGCCATAACAGCCAGTACCAAAAAGGCTCCGGCCTTTGGATCCTGAGCATAATTATCTGCACGTAAAATTAATAATCCCTCAAGAAACGGCAGCAGCATCAGCATTGAGAAAATAACAGCTACTACCTTATTCTTATGCCACTCCCCTCCCCTGGGAAAACTGACCAGCAAAGGCAGAGAGCAGAGCCAGACAATCATGCCCGATGCGGTAAGGTAATAACACCAGGATGGAATGGGAGCGCTTATGTATTCGCCGGGAGGAGCAAAGAAAAACACAACACAGGCACAGATGAGAGCAATGAAGGTCAAAGGGATCTTAGTCTTGAAACCGCAAAGAGGTCCCATCTCATAGGCTCCGACCATATACATGAACAAAGCGCCCATGGTAAAAATTGCATAATCGGCAACAAAAAGCCAGGCAAGCACCGCGGCGATTAATACAATACCGGTAATGATTCTGGTAATCATTTTGATACATCCCTCAATTGCTCTGAAATCATGCCAAAACGTCGCTCACGTCCTGAATAGAACTCAAAAGCGCTGATAAGATCGTCACGGTCAAAATCAGGCCATAACGTATCAGAAAAGAAAAGCTCTCCGTAGGATACCTGCCACATCAGAAAATTACTGATGCGCTTTTCTCCGCCGGTACGGATCATAAGATCTACATCCTGAGTAATACTTAGCTCCTGAGAAAACAGCTTCTCATCGATACTGTTTATATCAAATCCGTCATTTTGAGCCTTGTTAACCAATTTTTTGGCAGCCTGCAGGATGTCCCAGCGACCACCATAATTAGCGGCGATGTTAAGTGTCATTCGCTCGCCATCTGCGGTCATCTCCTGCGCTTCCATGATCTTATTCTGTAAAGACTCAGAGAACGCAGATAAATCACCTATTACTCTTAATTTAATTGAGTTTTTTTGTAAAAGGGGAGCTTCTTTGTCCAATGCTCGGGCAAAAAGCTGCATCAGTGCAGAAACTTCAAGCTTAGGTCTTTTCCAGTTTTCAGAGGAAAACGCAAAAAGAGTAAGCATGTTCACCCCGAGAGAGGCAGAAGCTTCTACTATACGACGAACGGCCTGAGCACCACGCTGATGTCCAAAAACACGTGGCATGCCACGTCCCTTGGCCCAACGTCCGTTGCCGTCCATAATAATTGCAACATGGCGGGGGATCTTGAGATCCTCCGCCTTAATATCATTAATCTGCACAGACAAGTTAGACAGCCATCAGCTCTTTCTGCTTTTCAGCAAAGAGTTCATCGCTCTGCTTAACAGCAGCATCAGTTAACTTCTGAACTTCAGTCTCAGCATTGCGCTCATCATCCTCAGAAATCTCTTTTGCCTTCTGAAGATCCTTCAGCGCAGCATTTGCATCACGACGAATGTTACGAATTTCAACCTTGGTCTGCTCAACTTCACCCTTAACAACCTTAACAAGCTCCTTACGGCGCTCTTCGGTCAGCGGAGGAAGAGGAACACGGATCTCAGTTCCTGCCACTACAGGATTCAACCCAAGCTCAGATTTCTGAATGGCACGCTCTACATCCTTAGATGCATTGCGGTCAAAAACACTGATCTTAAGAGTACGAGCATCTTCAACATTGACCTGAGCGACCTGACGCAAAGGAGTTGCAGTGCCGTAGTACTCAACCATGATACCGTCTAAGAGTGCAGGAGATGCACGGCCGGTACGGATCTTGGAGAGGCGGACATCCAATGACTTAATGGCGTTATCCATGCGGACTTTGGCGTCTTTCTTGATATCGTTAATCATGATAAAGCTCCTTAATTTGACACCACCGTGCCTTCATTCTCACCGCAAGCGGCTGCAATGAAAGCTCCGGGCTTTGTCATAGAGAATACTCTAATAGGCATGCTATGTTCAGAGGCTAAAGCAAAAGCTGTGAGATCCATAACCTTAAGCTGCTTTGACATAACTTCATCAAAGGTTAAGGCGTCGTAACGCACAGCATTTGGATCCTTCATAGGATCAGCGCTGTACACGCCATCCACCTTTGTGGCCTTGAGTACTTCGGAACACTGCATTTCAATGGCACGCAACACTGCACCGGTATCAGTGGTGAAGAAAGGAGAGCCGGTACCGCCTGAGGCAATAACCGTCACCCCCTGTGCCAGGAGTTCACGGGCACGCGATGCTGAATACTGTTCAGTAATCGACGGAATGCCATAGGCACTCATCAGCACGGCCTTGCCGCCCTGACGCTTTAACTCCTCACGCACTGCCAGACCGTTCATCACGGTTGCAAGCATACCCATCTGATCTCCGGCAACACGATCAAATCCAGCCTTCTGCAATGCGGCACCACGGAAAATATTTCCTCCGCCGATGACCAGAGCTGTTTCCACACCGCGGCCTTGTACGTCCAAGATGGACTTGGCAAGAGCAGACAGAATCTTAGGATCAATTCCAAATCCCAGATCGCCTGCTAGAGCCTCACCTGAAATCTTAAGCAGAACACGTCTGCCAGTTGAGAGTTCCGAAGTCATATGCAGATAGCTCCGGATTATTTCTGAGCGTCAGCAATCTGAGCCTGAACTTCAGCAGCGAAGTCTTCCTGCTTCTTCTCAACGCCTTCACCAACTTCAAGACGCTTGAAGGTAACTGCATCAGCGCTGTGCTCCTTGAGCATCTGACCAACAGTAACGTTAGGATCACGAACGAAAGGCTGACCGGTCAAAGAAATCTCGCCGGTGAACTTACGCATACGGCCTTCAACCATCTTCTCAGCAATTTCCTTAGGCTTGCCGGACTGAACAGCAAGGTCGATCTGGAGCTGACGCTCGTGCTCGACAACATCAGCAGCTACATCTTCAGGCTTAACGAATTCAGGCTTCATAGCGCAGACGTGCATAGCAACATCCTTAGCCAAAGCCTCATCGCCACCCTTCAGAACAGTGATAACACCGATCTTGTTGTTGGAGTGCAGATATACACCAACGGTAGCATCAGCACCTGCGTCAATGAAGACAACACGGCGGAGGGTCATGTTCTCACCAATCTTGGCAATAAGATTGGTCAATGCAGTAGCAGTGGTCTCACCGTTACCGAAATCAGCAGCCTTAACAGCCTCGATATCATTTGAAGCAGTAGCCAGGGCAACTTCGGCAGCGTGCTTTGCAAAAGCCTGGAACTCAGCATTCTTGGCAGCAAAGTCAGTCTCGGTGTTGGTCTCGACCATTGCGATCTTATTGCCGTCACGGGCAATAGTAATGATACCTTCAGCAGCGATACGGCCTGCCTTCTTGGCAGCCTTAGCAGCACCGCTCTTACGCATTGCATCAATAGCAGCCTGCATGTCGCCGTTAGCAGCAACCAAGGCCTTCTTGCAGTCCATCATACCTGCGCCGGTAGCATCGCGCAGTTCCTTGACCATAGCGGCAGTTACGTTTGCCATTTTAAAATCCTCTGATTCAAAAAAGGCCGGAGAGCCGGCCTGGTAAAAATCTCGTCAGGACGCCTGTTCGGTCGTCCCGAATACTATCTAAGGGACTGATACTCAGTCTTACTCAGCGTCAGCAGTCTCAGCCTTTGCTTCAGCCTGAGCCTTGGTGTCAGCCTCATCAGCAGCAACCTGAGAACGGGCTGCATTGATGGTCTCAACAGCACCCTTGAAGTAAACTTCGACAGCACGGATTGCGTCGTCGTTACCAGGAATTACATACTGAACGCCATCAGGGTTGGAGTTGGTATCAACAACTGCAACAACAGGAATGCCTAAATTGTTAGCTTCCTTAATTGCAATGTGCTCGGCTTCTGCATCGATAACGAACAGAACGTCAGGAAGACCACCCATATCCTTGATACCGCCTAATGAACGGTTGAGCTTCTCAAGCTCGCGGGTACGAAGGAGAGCTTCCTTCTTGGTCAACTTGTCAAAAGTACCGTCCTGGGACTCGGTCTCGAGATCCTTCAAACGCTTGATGGACTGACGAACAGTCTTCCAGTTAGTGAGCATACCGCCCAACCAGCGGTGATCGACGAAGAACTGGCCGCAAGCGGTGGCAGCGGGGCCGACCTGATCACAGGCAGCGCGCTTGGTGCCTACGAAGAGCACTTTGCCCTTGTGAGCAACAACAGAGCTCAGGAAGTTCATGGCGTCCTCATAGCACTCAACGGTCTTTTCCAGATTGATGATATGGATACCGTTGCGAGCACCGAAAATGTACTGCTTCATCTTAGGGTTCCAGAAACGGGTCTGGTGGCCGAAGTGAACGCCTGCTTTGAGCATGTCGCGCATAGTGATGGTAGACATTTAAATACCTCGTTGTTAAGGGTTAAGCCTCCACTGTTTCATGTGTCCAACCGTATAACGGCACCCAAGACATCATGTTGATAAACAGTGTGTGTTTTCTAAAGTTAAGTTATTTCCTTCTGAATGGACCCACACAGAAGGCGGCTTATTCTAGCATGAACACAGCATTTTTTTGAGCATCTTTTTCTAAAAAAGCAACATATACAATCATGTATTACTACCATACCTACTGACTATGTTATAGATGTTACGTCATACGTTCTTATTACCTATTATTAGTATGTGGAACAAAAGACTTAAGGTCTAATTTATAAAAAAATCAGCGTTTTTTTTATTAAGTTAGCTATCTCTTACTAATATTTTTTGATTACTCAAAAGGTTGTCTACTTGACTTATAATATTCAGATCAGAATCTTAACTGGACTAATTGAATAATAAAGAGTCTTACATCATGCGTAAAATGCAAATTTCCCTTAAATCCCCTTCTGAAATTGAGAAGATGCGTGTTGCCGGCAGACTAGCCGCCCAGGTGCTTGAATTTATCGAGCCCTATGTAGTCGCAGGCGTCACTACCGAAGAGTTAGATGATCGCATGAACGATTACATCGTCAATGTTGAAGAGGCAGTATCTGCGGATCTCGGTTATGAGGGGTATCCTAAGGCAACCTGCATCAGCGTCAATGAAGAGGTCTGCCATGGAATTCCAGGTCCCAAGGTTTTACGTAACGGAGATATTGTCAACATTGATATCACCGTCATCAAGGATAAATACTACGGTGACACATCCAAGATGTACGTTGTAGGTGGCAAGACCTCAGCACGTAATATGCAGTTAATCCAATGTGCTCAGGAAGGCATGTACGAGGCAATCAAAACCATACGCCCGGGCTCAAACCTGCGTGATATCGGAGATGCCATCCAGAAGGTTGCCGACCGTTACCATTTTTCAATTGTTCGTGATTATTGCGGACACGGTATCGGTCTGGGCTTTCATGAAGATCCCATGGTTCTCCACTATCGCAACAATCTTGATCTTTTACTGGAGCCCGGTATGTGCTTTACCATCGAGCCTATGATCAATGCCGGTACCTATAAGTGCAAGGTCAACAAGAAAAACGGCTGGGTGGTAACCACTGCTGATCGCCAGCCTTCGGCACAATGGGAGCATACCCTGTTAGTTACCCCGACAGGTGTTGAGGTATTAACCCTGCGTCAGGACGAGGATTTTCCTCGCATTATTAATCACTAAAGTCAGAACCTTACGGGTAGAGTATGTTTGAGAACATCAAGGTTCCAAGATCCTGTATCGAGGGAACACCTGATCATAATGAGCCTTTTGATGAACAGGGTACTGATATTACAGATATCAAGCAATGTCGTACCATGCTAAAGAGCTTTCATGACTATCTCACGTCATGTTTTATCAAAGGATATGAAGTACAGGCTCTTCTGGAAACCCGTACCCGTTTTCTTGATCGACTGCTGACAAGACTATTTAAACACTTCAGTCTTAACGAATCCGGCTCGATAGCACTGCTTGCTGTCGGCGGCTATGGCCGCGCCGAGATGTTTCTTGAATCTGATATCGATATTCTTCTGGTTGCAGATCTAGATGAGATCCCGGAGGAAATAGGAGAAAAGCTTGAATCATTCGTATCCTACCTGTGGGATATAAAATTAGATTTAGGCTCATCGGTACGTACCGTCTCCGATACCATCATTCAATCCCACAGTGATATCACTATCCGCACCAATCTGTTAGAAAACCGGCTAATAACAGGCTCCAAACGCTGCTATGACAAGCTGAGAAAACGCCTCGGTGCAGATGATTTCTGGGATGCCACACGTTTTCTTGATGCAAAGGTAAAGGAGCAGCACGAACGCTATCATCAATACCGTGATACCGTGTATTCAATCGAGCCAGATGTAAAAAATAATCCCGGTGGATTACGCGATCTGCAGATCATCATGTGGATCACTACCTTGCATCACAAGGTAAAAACCCAGGAGGATCTACTGCATCTGGGATTACTGACAGACGATGAATACTCTGAATTTCTTGAATGCATACATTTTCTGTTTTCCGTGCGGTATGCCCTGCATATAAGCTCTCACGGTTCCAACCGGCTTACGCTCGATACTCAAAAGAGTACGGCGGCGTTATTAGGATACGGCGAAGACGGAAACGGTCCCGTCGAGACTATGATGCGCGAGCTGTTCCGTACCTTCAGACGTGTACGCGAGCTTAACGATATAGTTCTGCAAATTGAAACTCTGCAGATCAAGGGTGCACTGGATGAAGAGAGTGAGCCGGTATTTTTAAATTCCTTCTTCGTTCAGCGCGGCAAATATATCGACATTCTCGATCATGATTTATTCCACAATGATCCTGGCAAAATAATCGAGCTCTTTTTACAGATCGCAAAGCATCCTGCAATACGCTCCATTCATGTCAACTGCCTGAAGTCATTGCGTAATGCCAGGCGCTCGCTTACTCAATACTTTATTGAGCATCCGTCATGCCGTCGCACCTTCAAGGAAATTCTCACATCAAAGGAAGCTCTGACAGTTGCAATTCCCCTGATGCATGAAACAAGAGTGCTTTCTGCCTACATGCCGCAATGGGCACGTATTGAAGGTCTTACCCAGTTTGACATGTTCCATCTGTTCTCAGTTGATGAGCACACCATCAGAGCTCTGTCTAATCTGGTAACTCTTACACAAAGTGATGATCCGCGCTTTTCATTGTTCACTAATATCATGCATCGTCTCTCAGAGCCAGGTCTTCTGAATGTTGCGGCTTTTTTACATGATATTGCCAAGGGACGTGGCGGACATCACGCAGAAAAGGGAGCAAAGGAGGCATTCAACTTCTGCCATCTGCATGATTTTGCACCATTTCAGACTGAGCTTGTCGCCTGGACTATCAAGAATCACTTATTGTTTTCAAATACTGCCACCAGACGAGATATTGCCGATCCTGAGGTTATAGATAAATTTGCCAAGGAGGTTAAGGATGAAGAGCATCTGAATATGCTCTATTGCCTGACCGTTGCAGACATAACCGCGACTAACGAGCATGAATGGAATTCCTGGAAGGACTCAATCTTCAAGCAGCTCTACCTTTCCACAAGACAGGTACTATCCCGCGGTATAGAATCTGTACAGGACACCTCGCTAAAGGCACAGGAGAATCAGCAGCTTATCATCGAAAGCTGCCCTGATATTAAGAAATCAGAGCTCCTACGCTATTTTGCATCCTTCCCTACTACCTACTTTCTGCACTACAGTCATCAGGAGATCCGCTGGCATTTGCGTAACATTATGCGCTTTAAGGACTCTGAGCATCCGCTCATTCTGTTTGCACAGCATGGCTCTCTGGGAACTGAGCTTCTGGTATATACCCGTAATATTACTCCAATG
>CAVFIO010000031.1:0-20119 GCA_963622535.1 Akkermansia muciniphila
AAAAAAAGCCCGCCTTTTAGGGCGGGCACTGATAGGTAAATTTCTATAGAACTAAGACTGCAGCAATCAGAACTTGTTTACCTGGCAGCGGGGAGTCTGACCTAAGGCACCACGTACAGCTTCTTCAGCACATTTGGTCTTAAGATCAGATGCAGCCTGTACAGAGTACCAGGCCATGTGCGGAGTGATGACAAGATTAGGAGCCTGACGCAGAGCATTATCCATAGGTAGAGGCTCCTTGATGGTAACATCAAGACCTGCACCACCTAACTGGCCGCTCTTTAAAGCCTCAGCCAGATCCTCTTCATTGACGAGACCGCCACGGGCAACGTTGATTAAATAGGAGCCACGCTTCATCTTGGCGAAGGTGTCCTTATTCATAAACTTGGCGTTATCCTTGTTTAAGCCGCAGTGCAGGGAGATTAAATCGGAGGTCTTGATCACCTCATCCATGCTCTTAAGCTCGATGAAGGATAACTCAGGATCGGATTCTACGTGCTTGGTATAGACATCATAGCCGATGACCTTGCAGCCCATGGCGTGAACACGCTTGGCAAAAGCCTGACCGATACGGCCTAAGCCGATAACACCGACAGTCATGCAGGACATACGGGTAATAGGAGTGTTCTTGGAGTAATCCCAGATGCCGTCCTTGACCTGAGCATCAGCTGCACAGACCTTGCGGCAGACAGCGAGCATCAATGTCAGAGCCTGATCAGCTACCTCGAAGGTACCGTAATCAGGAACATTGCATACTGCAACCTTGTGACGGGAAGCAGCCTCGAGGTCGACGTTGTCAACACCGACACCGTAACGGCAGATGAGCTTCAGATCAGGAAGAGCGGCAAAGACCTTCTCGGTAAAACGTGCATACTGGTTGCAGCAGGCAACGGCACCCTTGCAGGCCTCAATGAGCTCATCCTCAGTCTGAGCCTGACAGAGCTTCCAGGACAAACCGGCCTTCTCGAAAACAGCCTTTTCCTCGTTAAGATTTGCGTGGTCGCAGTCGGTAATAACAATCTTGGCGTCAGCCATAATTTTCACCCCATAAAAAGCAGATACAACGCGGCAGTTACCGCAATGTTTCTATTGTAATGTTTTTTTTACTCAAAGGTGTGAGCAAAATCAAATATACGTCTGATCACTTAAGACAATTTATCGATCTTTGTGAGATGGCCTTAATTTGGGATATGAAAATAACTGATTAAAAAACATGCTAAAAAACCAGAAAATTTAGCTTTTATTGGTATGTCAGCGAAATCGGTAAAATTTTACTAAGCCGTAAGCAGAATTACGCTGATCTGATGACTTTGACTAAATGCTCTTAGAACTGCTAAAAAAGAAATGAAGCCCTGAGGTATCTTTAAAAAGGAAAAATTTACGCTAAGATTCTGGCCCAGCCTTTATAACTGGGCCTTTGGGATAATTCAGGACTTTTGCTGCCGGGCCTTAAACTCAGCTAAAAGTCTGCTTTCGACCTCATCGAGGTAGTCACGGGTTGCAACCTGTGATCTGATCTTCTCCTCATCCTTTCCGGCAGTTACATAGACATTCTGCTGCTTTTCATCGATGATGCGGGCCTTGCGGTTATCCCGCTCCTGCAGTGAGAGTATATGCATGATACGTGCTTTAAGATCAGGATCCAGTACCTTGGTACCGACCTCAATGCGGTAATCAAGGTTACGTGTCATCCAGTCAGCAGAGCTTATATAAAGCTCATCCTCGCCTCCTGCACAAAACAGCATGACACGCGGGTGCTCCAGGAATCTGTCCACAATGGAGGTAATAAGGATGTTGTCAGATAGCCCCGGTACTCCTGCCTTGAGCGTGCACATACCGCGCACAACCATACGGATCTTAACGCCTGCCTGAGAGGCCCGGTAGAGCTGGGTGACTATCTTCTTATCCACAAGGTTATTCACCTTAAGATGAATATAGGCCTCCTTTCCGGCCTGTCTGTTTTTAATCTCACGCTCAATCATGTCGGTGATGCGCTCACGGGCATTGAGCGGGGACACCAGGAGATATTTAAATACCGGGCGGGTGTAGGGGTATTCGATAAATTCAAAGACGTTCTCAACCTCATCGGTAATTTCCTTCTTTACCGTAAACAAAGCAAAGTCGGTGTAGATCTTGGCAGTCTTTTCATTAAAGTTACCGGTGCCGATATGGGCATAGCGTACGAGCTTATCTCCTTCCTTGCGCGTTACCAGTACCAGCTTTGAGTGGATTTTTAGTGTAGGCAGACCAAACTGTACCTTGACTCCGGCATCGGTCAGGCGTGAGGCCCACTTGATGTTATTGGCCTCATCAAAGCGAGCCTTAAGCTCCACGACCACGGTTACCGATTTACCGTTGTTGGCAGCATCGATTAAGGAGTTGATCACACGTGAGTTGGTGGCTACACGGTAGATATTGATCTTAATTGAGGTCACCTGCGGATCATAGGAGGCCTGACGTAGAAATTCGGTAAGATAATCAAAGGAGTAATAGGGATAGAAGAGCAGTACGTCCTTCTTGGCAATTGCCTCAAAGGGAGTTGCGGCCGTATCAAAGGCAGTGGAGCGTACCTCACGCAGCGGCTGATATTCACTGTCATCTCCCCCGATTGACGGGAAAGACATGAAATCCTTGAAATTATGGTAACGGTTGCCAGGCATCAGCGAGTCAATTGATGAAAGCTTAAGCTCACCTGCCATGAATTCAACCAGATCTCTTGGCATGGCCGCATCATAGGCAAAGCGCACCGGCTTGGCATTAAGACGCTGCTTTAAGGATTCTGACATATCCTCAAGCAGGGATTTATCGAGGTTTCCTGAGAGATCGTATTCGGCGTCACGGTTCATCTTAATTGAATAGGCCTCAATCGAGTCATAGTCAAAAAGATGGCAGAAGACCTGATCGATGCACAGACGGATGATGTCATCCAAAAACATCAAAGTGGTGGAATCCCCCTCTGACGGCATGCGGATAAAGCGCGGAATGGCATCAGTCGGGATCTCGATTAACGCATAGAAGTTCTTAGCACCGCTCATGCGTACGATTAAATAGGAGTATTTATCCTTGAGGAAGGATACCAGATCAGTATTCTCATCGATGATGACCGGATTGATGTGTTTTAGCACATGATGGCGGAAATAATGCTCAACCCACTGACGCTGAGTGTCGCTGATGCTCTTTTCATCACGCAGGAAGATCCTGTTGCGTTCAAGCTCGGATACCAATGAGCGGAAGATCTCATTTAAGGTCATCTGATAGCGGGCAGCCTCATGCTGTACCTGCTTTAGCAGGGTTACCAGCTCCTCCTGTGACTGCTTTTCATGAACGATCATGGCCTGACGCTTGAGCTCGGCGACACGTACCTTGAAAAACTCATCCTGATTATTGGCGTAGATGCCCAGAAAATGCACCCTTTCAATTAAGGGCACTGAGGGATCGGCTGCCTCCTGAAGCACACGGCCGTTAAAGGAGAGCCAGGATAGCTCCTTGGGGATAAATTCTGACATTGCGTTTCCTGCTGATATTTTTTTTCTGAGAGTTCTTTTAACAGTTGCTCCTTAAATATTAACGCTTTACTGTTAAGTTTGCGTGAAGTTAGTGCAGGCTTTGAAAAAAATAGCCAGTAAAACAGAAAGCAGCCGGCACTTTGATGCTTAAAAAAAATGTCCTGAGGTGGCTTTTTAGGTACAATCAGCTATAGACACTATCAAAATGAGAACCTTTAAAAGAGAAGAAGTTCCCCACCTATGACTTATGAATTACTGCCGGCATTGTTTATTGCAAATGTCGTTTTATTCGCTCTGCTTATAAGATGTATTTTCTGCATCAGCTGTGATGCGGTAGAACCTTCCCGCTACCGCAGGGTAACAGCATCAAGACTTGCAACTGTTGCAAAAAAGACATCTGTTTTCCTGCTTCTCATGAGCATCAGCTTTGCATTGCATCAGACAAATTTCACTCCTGAGTTTAACCTCGGCAACTCTTTTTCAGCTTTGATCTTGTTTTGTTATACCCTGTATTGCGTGATGAATATTCTGACGGTGCATAAAATCAAGCTTGAAATTTCTGAAAAGACGATGCATGAACAATGAGAGCAGGAAAAGTCTGGCAGTCAGCACTCTCTTTGATGATACCCGTCATGGCTGAACTTTGTGTTTTAAGATGATGGTAAAGGCATTTTAAGCAGGTTGGATTTATGGATGAACAGAATTTAATGTCACTGAAGGGACTTCCTGTAGGTAAATCAGAATTCAACAAAATAGTTGAAAATGACCTCTACTATGTTGATAAGACTTCCTATATAAAGACTGTAATTAAAGACGACACCTCGGAGGCGTTGTTAATAACAAGACCCAGACGCTTTGGAAAGTCCCTTACCATGGATACCATCTATCAGTTCCTGAGATTAAACCCTGAGGATGCTGCTGATATCTCTTATCAGGAAAAGCTCTTTGCCGGTACCGTAATTCTTGAAGAGAGGGAATTTTGCAGGAACTACATGGGACAGTACCCGGTGATCTTTATCTCGCTTAAGGATATTGAGGCTGAAACCTTTACTACCGCCCGTGATCTGTTTGCCAGTACTATTTCCGAGGTCGCCTGCCAGTTTGATTATCTGTTAGACAGTCCAAAACTTAGTAAGCTTGATAAGAAGAATTTTGAAATCTTAAGAGACGCCAACCTGCTCTTTGAGTCAAAACATATAAAAGAGCTTACCTACTCCTTAAAATGTCTCACAGAGTTACTTGCCAAGCATCATGGTAAAAATGTCATAGTTCTTATTGATGAATACGATGTACCTCTTGCCAACGCCTATAACAAAGGCTTTTACGATAAGATGGTAAGTTTGCTGCGCCCTTTTTTATCCAGTGTCTTAAAGGGAAATACCAGACTGCAGAAGGCCGTGCTTACCGGGTGTCTAAGAATTTCAAAGGAAAGTATTTTTACCGGGCTTAATAATCCTAAAGTCAATTCTGTTACTAATGATGCAGGAGCGCTTGCACAATGCATGGGATTTAGCAAGACTGAGGTAAAGGATATGCTCAGTTACTATGGCTTATCTGAGCATGAGCAGGCAGTAAAGGACTGGTATGACGGCTATCGTATTGCCGATAGAGAAATCTTCTGTCCCTGGGATGTCATAAATTTTTGCGATCAGGCCATCACTGAGAAAAGAAACGGCAGGAAAGTATCTGCCCCGAGAAGCTATTGGTCATCAAGTAGCAGTAACGACATCATCCAGCAGTTTATGAGTCACCTCAATAAGGAAGAAGCAGATCGCATGCAGATCCTCTTAGATGGGGGTGAGATAGATTTCCCTCTTAATGAGCAGCTAAACTACAGCAGAATTGATAAATTTCACAGTGCAGATGATTTCTGGACCTTACTTCTGTATACAGGCTATCTGACTGCGGTCAAAACTGCAGCTGAAGGTGATCTGATTATCTGTACAGTACGCATTCCCAACAGAGAAATACGTTCGGCATTTGAAAAAAATATCAAAGCCTACTATGGATCTGTATCCATGCTTGAGTCTACCCGCAGGATCCTGCAGGCATTCTTTAACGGAGATGCAGATCAGGTCAATGTCCTGCTAAGCCTGAGATTAAAAAAATTCGTTTCAATTCGTGACTTCAATACCAGATCTCCTGCCGAGAACTTCTACCATGGCTTTTTAAATGGCATGTTCTCTACCGAAAAAAATCAGTTTTTCAGGTATCAGTCAAATGCTGAGGCCGGCAAGGGCTATGCTGACATCATTTTCAGCTCAGGTGACAATTCTACAGGAGTAGTCCTGGAGCTTAAGGTTGCATCTGCTGAAGAGGATTTGAATGAGCTTGCAGATGCTGCGCTAAAGCAGATTGAGGATAAGCAGTATACAGACACCTTCGGCCGTGGAATCAAGAAAATTTACTGCTACGGCATCGCCTTTTGCCGCAAGGAGTGCATGGTACAGTGTAGCGATGCAAAAATTTAGTGTACAGTCTGTTTACTGCCTCAGTTCCCAAATGCCAGCTCTGAGAGGGTATGGGCGGCGCTGTCAGAGCCAAGTCTTGCAGCCTCTTTTAGCATATTTGCGCCGATATCACGGGTTTTAGGATCATCTATGAATATCTCGCCTGCGATCCTGTAGCCCTCCATCTGTCCCTGCTGATTGAGCACACGTCTTATAAAGAAGGCACACTCCAGGGATTTATTCATTCTGGCAAAGCCCTGAGCGATTCTGGCAAGTTTTCTGGCAGACGGCAGGTAATTTAAATAGAGCGCTGTTCTGTTTTCAAGATCAGCCTTGCGCAGACACTTCTCCATCTCAACTGTTAACTCAGGATCCTGATAGGTAAGAGTGCCATCACCGCTTTTTATCATGGTTGAATCAAAAAGATCCAGAAGATGGCCGGCCTCGCTTATCTCTCCTATCACGCATTTCTCTGAGAGCTCATAAAAGACCTCCTGCTCTGGCAGCTCAAAGTGCAGCTCCTTTTTATCCTCAATGATCCTCTCTGCCTCTTCATTTTCAATAGAGCAGGCATTAAGGATGAGGCTTAAGCTTACGGCACTTAAAACAGGAAGGATGGCTTTCACTTTCTTTTTTTGAAGGCTCACTTAAAAAGTTGTTCGTGAGCCTTGATAATCAAGCCTGAGGCAGACCGTCACCTGAGTTTTCAACAGGGACGTTATCCTCACTAGGAGTATTGATATCAAGCGGGGTACCGAAGGTTGATGGGCGCTTGAAATCACCCTGCATGTCTATGAGCACGCCGTTTGAGAACAGCAGCACCAGATTTTCAATCTTGGGATCAGACCAGCCCTCACGCAGGTAATGCACGTAGTACCAGCGGCTTGAATCAAAGGGGTCGATCAGCATGGGAGTTCCCAGTACAAAGCGTACCTGCTCACCGGTCATACCGGCATGGAGCTTGGATACTGCTGACTGCTCGACAAAATTTCCCTGAGCTAAATCGGCTCTGTAGGCACAGCCTGAAACAAAAACGGAGGCAGCAGCCACAGCTGTAAGAAATATCTTGTGTAAATTCATCATTAGGCCTAAGTCAAAAGCGATAGACAAAGTATATGCGGAAATTTTAGCAAAAAACAGGTGCAAGGACTTGAAAAAGGATCATGCAATCTCCATCTTCTATAGCATTGAAACCTTTTTGATAAATTCAGAGTTGACATGGAAAACAACGAACAGGAATTAAACGACGTTGCAGTTGAGACTGCAATGCAGGATGCTAAGGTCGATGCCGCTGATACCGTAGCTGATACTGAGGAGAAGGCAGAGGCTGCAGCTGAAAACGGAGATGAGAGCTCTGCTGAGAGTGCAGAGGCTGCAGCTGATGTTGCAACTTTGCAATCTGAAATCGAGGCCCTGAAGGCTCAGCTTAAGGGCGTTGAGGAAAAAGCCAAATCCCAGCTGTCTGATATGGCCAGAGCTGCAGCTGAGGCTGATAACCGCAGAAAGCGTGCCGAGGCTGATGTTGAAAAGGAGCGCAAGTACGGTAATGAAAAGCTCTTGAAGGCGCTGTTACCGGTTGTAGATTCCCTCGAGCTTGCTCTGCAGCATACCAGCAGGGATGATGAATCAAGTAAGGCCCTGTATGAGGGTATTGAGAATACCAGAGCATTGTTTTTAAAGGAGCTGCAGTCCTTTGGTGTTGAGCAGATAGATCCTGTGGGACAGCCCTTTGATCCTAATGCTCATCAGGCTATATCCATGGTACCGACAGCAGATATTGCACCTAATCATGTGCTGTCTGTCATGCAGAAGGGCTATTTATTAAACGGCCGCGTGGTACGTGCCGCCATGGTCATGGTATCCAGGGCACTGCCTGGTGCCGCCGCTGACAAAAAAGTGGATCTTGAGGCCTGATAAATTTAAAAAAGATCTTGAAATTTAAAAAAGCAACTCCATATAGAGTTACAGCAAAGATTTAGAACACCTGAGCAGATAAAAGCTCAGGGACAGAATTTAAAAGAGGAAATTTAAAATGGGTAAGATTATCGGTATCGATTTAGGTACTACCAACTCCTGCGTTGCCGTCTTGGACGGTGACAAGGTACGTGTGCTTGAGAACTCCGAAGGCCGTCGTACCACTCCTTCCATCGTAGCCTATGCTGATGACGGTGAGATCCTGGTAGGTGATGCTGCCAAGCGTCAGAGCGTTACCAACCCTGAAAACACCCTGTTTGCCATCAAGCGTCTCATCGGCCGCCGTTACGATGATGCCGAGGTTCAGCGTGATATTTCCCTGATGCCTTTTAAGATCGTCAAATCCGACAATGGCGATGCCTGGGTTGAGGTTCGCGGCAAGCGTCAGGCTCCTCCGCAGATTTCAGCTGAGGTCCTGAAGAAGATGAAGAAGACTGCTGAGGATATCTTAGGCGAGAAGGTAACCGAGGCTGTTATTACCTGCCCTGCATACTTCAATGACTCCCAGCGTCAGGCTACCAAGGATGCCGGCCGTATCGCAGGTCTTGAGGTCAAGCGTATTATCAACGAGCCTACTGCCGCATCCATTGCCTACGGCGAGGATAAGGTAACCGGCGAGCGCAAGGTTGCAGTTTATGACTTAGGCGGCGGTACCTTCGATATCTCCATCATCGATATCGATGAGGTTGACGGTGAGAAGACCTTCGAAGTGCTGGCAACTAACGGTGATACTCACTTAGGCGGTGAGGATTTTGATAACCGTATCATGAACTACCTCATTGACGAGTTCAAAAACGAGCAGGGCGTAGACCTGCGTCAGGATCAGCTGGCACTTCAGCGTCTGAAGGATGCTGCCGAGAAGGCCAAGATTGAGCTGTCCTCATCTCAGCAGACTGATGTGAATCTGCCTTATATCACTGCAGATTCCACAGGTCCCAAGCACATGAACATCAAGATCACCCGTGCAAAGCTTGAGTCACTGGTTGAGGATCTTGTGAACAAGACTCTGGATCCTGTACGTACTGCCTTGTCTGATGCCGGCATGAGCCCATCTGATGTTGATGATGTAATCTTAGTTGGCGGTCAGTCCCGTATGCCTATGGTGCAGAAGCTGGTTGCTGACTTCTTTGGCAAGGAGCCGCGTAAGGATGTCAACCCTGATGAGGCTGTGGCTATCGGTGCTGCCATTCAGGGCGGTGTGCTGACCGGTGAGAAGAAGGACGTCTTGTTGCTTGACGTTACTCCTCTGTCCTTAGGTATTGAGACCTTAGGCGGTGTGATGACCTCTCTCATCCCTAAGAACACCACTATTCCTACCAAGAAGTCACAGGTGTTCTCAACTGCCGAGGACAATCAGCCTGCAGTTACCATTCACGTATTGCAGGGTGAGCGTAAGCGTGCAGCTGACAACAAGTCCCTAGGTCAGTTCAACCTTGAGGGAATTTCTCCTGCACCCCGCGGAGTTCCTCAGATTGAGGTTACCTTCGACATCGACGCTGACGGTCTCATCCACGTAAGCGCCAAGGATAAGAACACCGGCAAGGAGCAGAAGATCACTATTCAGTCCTCCTCCGGCCTGTCTGATGAGGATATCCAGCGCATGGTACGTGAGGCTGAGGCTCACAGTGCCGAGGATAAGAAGTTTGAGGATCTGGCTAATGCCCGTAACCGTGCTGATGCCACCGCTCATGCAGTACGCAAGCAGATGACTGATCTCGGCGATAAGATCCCCGCATCTGACAAGGAGAAGGTCAACAAGGCTCTAAACGAGCTTGAGATGGCTATCCGCGGTGATGACAAGGATAAGATCGAGTCTGCAGAAAAGGCTGTGATGGAGGCTGCCCAGTCTCTCATGACCGCCGCTCAGGCTAACGCCCAGGCACAGCAGGCCGAGGCCAAGGCACAGCAGCAGGGTGCTCAGCAGAACACTCAGAGCAATGCCAAGGATGACGGTGTTGTTGATGCCGAGTTTGAAGAAGTAGACGACTCCAAGAAGAACTAATTCTTAATGTCTGTCTTAAAAGGGCGAGAGTTATACGATCGCCCTTTTTTAGGATCGTATTAAGTCTATTGGGCCTTAGATTTTTAGGATATTAAAATGGCGGAAAAACGCGATTATTACGAAGTGCTGGGTGTGTCCAAGGATGCATCGGCAGATGAGATCAAACGCGCCTTTAAGAAGCTTGCAATCAAGTATCATCCCGACAGAAACAAAGCTCCTGATGCTCAGGCCAAATTCTCTGAGATCAACGAGGCCTATCAGGTTCTCTCTGATCCTGAGAAGCGTCAGGCTTATGACAATTTCGGCTTCAACGGCGTCAACGGTCAGGCAGGCGGCGGTAATCCTTTTGCTGATGCCGGTGCCTTCTCTGATGTGTTCGGCGATATCTTCAGTGATATCTTCGGTGGCGGTGGTTCCTCCCGTCAGAGCGGTCCGCGTGTAGTACCGGGCCGTGATATGCAGCTGCGTATGGTGCTGACTTTAGAGGAGGCCGTTAAGGGCACTACCAAGAAGATCAAGGTTAAGACCTATGTACGCTGTGATGACTGCGGTGCCACCGGCTCCAAGAATCGCAGTGCTCCCAAGCCCTGCCCTCACTGCCACGGTACAGGTCAGGTGTTTGTTCAGCAGGCCTTCATGCGTATCGGTCAGACCTGCCCTTACTGCAGAGGAACAGGAACTACAGTATCTGATCCATGTCCGCACTGCTCAGGCACGGGACGTGTGGAGAAGTCTCAGACTCTGGAGGTTAACATTCCTGCAGGTGTCGACAATGGCGATCGTATCCGTCTGTCAGGCAAGGGTGAGGCCGGATTGAACGGAGCTCCCGCAGGCGATCTTTATATTTCGTTTGTGGTCAAGCCCCATGAGATCTTTGAGCGTGACGGCAATGATCTCTGGTGTGAGGTTCCGGTATCCTTCACTACAGCTGCCTTAGGCGGTCAGGTAGAGGTACCGACTCTTGACGGCAGACTTAAGATCACTATCCGTCCTGAGACTCAGACCGGTACCAAGCTGCGCATTCCCGGCAAGGGAGTTAAGAGCTATAACTCATCTCAGGCCGGTAATCTTATCTGCAAGGTCGTGGTTGAGACTCCGGTAAAGCTGAACGATGAGCAGAAGGATCTGTTAAGAAAGCTTGATATTTCCTTAAACGGCGGAGATATTTCGTCATCTGATAACACTCAGTCCACAGGTATGAATCCTGAGGGGCATTCACCTCAGGGCAACGGATTTATGAAGAAGATGAAGAAATTCTTCGATGATCTTTCAAAATAAGATCCTGCATGTGAAAAAGCATTTTGCATGTTGAATGTAAAAGCGCTTTGATATATATTCTGCTTATAAGGACGCCTGATTTTTGTCGGGCGTTCATTTTTTTACTTTATAGGATTTAAAAAATATGGATCAGACTCCTATGACTCCGCGCGGGGAGAGATTACTGCGTGCTGAACTTCAGCGTCTTAAGACTGTTGAGAGACCTCGCATTGTGGCTGCTATCGCCGAGGCTCGTAGCCACGGTGATCTGAGCGAAAATGCCGAGTACGATGCTGCCAAGGAAGAGCAGGGCATGTGCGAGGCCCGTATTAAGGATATCGAGGGCAAGCTCTCCTCTGCCAACATCATCGATGTGAGCAAGCTTAAGGGCAAGGGCGATCTCAAGGTGATGTTCGGTGCCACCGTAACTGTTGAGGATGTGGATAGCGGCAAGGAGACTACCTATCGCATCGTAGGTGAGGATGAGGCCGATATTTCAAAGAATATCATTTCCTACAAGACTCCGATTGCCAAGGGCCTTATGGGTAAGATGATTGATGATGAAATTGAAATCAACATCCCTAAAGGCACCGTTACCTATGATGTCATTGATGTGCAGTACATCAACTATGATGATTAATGCTTAGGTTTTGTAAGCTTTTAAAGTAAAAGGTCGGAGCAGAGTTTTCGGCCTTTCTTATTTTCAGGCAAAGACAAAGGCGTGAATTTATGTCATTATGCAGACATAGCATTTAAGACAGTTTAAAAATCTTCGGATCTGATATGAATGAGCTTAGTGAGCACAATACGCTCTGTCCTGATGGTAAGGAACAGTTTGAGGCCGGCGTGGGTAATGATTTAAAGAAGTCCGGTAATTCTTATGCCAAAGCCTCATTTCCTGATAAACGCTCGCAGTCCGCTTTTAAACTGGAGGCTTTTCTGAAGCTTGAAGCTTCAAGGCTTGCATGCTCTGGGAATGTTGATCCTGATGCAGAGCGCAGGCAGGCAATGTATGAGAAGTTCGGTATTGTTGATTGATTTTGCTTAAGCAGCGGTTGCACGATGACAAATAAGTTTCCAGTCAGGAGAGAGGTTATAGAGTGGGCCTGTAAAAGGGCGGCTTTAGATCCTATCGCCCTGCATAAGTCCTATCCGGAGCTTGCAGCTTTGGTGGAACAGTCATGACAGCAGTGATTACAGCTCCAAACCGTGTGCTTGACAATAATGTATTTATTCTGGCTAAAAATCTGTACTATCAGTTTCATTTCTGTCCGGGCTTCTGGATGTGGCTGGAGACTATTAACGGAGATCATGCTGCTATCAGTATAACTTCGGTCTACGATGAATTAGTTGAACGTCCTGCAAAGACGGGACACAAAGCCGATGAGCGCTCTATATGGGAAAAATCACATAGCGATCTTTTCATAAGTAACGATGATCAGGACACAATCAAGGCACTTTTGGAACTTGAAAGCTTTTTAATTAACAAGGATGTTCCGGAGCGCAAAATGGATGAATTTATGCAGGCTGCAGATTCAACCCTGATTGCATACGCAAAAGCCCACAATGTCTGTGTGGTTTCACATGAGAGAGCATCAAAGGATTTCTCTGCTAAGAAGATTTATATGCCCAATGTTTGCAATGCTTTTGGAGTTTCTTATCAATCCATATTCGATATCATGCGTAGCGATCCTCAATCAAAACTGGTGCTTGCAGCAAGATAGCAGTCGATCTCTTTAATATTGTCAGGTAGTAATGAATATCAGGAAGCTTTCTACTAAAACCAAGTCGGTAAGAGAATTACTCTGCCGTGGCAGTACCTATCAAATGTCAGGCCTTACAGATAAGATTGCCTCTAAGATGAATGTAACTGATATCAAGAACCTTGTTGGAACTGTTACCAGTCTTTATCTGAGCAGTGATGAGAGAGCCTTTTATCAGGGGCCGCTTGTTCTCAGGACTGATGACGGTAAATCTTATGAGATCATTGGCGGAGTTGATAAGCTTTACTGTATTCTGTATTTTATGCTTGCAGTACTTTTACAGCTGAAGCATCTGTCAAGATCGGGGCGTACAATACTGTACGCCGCGGGTCGAGATGTTATTTAATACCTATTTTCAGGAACTTGATCCGGTTTATACTGATGTTCATCACAGGTTTGAATTTGCTGAGAGTGATGACCGTCTGAATGCCCTGATAGCATCCTTTCCGGATGAAAGGGATGAATTGGATGTTTTGCCATCCAGACTTGCCTTTCCCTTATCCTGTTTTATTGATGAGCTGAATCTTTTTCTGGGGTTTCATGCCGAGGGAGATATAGAGAAGGGAATTGTTTTAGTAGAGCTTTTTGAAAAGCTCGTGGACTGCGTTTGTTTTACAGTTTTTGTTGTTCAGGATGCTGTTGATGCACAGGAGCTGATGCTCAGATTAGAGCCTGGTACCTGCAGTAAAAATTTCCGCACTGAAAATAAGTGGTGTCCGGTTTTAAGGGATGAGTCTGTTGAAATCCAGATGTCTGAGGCCAGGATTGCTGATGGGCAGACGCAGATTCAGATCCTGGTTAGGCAATGCGATCTTGAGCATCTTGGATCCTTTAAACAACTGCAATTCTACCTGCCGTCCATGAGGATCATATCCTGTTTGGGATATACCATGGATGAGGTGGCAAAGATAATGAAAAGAGTCGGCAACATTACCGATCTTTTGTTTGATGAAGCTGAGGAAATGAAAAAAGGTACTTTTTAAGCCGACGTAGCAAAGGCCAAGCAGTTCTCAGCCTTTGCTAGAAATGATTTAACTGAGATTAGCCGTAGGCAGCAGCGCCTCCATGGGCTCATCATCGTAAAACCATGTGGCGTTTTCATCACGTATTGCTCTATAGGTGGTCGTAACCTCATAGGTATGACGCTCAAGAAGCTCACACAGCTTTTCTACATTTCTGGTTGCTGCCACATCCATGAGCTCTTTGTGCTCAGCGCACAGGTGGTCAACTGACGAGATGTGATCCATGGAAATATAGCGTATGCGGTCAAGATTGGCCTTGCCGTTCTGCAGCACCTCCCAGGCAAGTGAGGTACCTGAGAAGGCACAGACCAGCGCATGAAACTCATCATCAAGCTCGATAAAGCGGGTATTCATGTCATGCTTGCCACAGCATTTTTCCTGTTTTGCAATACATGCTCTCATTTTGGTGATGATTTTTGAAAAAGCATTCTCTGAAAGCTTTGGAATACAGCGGGCTGCCTGACATTCGATAGCACAGCGTAAAAAGCAGATCTCATATAGGGACTTCACTGAAATCTTGGTAACAAAGGTTCCCCTTTGAGGAATGATTTCAATAAGTGAGCTTTGTGAGAGCCTTGCCAGTGCTTCATGTACAGGATTGCGCGATACCCCCAGATGGGCTGCCAGTTCATTTTCACTAAGAGCGGTCCCGGGCGGCAGCATTCTTACAATGATCTGCTGGCGCAGAAAATCATAAATTTGCGAGGCCATGGTCCGTCCCTGACAAAATTCAAGCTTTGGAAGCAGATCCTTGTTCATAGATTTATCCAAAAAAGCCTTCGCAGGATAGGTCCGTTGAAGGCTTTGAAATTATCAGATTGAGGTTGGTCTTATCAGCCTAAGTACTTTTTCAATGTTGCACGTACAGCACCTGCACCTGCAATTTCCTCAGCAAACAGACCTTCGATCTTCTCGCCTAGGCCTGCCTCATAGAGGTTGACACCGAAGAGTGAGGCATTAGACAGAATTGCCTTAAGATGATCGCCTACAGATTCTGGTTTGCCAAAGACAATGCCTTCCATCTGGGATTTGAGAGACGGGATCTGAGGATCATCAGACAGCTCAAAGGGCTGTCCCTTATCATCAATAGCCATGAGATAGCGTAACCAGCCGGTAATTGCCAGAGGAAGAGCAATCAGTTTGGAGGCATCAAGACCTTTCTTCTGGTAATTCTTTAAGGTCTCGCCAAAGCGTACCGGCACCTTTAAGGAGGTATCGGTTGCGATACGCTGAGGTGAATCCGGCAGGCAGCGGTTGGGCAGACGTACCTCGATTACCTCTTTGATAAAGGCACGGGGTGAGAGGATCTCAGGATCCTCAACAACCTTTAAGCCCTCATCATAGCCAAGGGTATTCACAAGCTTCATGATCTCGGCATCCTCAGTTTCCTGATAGATACGATCATAGCCCAGGACACAGCCGTAGACGGCCATGGCAGTGTGCAGAGGATTTAAGCAGGTGGTAACCTTCATGCGCTCGCACAGATCAACCTTTTCACCGGTGGTAAAGAGAATGCCTGTCTTCTCAAGAGGAGGACGGCCGTTAGGAAACTTATCCTCAACTACCAGATACTGAGGCTTTTCTGCGTTTACAAACGGAGCCAGGAAAGTACCGCGGGAGGTCTTTACCGGATCCATACCCTCAAGACCGTAATCCTTAAGCTTGGTGGCAATTGCAGGATCAGGACGGGGAGTGATCTTATCGATCATGGACCAGGGGAAGGAGACCTTGCTCTCATCTTCAATATAGGAGATGAAGTCAGCGCTTACAAAGCCGCGTTTCTGCCATTCATTGGCAATCTCAACTACAGCTTCCTTAAGCTTGGTACCATTGTGAGAGCAGTTATCCATAGACAGCATGGCAACAGGATTGGCACCTGCATTAAAACGCTCCAGCAGCAGAGCACAGGATAATGCCATGGCACTGCGGCAGCTCTTTGGACCTGCCTCAATATCCTTTTGTACCTGAGGCAGATATTTGCCTTCGATGTCACGCAGGGAATAGCCCTTTTCGGTAATGGTATAGGAGAGCAGTTGGAACTTGGGATCAGCAAAGGCCTTACGCATGGCAGCCTCATCCTCAGGGCACTCACCGTTTACCAGCAGATTCTGGGTAACTGAGCCCAGAACCTCAAGCTCAACTGAGGCATCAGGAAGCAGAACCACATTAAGCTTTAGATGATCATGAGGCCTTACGATCTTCTTAAGGTTCTCATCAGAGTGTACCTCAAGACCGATAATGCCGGAGGTCATGTCACCCTTGTTCAAAAGCTCCTGAGTAACTGAACCGATGAAGCCGTTGAAGATATTACCGGTGCCCATGTGCATCCATACCGGATTTTCAAGGGTATGCTTCTGCAAGGCGGCAACATCATATTTAGGAAGTGCAATACCGGCCTTTTCAAAGGCAGCCTTGTCTTCAGTGATGCTCTTTAAAGTAAGCTGCATGATTAGAGCTCCTGCATGATTGAATTGACGCTGTCAGGGCAGATCATGCCTTTGTCCTTACGGATAGCCTCTTCAAGGCCGATGATGTAGGCAGCACCTAATGCTCTGTCATATAAGCCGTAGCCGGGACGTGCCTTCTCACCCCAGAGCTCACGTCCGTGATCAGGACGGACGATACCGTTGAAGCCCATTTCAACCAGAGCCTTAACGATTTCATAGAGATCGAGTGAGCCGCATCTTGAGACGTGTGATGCCTCATGGAACTGGTGATCACCGGTGTATTTGACGTTGCGGATGTGGGCAAACCAGATGCGCGGACCAATCTCGGGGTTACGGATGATATCTGCCATGCGCCTGCCGTTTTCAGGATTGGATCCCAAGGAGCCGGTGCAGAGGGTAAAGCCGTTATAAGGGCTCTTGTTCATGCGGGCAATCTTGACCAGATCATCCTCGCACTTGCAGATGCGGGGCAGACCGAAGAGATCGTATGCAGGATCGTCAGGGTGGACACCCATCTTGATGTTGTATTTCTCGCAGGTAGGCATGATGGCGTCTAAGAAGTACTTGAAGTTGGCACGGAGCTCGTCACCTGTCATACCGGAGAAGCGCTTGATTTCAGCGGTGATTTCATCACGGCGGTTCAGCTCCCAGCCCGGCATCTCAAAGCCGTTGGAGTTGTTGGTGATGAAGTCAAACATCTGATCTGCAGTCATACCCTCGCAGATACGGCCGTCATAGGCCAGAGCGGTAGAGCCGTCAGGCAGAGGCAGGGCCAGATCGGTACGGGTCCAGTCAAATACGGGCATGAAGTTGTAGCAAACCATGTGAATGCCGGCCTTGCCTACAGCCTCTAATGACTTGATGTAGTTATCGATCAGACGGTCACGCTCTTTGGAGCCGTACTTGATTTCCTCGTGAACGTTGATGGATTCAATACCCATGAGCTTAAGGCCGGATTTTTCAACGAAGGCTTTGCGCTCCAATACCTTCTCCAAAGGCCAGGGCTCACCTGCAGGAATTTCATGCAGAGCGGTGATCACGCCTTCCATGCCACCAATCTGGCGGATTTTTTCCAATGAAATAGGATCCTGATCAGGACCGTACCAGCGAAAAGTCATGTGCATCATAATGTGTGTTCTCCGTTTTCTCGGACAGATTTATTAAATAGGTTCCCAGACCGCTATGATCTGATGGATATATTATAGTTGCTGACAAGCTAGTATACGAGTATGGAAGATTAGAAAAATTCTATCTGATTGATATTTAAATAAATAAATTTTTAAGATTTTTTACTGTACCTTTATAAAATGTGACTGATGCCTGATTTTTGTCAAGGTTAGCGCAAAATCGCACTTTTCTTTGAGTGCTAAACAAATGCTATACTGGTACTCAAACGCGTAGCATTTAATCCCTTCCCTGAAGTCTCATTTACAAGCCGTTTGCAGGAACACAACATGGATATTTCAGCCTTTGAAGACGTTTTGAAAATCGGTGAAACAATTGCTGTTGAGTTTAAGCGATGCGGTAACGGCATCAGCTCTGATGTTTATGAAACGGTATGTGCCTTCTTAAACCGTTTCGGAGGTGACATCTATCTAGGAGTTCAGGATGACGGGACGGTGTCAGGAATTCCCTCAGAGCATGCTCCTGCTCTTGTTAAGAATTTTATAAGCTGTGTCAGTAATGAAGCACTCTTTTGTCCCCAATGTTATCTGGTACCTCAAATTTTTGAGTATCAGGGGAAGACGTTAATTCGTATCCATGTGCCGTCTAGTAATGAACTGCATTCATATAAAAATGTAATTTATGACAGAGTAGATGATGACGATGTCAAGATTAGATCTACGCAGGCAATTGCGCAGATGGCAATTCGCAAGCAGCAGATTTTTACTGAAAGAAAAATCTATCCTTATATAAAGATAGAGGATCTGCGGCTGGATCTTCTTGACACTATCCGGATCAGAGCAAACAACTATCACCGTTATTTTAAAAAGCAGCAGCATCCCTGGATGAATATGTCTGACGGGGAGCTTTTGCGCAGTGCCAATCTGTACGGTCATGATTTTGAATCGGGAAGGGATGGCTATAATCTGGCCGCTGTCATGCTTTTAGGCAGGGATGAAGTAATCGCTGACGTAGCACCTGCATATGTGACAGATGCTTTGGTGCGCCGTCATAATTTAGATCGCTATGATGACAGATTGGTGGTGAAAACCAATCTTGTTGAAAGCTTTGATCTTTTGATGGACTTCGGGGGCAAACATCTTAACGATCCTTTCTTTTTAGAAGGTGTAGAACGCAAATGTCTGCCGTCTATCCTGTTGCGTGAGATGATCGCTAACACACTCATTCATCGGGAATTTACAAGCTGTTATCAGGCTAAGTTTGTGATTGAAAATGATCGCATGTACGTTGCAAATGCCTGCAGAGCTAACCGTGCGGGAATGGTTACTCCTGATAATTTAGAGCCTAACCCCAAAAATCCTGTTATTGCGGCTTTTTTCCGCAATATCGCTTATGCAGATCAACTGGGATCTGGTACCCGTAATCTATTTAAGTACAGCAAATTCTATTCAGGTCATGATCCTGAGCTGATAGAAGGCGATGTTTTTAAGATTATCGTTCCGTTAGATGATACTCATGTACCTGAAGTCATGGATGAAGATGGACAGATGGTTAAATATAATAGTATTTCCACCCAAGCTTATGCAGAAACTACCCAAGATAGTGGAGAATTTACCCAAGGACAAGGCAAAACTAACCAAACTGGTGAAATGGTTACCCAAGATCAAGGAAAAACTACCCAAGCTGTAAGTACAAATATTATCGGAGATAAGACAGACATAAGGAGCAACATTCTAGATTTGATGTCTAAGAAGCCTTCAATCTCCCAAAGTCAAATAGCTGTTGAATTAAATTTATCAGTAAATGTAATAAAATACCATGTACGTAAGCTGAGAGTTGAGCAAAAGATAATCCGTGTCGGATCATCTCAAAAGGGGTATTGGAGCATATTTTAAGTAGACTAAAGCTCGATTAGAGAATACAGGATAATCGATATTTTGAGGCCAAACAAAGGAATGGTTTGACCTCAAATCAAAATAAGGTTAGGTATGAGGATGCTGTTCATTGAAAATTCGGTCATCTAGATCCTGTTGCAATTTATGTAATGCAAAGAAACGCTTAACATATGACATTCCAAAGAACAGCATTAATATAGATGTGAAGGTTAATAGATCGAAATTTAAAGGTAATACAATATCAGTTGTCATTGATATTACATAGAAAAATGTTGCAGTCGCAAACTCAAAGGTATGCCATTTCTTTAATGCGTCGATTCTTTCTCTAAATATTTTTCGGTATTGTGAATTTATTACTTTTTCATAATTAAAGTTAATTACGTTACTAATCTGAATAGAGTAAAAAATGCCTAAAACCGTGAATAATGATTGAGCTAAGAATTCGGATGCTGTGATAAGTTGACATACACCAAAGTTGATGATCAGTGATACAACAATGCGAAGAAGATAACTAAACATTATTAGCCTCCGTAAATGCTAGTAATATTTTTTCAAAGCCCTGTCTTAGTTCCTCTTCATTAAAATATCCATTCTTGGTCACGCCGATAGAAATCACCTCACATGCCCTTAATTGCTCTCCCGTAACTGATTGTCCGTCGGAATCAAATACTTTTATTG
>CAVFIO010000032.1:0-10386 GCA_963622535.1 Akkermansia muciniphila
GTTCCTACCTCAAGCTCTGTTGCTTGAAGCATTATGTGAGTAGCCACAATGCTGACATCCTCAACTCCTGAGTGAATAGCAGGCTCAAAGGGATTCTTCCACTCCTTTGTATCATCATAGGTAAAGAGCAGAACGATCGGTGCCCCATATCTGCAGGCGGTTAATTCGTCAATCTTGGCAAGTGCATCCTCGCTTTGCAGCACATAGATCTTATGAGGCTGCTGATTTTTAGCAGTTGGTGCAGTATTGCCCGCCTCAAGCATCAGATCCAGCTTTTCCTGTTCAACCTTTCTGTTTGAAAATTTTCTGACGGTATAGCGCTTTTTACAAAGTTCCAGAAAATCCATCGTAATCCTCCTGTGATGAGACTGCTCAATTTTTGAGTTAAACGTTAAAGATGGCATTTTTCAATTTATCAAAAAAAATCATTGCTTGAAAATATCGTTAAGGGTCCTGGCAATCATCTCTATGGTAATAGGCTTAGCGATATGTGCATTCATGCCGGCTTCAAAGGATTTTACCTTATCCTCCTCAAAAGCATTAGCTGTCATTGCAACAATAGGAATATTAGCCCTGCGGTTGTTTTTCAGGGTACGGATCTCGCGTGTTGCGGTATAGCCATCCATTTTTGGCATCTGAATATCCATAAAGATAAGATCGTACTGCTCCTCCGGTGCCTGATTGATGATATTGATGGCCTCAATACCATCCTCAGCACAGTCAACACTCATACCGGTCTCTTCAAGAATAGCCGTAGCAATCTCGCGATTTAGTTCATTATCCTCAACTAAAAGCACATGCTTGCCGGTGTAATCGACGTGGAACTTCTCTTCCTGTTTTTGCTCATCATCTGATTTCGATACAGGCTGTGCCAGGATCATGCGCAGCTCTGACATAAATATAGGCTTGGATATGAAGGCCGTAACGCCGGCATCTCTTGCCTCCTGCTCAAAATCAGCCCAGTCATACGCCGTCAGCACGATGATTGGAATATCATCGCTTATCATGCGTCTTATCCTGCGTACGGTCTCAATACCGTTCATATCAGGCATGAGATAATCAACGATGTATACCTTGTACTCATCCTGAAGCTCGGTTGCATCCTGAACACGCAATATTGCCTCTCTGCCGGATGCCGTCCAGTCTGGACGCATATCAATATTGCGCAGTAGCTTGCATACACTGCGGCAGGTATTAATATCATCATCTACCACCAGAGCTCTGGCGCCCTTAAGCTCAGGTATGGGGGTATATTCAACCGGACGATTGGCAATTCTTACATTTAGCGTGACCGTAAATTCAGAGCCTTTGCCCTCGTGACTTTTAACAGCTATGGTGCCCCCCATGATGTCAACAATACCCTTGGTGATGGCCATGCCAAGACCTGTTCCCTGAATACCATTGGTAGTTGAGGTTTGCTCGCGGGTAAAGGTATCAAATACATGCTCTAGGAATTCCTGAGACATTCCTATACCGTTGTCCTTGATGGTGAACTCATAGGTAGTAAAGTCCTTCATTGAGCAGGGCTTTTCGATAAGACGCACGATGATATCGCCGCCTGAGTGCGTGTACTTGATGGCATTGCTGATGATATTTATCAGGATCTGATTAAGTCTAAGTTTATCAACGATGATATCCTCATGCTGTACATCCTGAGTGTCAATATAAAGATTCTGCTGCTTGGCAATTATCAATCCATGGATCATGGATCTGAGATCATGCAGTAGATCTGGCATATGCACCGGTTTTTCATCAAGCTTTACACAACGGCTCTCGATGCGGCTCATATCCAGAATGTCATTGATAAGGCTTAAAAGGTGATTACTTGAGGTACTTATCTTTGAAAGATAGTCTTCAACTAACTGCTTGTTATCAAGATGAGTCTGAGCAAGTGCCGTAAAGCCGATAATAGCATTCATGGGAGTTCTGATATCATGCGACATGCTGTTTAGAAAGGTGGTTTTAGCACGGCTTGACTGCTCGGCGGCGGCGAGGGCTAAGGATAGCTGCTCCTGCTGCTCTTCCATTATTTTTCTTTGGTTCTGCTCTCTTTGCAGTGCCTTACACAGTTTCTCATTAATTTCATGCTTTTCATCTACAAGCATTATTATGCCGTTGGCACATATAGGCATGCCGTCATATCTTCTACTAAAGCAGGCAGTATCACGGAACCAGTGATATTCTCCAAGCTTATTGAACATGCGGTATTCAATGTCATAGCTCAATTTCCCTGAGCGATCATTTAACGCCTTTTCATATTCCTGCTCAACAAAAACGCGATCGTCAGGATGGATCCTGTACATCCACCCTTCCCAGGTATTGGGAAATTCCTGTACAGTACGATAGCCTAACAGTTTTCTGAAGGCATTTGACCAGATGCATTGACTTAGCTGTCCCTGTCTGTCGTATTCGATACACCAAAGTCCCGAGGTTACATTAGAATGCAGAATATTGGCTGTATTGTTATCAAGCTTTAACTGTTTCTTGTACTCAATTCCTTCGTCTTCATAAACCCATAATGACAGATTTCTTTCGCTTTCAAGGTCTGAATATCTGGCAATATTGAGGCTGACTATGGTTCCATCGGTTTTGCGGTATGAAAGATTGATATTCTGTCCAGACAAAAGGTTCTGATACAGCTGATCATAATCCAGAGTCTGCTCAATTAACGCTCTGTCTTCCTCAATGACAAATTTTTCACAGTAGATTTTGAGCGCTTCTGAATAACATCCGTTCTTTTCTTTTACTATCTTACGGAAATAGTCCGGTCCTAAAATATCACGAAATAGATCGCGCTCCCTATCTAGAACATATACCCCCATATACTTTGGCGCAATCATCCTTAAAAACTGCTCAGAGTCGCGCTTTTCTTCAGACAAATGTTCAAGAAGATCATTGGAGGTGCGGTTGTTTTGTTCCATATTTTTTCTTGGAAAATTTTTAATCGTTATTTTGGCCACAGGATATCATCCCCTGAAAAGAGGGGCTTTGCACTGTAAATACAGTTCTGATTTTCTGCCGGATAAACAGATCCGCAGTTTGCAGAGCTTTCACTGGTAAAGGCAATGCTCTAAACGAGATCTTACGCTTTCAGTGTAAAGATTGTGCCTGCTTTCTCTCATTTTGAAAAGGATGGTCTGCTTAACTTCTTATTTTGATTAAGCTTCTGCTCTTACCAAAAAAAAGAGGAGGCTAATGCCTCCCCAATAAATGTTTTTTGGGTATCAGACTAGCAAATGAATAAAGCTTGTAATGATAAAAGCATTAAAGAAGTCGATAAAAAGAGAGCCTACCAACGGCACAACGAAGAAGGCCTTATCCGAAGGACCGTTAGCCCCGGTAAAGGTCTCCATATTGGCCATGGCATTTGGCGTTGCTCCCATACCAAAGCCGCAGTGACCGCAGGCAATTACGGCTGCGTCATAGTCAGAGCCCATTACCTTGAAGGTTATAAAGTAGGCAAAAAGTCCCATGATCACGGTCTGAGCTAGCAAAATGGTAACCAGAGGAACTGCAAGAGCGGCAAGCTCCCAGAGCTTGAGGGTCATAAGCGCCATTGCCAGGAAAAACTGCAGTGACAGCGATCCTACGATACCAATGGTATGCACCGGAATTGGCTTTGAGGTATAGTCAGTGATATTTCTGATAATGGCCGCGATAAACATAGGTCCCAGATATGCAGGGAAGGTAAGCCCTACTTTCTTACAGCCTAAAATTACAAAGTAGCCCAGCCCCATGGCCAGCACAAGATAAACTACTGCCTGAAACAGGCCATGCTCGTCAAATACCGTCTTGGGATCATCCTCGTAGGCATCAGCATTTTTCTTAAAGTGATCCTTAGGGCCTGAATGCAGCATTCTGCGGCTTACCAGTAACTTACCTATTGGTCCACCGATCATGGAGCCTGCAACCAGCCCGAAGGTTGCTGCTGCAATTGAAACAGAAAGGCCTGCATCCAGGCCGTAATCCTCAAGCAAGGGCCCGAAGGCGCCCGCAGTACCGTGACCTCCTGATAGTGACACTGAGCCGGTTGCAATACCGATCAGAGGATTTAAGCCAAACAATGAGGCAAGACCGATGCCGGCTGCATTCTGAACTGCAATCAGGCACAAGGCACAGCCTAGAAAAATTGCTACTGCAAGGCCGCCTTTTATCAGAAAACGAAGAGAAGCCAGAAAACCTACTGAGGTAAAGAAGCAGGTCATCAACAGATTTTTTAAGGTAGAATCAAAGTTAAAAACGAAGTAACCGGTTTCGTGTCCTATCAGGGATATAGCAGCAAATATCAATCCGCCTACAACTGGAGCAGGAATAAAAAATTTCTTTAAGATAGGAAAAAGATTTTTACCAAGGTGACCTAATAGTAAGACAAGGCATGCTAGTAGCAAGGTCACTGTTTCATCGCAATTTAGAGTGTATAGGATCTCCTGGCCTTCCATTTATATCCTCAGTTCAATCTGGCGCAAAAAATTTCTCGGAACCTAATCCGATAACTTATTTTTACAAATTAGTAACTTGAATACAAATGCTTTAAAAAAAGGCAGAATCTTCTCTATTTTGGGGCGTATTTATAAAAAAACTTTATAAAACAAATAAATACAAATGCATTTTTATTGGGCTTTTAGCAATAATTTTTATCACTTACTATCAAATGCTTTTATTTGAGACAAAAAAAGGGACTCCTTAAAATAAGTGCCCCTCTTTGATGGAATTTTACTTAAGCTGCAAATCAGTTCTTTTTGGCCTGCTCCTTTAGCAGATCACGGATCTCAGTTAGCAAAACCTCTTTAGGATCAGGAGCTGCAGGTTCAGCCTCTTTTTCAGCAATCAGGGTATTCTTGATCTTCATCATCACCTTAACAGCGGCAAATATTGCAAAGGCAATAATAATGAAATCAAAAATAGTCTGAATAAAGGCGCCGTAGCTTAAAACCACCGCCTCATGCTCTTCTGTTTTATCCTGAAGAGTGATCGCGAGATCTTTAAAGTCAACATTGCCTACCAGAATACCAATCAGCGGCATGATGATGTCTGATACCAGAGAGGAAACAATTTTGCCAAAGGCAGTACCGATGACCACACCGACTGCCATATCAACAACATTGCCCTTCATTGCAAAATCACGGAATTCCTTTAAAAAGGAGGTACCTTTGCTTTTGACGCTCTTAACGTTGTCAGTGATATTCATAAAAACTCCGAAGATTAAATTTGCGCGATTTTATCAATTTTCAGCAATATAAGCATCATATTTTGGTAAGGCTTATTACGGATGCTGAAAATGATAACGGCAGAGTTCTAAACTTCCTTAAAACGGGTCTTGGCAGTCTGGATCTGGATTCTGGCTGCATGCGCATCATAGATCCCCTGCAGATTACTGATCTGGTTATCAGCATCCTGCTGGGTCATACAATTTCGGTACCAGCATCTTTGAGTACCGTCCCAGCGATACCCCAGCTCCTTAAGTTTATCCTTGGAATCAAAGGGAGCACCGATGGCCCATACTCTGAAGCTTTTCTGAAGAGCCCTTTCAATGAGCATGGAGAAGGCCTGAGGCTCAATATGCATAAGCCAGATGGTTGCAAGACAGTCAATATACGCACGGTGTGCGTCATAAAACCAGCCGCGGAACATATTCAGATACTCAAGCTTTGTACCTGATGATCCAAATACATTCCAGTCAATTCCCTTGCAGGAGCAGGCCCAGGAAAGATCTGAAAGTGAAGGAAAACGACGGTCAAAGAAGGCTCTGTCAAACAATGCATTATGCGCAACGACTATAGGACGCCCCTGCAGCATTGAAGCGACCCTGGTCTCATCAAAGCTGTGACCTGCCACCATCTCGTCGGTAATGTGAGTAAGCTCCTGGATCTCAAGCGGGATCTTGCGGTGAGGATCTTCAAACTCGTCATAGTAGCTGTCAATTGATAACAGGATCTTTCTGTCAAAAGAATAGGTACAACGCACCATGCCCAGCTCAATTATCTGCTCCTGCCCGGGTTTCACGCCGGTTGTCTCGGTATCAAGAAATACCGCAATATGGATCTTCTCGCCTGGTACCGCTTCATGAAGCTTTAAAGGAAAGGTTTCTTCAATTCCTGAAATAGTTAAGGGTATACGCTCTAATAATCTAAAGTTTTGAGGACGACTTTGAATTTCATCAAAACGTTCAATGGGAAATCTATCCTGAACCATATTAATTCCTCAGGTAAGCATTAAATCCGGCATCCTTGCAAAAGAAACAAAATCTCTTTATTGAGATCTCCATTGTTGATGCCTGCGTTATATTTTTTATATGTGAATATCCATTATAGCTGTTGCATTGAAACTGAGTGCGTATTTTGTGCAGGAACTGGAAAAAGCTTAAAAATTAAGATGTTTTGCTGAGGATATACACGTACCAGACACGCTTTCATGATTATTAGGATGTTACATCTCAGGCATAGGACTGGTATCAATAACAGGTGGATCCCCTGGGATCCACCTCATCTGCCATTCTTTAATTCAGAGCCGTTCCTTCAAGTCTGGCACCAGCTGCCTTCAGGCTTAAAAGAGATCCGCTTAGAACGAAAATGTTATCCTGTTTAAAGCCATGGCCAACCAGAATACGCGAGGCTACATAGGCACTCTGTCCTACCATGCAGGAGATAACAATCCTTTTATCCCTGGGGATCATATCCAGGCTTTCACGAAGCCTTGCAAGAGGTATATTTACAAAGCCTGTAGGATGCAGATCATCAAAGCTCTTTTGCGGACGTACATCAAGCTTGAATGCATCGTCATACTCCTTAAGATCCTCAACACAGATGGGATTAAATAAGCCCTGTACCACATTATCTGCAACTGATCCTATGATTTGCGCGACATCGCGCTGAGAGGATACAGGAGGTGCATAGGCGTGATTTCTTGATGCAAGATAATCTACGCTGTCATTACCGGTAGCCATCAGGGTCGTCACGGTATCGATAAATTTGGATACAGCATCCTTGTCACCTGCCGCCTGTGCTCCATAGAGCCTGCCGTCTTCACGTGAGAAGATAAGCTTTGCATGCACACGCTTTGAGGAAGGATAGAATCCCGGATGATCAAAGCTGTGAGTTACCACGGCAGCTGCACTTTCATCCTCTTCCATAATTACTCCTACGGGCATACCGCAGGCCCCTACTGCGACATCAAAGATCTTGATGATAAAAGCACCGGCATCTCCAAGGTACTCATGCTCCCATACCTCACCTTGAGTAATGAAGAATGCAGCCGCTCTTATCTGCTGAGGAATAGGAGTTGCCTGCAGGGCCGGACGGTTTATCTCGGAGCTTTGATCACAGCTTAATATGATGTCACCTACTGCAAGTACGTGCTCATCTGAGGTACGCATGTAGTTATCAACCTCGATAAAACCGTGCTCATCAACCTCAATACCTGCATCCTTTGCAATTTGAGTATTAGGCTTAACGCCCTGGGCTACGATGACAAAATCAAATTTCTCCTCGATGCCGTTTGAGAAGGTGATCTGAATACCAGATAAGAGATCCTGTGCCTGCTCCACCGTGGTACCGGTTCTTAACACCACGCCATGATCTGTAAGCTCTTTTTCTGCATAGTATGTAATTTCAGGATCTATCTTAGAGAGAATATGCTCCCCTCTGGTACATACCGTGACCTTCAGTCCCTGTGCACGAAGATTTTCGGCACTCTCAAGTCCAATTGCACCACCGCCGACAATCAGGGCTGATCGGGCACCGTTATCAATAAAGCTCTTTATCAGATCAACATCCGGAACCGTTTTTAAGGCTGAGACAAATTTTGAATGCGCAGCCCATCTGGGCATGATGGCACTGGCACCTGTTGCAAGTACCAGATAGTCATACCCTATCACTGACTCTTCATCATTGCTGCCAAGATCTTTTAGCGTTACATTTTTTTCATCGGTATCAATTGCAACGGCCTCGGTATTAAGCCTTAAATCAAGGTTGTAGACCTTCTTTAGATAATCAGGAGATGCGGCAAAAAGATCATCATGGGATGCAACCACACCTCCCAGATAATATGGCAGAGCACAGTTTGCAAATGATGGATACGGACCTTTTTCTATGACAGTGATGTCTAAAGCTTCATCAAGACGTCTTAGACGGGTTGCAAGAGCAGCTCCGGCTGCAACGCCTCCAATAATTACTACCTTCATATTAAATCCTGATTGTCAGATACGCACGATCACATCATCAAAGCTCAGACGGCTCTTAGGACGTTTATTAAGAGTATTGGAATCCTTATCTGCCCTGTAGCCTAAAAGGATCAGGGAAACAGCTGACAGTCCCTGCGCCTTCAATCCCATGAGGTCATCAATCTTTTTAAAATCGGCCCCCTCTACAGCTGTTGAATCCACTCCATAAGCTGCGGCAGCATATAAAACCGTAGCCATGGCTATATAGGTCTGACGTGCATTCCAGTTTAAGACACCGATCTCAGCATCATGCTCTCTAACAAAGGCCATACAGCCATCAGCACAGGCCTCAATCTTACCTTCACTAAGACGGCCATCCTCACATTGCTTCATTGCAACCTTAAGTGCAAAATCCTTTTCAATTGAGGTCCTGGCAGTAAGCACCAGCACATTGGCACAGCTATCAAAGCGCTGTACATTAAAATCAGGAAGAGCATCACGGATCTGCTTTTTGCTGTTCCTATCCATCAAAAAGAACTTCCAGCCCTGCATATTCACCGAGCTTGGAGTAAGACGCAGACATTCAAGGATCCTGTTTAATAACTCATCACTGATATTCTTGTCGGGATCGTAATATTTCGTGGTGTAACGCTTTTGCATTAATTCAAGAAAATCCATAACAGCCTCAAACAGTAAACACAATTGTAAAATCTGAAATTCCGGTAAGCATTTGCTTTTATTTTACACAGGCATCAGCTCTTTTGGCGTAATTGCCTGATATTAATGTGCAGTATGACGCATGAGAAAGTCTCTCACCTTTTTGGATCCTCAGGCTTTGACATTTTTCAATTTTTGATGAAGGGTCTAAAATACGCCGGCCACAGGACTTAATCATATAATTTTTTGGAGGCAGTAGTGTCAGAGAACAGACGCATTTCTGAGGCAGAGAGTAAGGCTTACTCCACTTTAGCCGAAGGTCGTACAAAGAGATTGCGCACGGCAATTTTCTATATCGGCGGATTAGTAATTGGCGCCTTGATAGGCGTATTAAATATAGATGCTGTAAATGAGCTGATGGGATTTATTGCAACTGTATTCACAAGACTGTTTAGTTTAGTTGCGGTCCCAGTGATCGCGTTATCCTTAATCACAACGCTTGCCAAGCTAAATCACGGCTCAAACGGTGGCAGGATCTTCATGCACACCGTATTTTATACGCTGCTTACGACTATTCTGGCTGCATCTTTAGCAGGTGCACTGTTTGTATTGATTGCACCAGAGAACATTCCCTCCGGCACACCCATTGCCGAGGGCTTCAATGCAGCCGAGGTTGGCGGTGGTACTACCTATTACAGCCATATTTTAAGTGTTATCCCGAATAATCTCATTCAACCCTTTGTCGCAGGCAATGTGCTTTCCGTCCTAATCATTGCCGCAGCCTTAGGACTGGGCCTTGCTGCCATGCCTTCATCCGAGGGACGTACTACAGTGGTAAAGCTTTTCTCAGGCCTGCAGGATCTGTTATTTGTCCTGATCCACTGGTTAATTGCCGCCCTGCCATTAGGCATCATCGCCTTTACCGCTCAGCTTGTAACCCAGCTTGAGGCAGGTGTTATCCTAGGAGGTATTGCACAGTACTTTGGCGTAGTGTTAGGCTCGAATTTTATTCAGATGCTGCTTATATTGCCGGTTATCCTGATGCTTCGCGGCCTAAATCCCCTGAAGATTGCCAGGGGTATGGCACCTGCTCTGATGGTGGCATTATTCTCAAAGTCATCTGCCGGTACCCTGCCTGTCACCATGGCATCTGCTGAGGATAACCTTCATGTTGATACACGTGTATCGCGCTTCGTACTGCCTATCTGCACTACGATCAATATGAACGGTTGTGCCGCCTTCATTTTAGTTACCTCCCTCTACCTCATGCAGAACGTAGGCCTTGAAATTTCCATGATGACCATTCTCACCTGGATCTTCATAGCCACAATTGCTGCAGTTGGTAATGCAGGCGTTCCCATGGGCTGCTTCTTCTTAACAATCTCCCTGATGTCATCTATGCATGTGCCGGTTGATTTTATGGGTGTTATCCTGCCGGTATATGCTGTTATTGACATGATTGAGACCTGCCTGAATGTCTGGTCAGACTCCTGCGTATGCAATATCGTAAATAAGGAAATGGCAGGTAAACTACCTGAAGCCAAGGCTGAAATTTAAGCCGGACTGATATC
>CAVFIO010000032.1:10396-18457 GCA_963622535.1 Akkermansia muciniphila
AATTTTAACTATAAAAAGGTGTACATCTGTACACCTTTTTTATTATTCGCAGTTGCTTTTTTTAATTAGATTTACTAATATTAGCGCATCGATAATAGTTAATAACTAAATCAAATTAAAGATGCTCCGGATATTTATCCACATCAGAAACTACAAAGGAATAGAAAATGGCTCATATACTTCCTCCTTTTAGAGCAGATCACGTCGGCTCTTTTTTGCGTACTGAAAAAATTTTCAATGCCCGTAATCTTTTTGCAAAAAATCTTATTTCAAAAGAGGAGCTTACCAGGATAGAGGATGAGGAAATATCAAAGCTTATCGCCGCTCAGAAGGCAGCAGGACTCAAGGCTGTAACCGACGGTGAATTCCGCCGTGCCTTCTGGCATCTGGACTTTATCGTAGGCCTAGACGGTGTAACCAAGGTCGGAGCCAAGGAGTGGTCTACTCATTTTGAAGGAACCCAGCCAAAGGCTGAAACCGCTGTAATTACCGGAAAGGTAGGTTTCTCCAGTACTCATCCCTTCCTTGAACATTTTAAGCGTATTAAGGCTCTCTCAGGTGACAGCCTGGTGAAATTTACTATTCCGTCCCCCTCCATGCTCTATCAGATCTGCGTGGTCCGTACCCAGAACTACAAGGCAATTGATATCTATAAGGATAACGATCAGGCACTGCTTGATGACATTGCTGATGCATGGACCGATGCCATGCTGGCACTATATAACGAAGGCTGCCGTTACCTGCAGTTTGATGACACATCCTGGGGTGAGTTCTGCTCTGATGAAAAAACTGCCCTCTATTCATCCTACGGCCGTGATCTGAAATGGGTTCAGGAAAAGTATGTCGAGGTTTTAAACAGGATCTTGTCTAAAAAGCCTGCAGATTTGACTGTCACCATGCACATATGTCGCGGTAATTTCCGCTCTACCTGGTTCTCATCAGGCGGCTATGAGCCGGTTGCCGAACTGCTGTTTGGTCACTGCAACCTTGATGGCTTCTTCCTTGAGTATGATTCTGACAGAGCCGGTGATTTCAAGCCTCTGCGCTTTATCAAGGATCAGACTGTGGTACTGGGACTTATCACATCCAAGTTCCCTGAGCTTGAGGATAAGGCTTTGATTAAGGAGCGCATTAAGGAAGCCTCACAATATGTTCCTCTGGAAAGATTGTGTCTGTCTACTCAGTGCGGCTTCAGCTCAACTGAGGAAGGTAACAAGCTTACCCATGATGAGCAGTGGGCCAAGATCCGCCTGGTGGTTGAAATTGCCAACGAGATCTGGGCAGATGCCAGATAATCAGGCTTTTGCAAAAAATAAGGGCGGGATCGCAGGATCACCGCCCAATCTCTTTGAGAAATCTTTTAAGCTACCGGATCTTCTCCATAGCGGTTAGTACCGAGGGTTCCACGGAAAATCATCATGATCCAGAGAGCAAAAATTGCAATGCCTCCAAGGATCAAAAGTGCAATTCCTATATGAACAAAGCCCGTTAAAGCAACAATACCGCCCAGGATCATGCAGGCATACGGAAACAGCAGCCACCAGCCGGAGCGGTTTAAATCATGCATGCGTCTTACAGAAACACTGACAGATGCAAGAAACAACCAGATTGAGAAGATGAAGGCTATAATCTGTCCCACCATAAAGAGCAGCTGAAGTGGTGCCAACACAAACGACATAAGCCATGTAAACAGGATAAACCACCAGAATTCAGAGCGGGATCCCCTGTCCTGATAATTAAAGATCTTATCTTTTAAGCATATTTTTATTGCCTGACCAAACGATACCATATCTGCCCCTTATGTTTGTTTTTATACAGATATTCGTTTTCTGTCTGTAAGTTACTGCATATTATCAAAGTGGTGATGCAATGAATGCACATTGATCACACTTTAGAGACTTGCTTAAAATTCCTGCACACTCTTATGATGCTAAAGCTAGTCATGCTCCTTTTGGATCAGATCTCTCATTGTTGCGCTGGGATTTTTAAGCTGCAGCTTATAAAGAGGAAAGAAATCGGCCTTAATGCCGGCGTCTTTCAGTTCCGAGGCTTTTATAAACAGCCTGGCAACATCAGCTCCCGGGGCTGCCGTATCAGGAAGAAACACAAATTCCAGACCATCTGGGTAGAGAGTGTAATTCATGGGAGCAGCCTCAATTGCTGCTGAAATTACATTAAAAAGAGGCATATGATACTGCTCAAATTTCTTATCAAATTCACGGGCACAGAGCATGGCCGCATATTGCGGATCTGAAAAGAAATCCTCAAAGCTTAGGAATCTGTCTGTTTTAGTATTGATATTGATGGTTTCAAGCTTACGCTTTTGCTGTCCGTCAATATCCTCCTTAATATCAGCATCCACCAAAGCAATATCCATTCCCTTTAAATTACGGATCTTAAGCGTGATCTCCTGAAAACCCGAGGGTGACGGAGTCAGGATCAGCCCCTCTTCATTTTGTTCAAGCTTTTGGAGCTGATCGTTGCGCATGGTGATGATTTCACGTTCAAAGCGCGATACATAAAAACGGGCAAAACGTGAACAAAGCTCAGAAAACTGCTCACTTTTACACTTATCTGACATATGTAACAGCGTGGTGCTGTAGGATCGCTCCTCAACTACATCATAGGTCTGACTATCCGCTATTACATTCTGGCTTATGGCTGCTGATAACAACAGACAGATAAATTTATGAGCGTGCATATTCAAACACCGGGAAATAAAACGCTTTTAACCTGTCTAATGAGTAGCTTGCATTAGCAGGAGATGTAGAGGGATTATGTATAATCTTAAGAGACTCCTCTTCTGCAAGGCCTGGATTGAAGCGCAATAAAAGCTTTTTTGAAAGCGCACCGTTGGTGACAATCATTTTAAGTGAGGGATACTGCTTTATAAAAGCAGCTATATCGTTTGGTACCACATCAGTGATGGCACTGTCTAAAGAGCCTTCCCGGCTGCAGCTTCTTATGACATCAAACAGGGCAATATGAGCGTCTGTTAAAGCATTCTTGCGCTCGTCAGTGCTTTTTAAATTCTGATTTATAAAAGCACCAAGCAGCTTAAAGAAACGGTTTTGCGGATGGGCATAATAAAAGGAGGCCTTAAGAGAGGCTACAGACGGCATAGAGCCCAGGATAAGTACTCTGGGATTAGCCGGTACAAACGCACTTAGCCCCTGCAGCATTAAATTCTTCTTCCTTATGAAAACAGATACAGATATACAATCTTGACACTAAACTTAACAAAAATAAAGGCTCATCAAACGATAAGCCCTTTAAGTTTCAGTACGAATACCTAAAATTTTGGTCCCTTAGGCTCTGGTATATTATCCTGCTTGCTTGAAAAACGTCTGGCAAAGCGGTAACGGCAGAGCTTTAATGAAATGGCTGCCATAATAGCCGAGGCTACTGCTACAGCATTTAATGCATAAAGTCTTAAAAGCATAAAGACTAAGAATGGATCAAAGGCCTCCTTGTTCATAATGGATGCTTCTAAAAATCTAAGCTTTAAAATAGCAAAGTATTTTTCAATCACTGCAAATACCACAATGGTGATTACTGCCAGTACTATATAGCCAGGCAGATTTACGCCCCATGCCTTAAATCCAGCTTTTAAAGCATTCTTACTGCCCGCAGCAGCTGCCATTGCAATTGAGATCAGAATAGAAAATATCAACACTAAAGCTAGACCGCAATAGGCAATAGACTGCGTGACCTGACGTGAAAATTCAAGCTGCTCAGGGGTTCCTATCTGCAGCACCTGATGTGATTTTGCCGCCTCCTCATATATTGCCATTGCCTGATTGCTCCTGATATCTATGTAAAAAAAAGCAACAGCTATTGCAAGATACCAGGCAAGCGTGAGCATAAGCATGAGCGGAAACCTTCCTAATATCACCTTAGGAAGTGCAGCAATTCCCGTTGCTCCCTGAACCTCACCTCTTAATCCGCAACGCACAAAACAGGCGTATACGGCAGGTGAAATTATGGCAAGAGGTACTGTAATAAAACAGATAAGCGGCGTGATATAGCGCATAACACAGCCTTCAAAAAAGCCTGTTATGCCTGCTATAAGCGAACAAAAAGGACCACCTACGCCGCTTGAGTGTAGGCAGTCCTTATTATTATTTTCTATCATCTAAGCTGTTTTAGATAAATGCTGCAGCAATGATCACCATGATCTGTGGTGACAAAATACGCAGGAACATGACAAAAGGATATACGGTAGCATAGCCAATTGAGGAAGCCTCTGCATCCTTATACATGCCGTTAGCATAAGCCAAAGCCGGAGGATCAGTATAGGAGCCGGCCATCATACCGCAGGCTACCAGATAGTTGACCTTGGATACCTTGATCACAAGGAAGGTAACAATCATGATAGGAACGATGGAGATCAAAGCAGCCCAGGCCATCCATGTAAGACCGGGACCTTCAGTTAAGGTCTCCCAGAAGCCGTTGGCACCTGCACAGATACCTACAATAGTCAGGAACAGGGTAATACCCATGGCATTGAAGGTTTCAATTGCAGCCGGAGGTAATCTCCAGTGGATACGGTTACCGGTCCAGGTATCACCAAAGCGTGCCAGCAAAATGGCCATAACCAGAGGACCGCCTGCCAGACCCAGCTTCATAGGAGCAGGAACTCCCGGAATAGGAACAGGAATAGATCCTAAAAGAATACCAAGGAAAATACCGATAAATACCGGCATCATACCAACCTGATTGTAGGTTGCAGAGGAGTTGCCGACTAATTTACCGGCCTGCTTCACATCATCAGCAGCACCGATGACGTTGATCTCATCACCAAACTGCAGAACGAAATCATCAGACGGCAGCATCTGCACGCCGGCACGGATGATACGGGACACAGATAAATTGAAGCGCTCAACCAGATGCAGATCACCGAGCTTGTGATTGCAGATGTGAGAGTTGGTAACAATCAGATGACGTACCACCATGCGCGAGCCGCGGGTGGTCATAACATCGTTTGCGGAAATACCAATAGCGGTTAAAGCCTTAGACAGCATCTCGGGAGCACCTACAAGATGTACATGATCGCCTGCCTTCAATACCTGCTCCCGTCTGGCAACAGATAGCTCACCATTGCGCTTGAAACGGGAGCATACGATAGTGCCGTCACTGACACCGGGAATGTCTGCAATGGTCCTGCCGATAAAATTGCTGTTCTTAATCTCAATATTCATGACGCCTAAGGCCTTACCCTTAGACTTTGAGGCAGCATAATCCTCACCAGCCTTATTGATATCAACCTTGAAGATGATACGCATCACGATCATGGTAATGAGCAGTGAGCATACGGCAAACGGATAAGCCATGGCATAGGCTGAAGGAACAACACCTGCATCAAAGCCGTTAGGAACACTGCCGCCATTTGCAGAAAATGCTGCAGCCATATCGTTGATCATTGAGGTACCGGCGCCCAGAGCAGGGGTATTGGTAATTGCACCGGTGTACATACCGATCATGGCATCTACATCAACAATTCTACAGAAGAAGAAGGTCATGGAAATGGCACAGCCTAAGACAATAGTCAGGATGGCCCATCCGATAAGCTTGACGCCCTGACCGCGCAGGGAGCTGAAGAAGCTGGGACCTACCTTGATACCGATAGCATATACGAAGAGAATAAGACCAAATTCCTGCACGAAGTGAAGAATTGAGCCCTCAACAGTTCTGCTACCAGAATCTGCGGTAACGTCAAAGCCAAAATACTGATGTGCAAAATGACCGACGATAATGCCGGAGAAAAGAACACCACCGATACCAAGACCTACGCCCTTATATTTAACGCGGCCAAGCAAAATGCCAAGCACTGCGGCTAAGGACACGATCAAAATGATGAAAGCAAGAGAAGACATATCTTGATTGTTAACATTATGTGTGTAAAAAAAGCGGGTACTAAGCTCCCGCCTCCCTTGTCTTGCGGACAAATTGGCTAAATTATATCACTGATCGTCAGCTAGCCTCAGGAAAACTCCAGAATATTGCCCCCTCTGAAGGCTCTACCCGAATATTTTTTATTTTTGTGCATTTCTTACATGTTAATAACTTTCAAATCAAGATAATTATTTGCGAAAAATTCGCACGTTTATCTTTTTTGCATTTACTTTACAATCTAATACTGTTTGTAAAAATAGTTTTTAACTAATTGAAAAATTGAAATAAATATTTTTTAAATAAATTTTCATTTTAGTGTTACTTATTTTAATTTTTGATGTATACTCTTGTATGCTTGCTAAAATCAAGTATGGTTCATAGAACATAAGAGAGAGGAATTTTCAAAAATGTCTTCAGGGATCATGATCACCTACCCCAAGGCGATGGCCTTAAACTTCATGGGTAAGGCACCGGCCTGGTATAAGAACACTATTCTGGCCTGTCTGGTTTTAAATCCTATTATTGCCTCGATATCCGCAACAGTCGCAGGCTGGCTTTTAATTGCGGAGTTTATCTTTACCCTGGCTATGGCTCTGGAGAGCTATCCCCTGATGGCAGGAGGACTTCTGGTAATTGAGGCCTGTGTCATCGGTCTTTGTGACATGCCCGATATCACTCATGAAATAGGCTCCAATCTTGAAGTGCTGCTGCTTCTGATGTTCATGGTGGCAGGCATAAGGTTCATCCGCGATTTTCTGCTGTTTATCTTCACCAAGGTGCTGGTAAAGGTGAGATCCCGCGTCATGCTGGCATTTCTGTTCTGTTTCCTGTCAGGTGCCATATCAGCCTTTATGGATGCTCTGACCGTACTTGCAATCATTATTTCAACCGGTATCGGTCTTTATAATCTCTATGTTGAAACGGTTACCGGATCAAAGCTTGCTACAGCTGTAAAAGACGGTGCCTTAATTCCGGATGCCTATAAGGATGATGTAGAGCAGTTCAGATCTTTTTTACGCAGTATTCTGATGCATGCTGCCGTTGGTACCACTCTGGGCGGTATCTGCACTATCGTAGGTGAGCCTCAGAACCTGATAGTAGGCAACATTGCCGGATGGCACTTTGGTGACTATCTGCTGCGTATGTCCATGGTTTCCGTACCTGTTGTTGTCTGCGGCCTTTTAACCTGTGTTCTGGTTGAAAAATTCTCACTCTTTGGCTACGGAGCAGAGATGCCTGAGAGTGTATATAAGGTTTTAAAGGAGCAGGATGATAAGAATTCATCAGCTCTTTCCCGTCGTGACAAGCTCTCACTGGTAATTCAGGGAATTGTGTTCTGCTGGCTGATTTTAGCCCTGGCCTTCCATCTGGCATCCGTAGGTCTTATCGGTCTCAGCGTTATTATTCTGGCCGCCTCTCTTTGCGGTCGTACCTCTGAGGAGGAACTAGGTCAGGCATTTACCGAATCCATGCCGTTTTGCGCTCTGTTATGCGTATTCTTTGCGGTAGTCTGCGTAATTTCCAAAAACGGACTCTTTGATCCTATCATCTCCTGGGTTCTGGCCTGCCCGCAGGAATACCATATGCCGATCTTCTATCTGGCAAACGGAATTATCTCATCAGTATCTGATAACGTGTTCGTGGCCACTATATATATTGAGCAGCTTCGTGATGCCTTCATTCAGGGAACTATCAGTGCCGAGCAGTTTGATGAGCTTGCAATTGCAGTCAACGCCGGTACCAACCTGCCATCAGTTGCAACTCCTAACGGTCAGTCAGCATTTCTGTTTTTGCTAACATCCTCTATTGCCCCGCTGATCCGCCTGCCTTATTTCAGAATGATGTGGATGGCCTTACCTTACACCATAGTCCTAACCTTAGTAGGTCTCTTATGTGTATGGTTTCTGGTTCCTGACATGACATCATCTCTAATCGATGCAGGCTTGATTCACCGTGCCGCATTACCTCAATAACAAAATAATCTGACTTGAAATTTCGGGCCTCCTTTTGGAGGCCCTTTTTTTGAAATATTTGCAAATTTATTGCATATATAGAATTAATGCTTTTCTTTTTGAAAATATTAGTGCAAATTGTTAGGTAATTCAGATCATTATTTGAAATGGCGTCTAATTTTTGCAACATTGAGCACAGTTTTCACACCATTAG
>CAVFIO010000033.1:0-13396 GCA_963622535.1 Akkermansia muciniphila
GGATGGGGAGCGTATTTTAGCTTTGGCGTCTGGAAAAAAAGGAAATGTATTAGATAAGTACCAAGAAATAAGAAAAAAACTGCAATTTTTAGATGATCGGCTGAAATTTGAAGGTTGGCCAAAGAGACTTTGTCATAACGATGTTTATGCAGTTAATTATCTAAAGAGCGCAGATAGATTAGATTTAATAGATTGGGAATATGCAGGCGATAATGATCCTTTTAATGATTTAGCTACACCTGTTGTACATGACAGTTTGTCAGATGAACAGGTAATGAAGATTATTTCTATTTATCTTGGACATACTCCCTCCTTTATTGAACTTCGACACGCATATTCAAGCTTTGCTCTTTGTGGATGGTTTTATTTCTGTTGGTCTGTATTTAAAGAAACATTTGGTGAAGATGGATGCATTATGTTGCCTGCATGGCAAGCTATGCATAAATATATCAATCTAGCACTAAAAGCCTATGAACAAGAAGGGCTATATCTTCATGAATAATGTGGTAATGATTCTTGCAGGGGGGATCGGTAGCAGAGTTGGGGCCTCTATTCCCAAGCAATTTATTGAGATAAATGGTCGTCCCATCCTGGCGTATACCATTGATATTTTTGAACGACACGATGCAATTGATGCTATAGAGATAGTGTGCATCAGATCTTATATAGACTATGTCAAAGAACTCATTTCTGCTGAAGGTTTTAAAAAAGTCAAACTTATTACAGAAGGTGGGGCTGATTTTCAGTCATCGGTAATTAATGGTCTGAAAGCTCTGGATGGGAAATTAAATGATAGTGATAATCTTTTAATTCATTACGGAGCTTCACCAATGACAACTGCTGATGTCATTTCTGATGCAATTAGAGTGTGCAATGAGAAAGGCAATGCTTCTCCTGCTCGATCGTTAGTATATTTGGCCAGTAAAAAAACATCGGAAGATGGTTCGATTCATTTTATCAACCGCGACGAGGTTATGTGTCTCAATACTCCTCAGGTGTTGAAATTTAACTATGCCAAAGAAATATACCGAAGATCTATGCAAATGGGGATGTTGGAAAAAGTGGATCCTCACACTGCTTCATTGATGCTCGCTATGGGCGAAAAAATCTATTTTTCAAAAGATAACTCATTAAATATCAAGATCACCACCAAGGAGGATCTTGAGCTTTTTAAAGCATACGTTCTATCTGCAATGGTTTTTAAAGCTGGTGAATGCAATTAATCTGGATAAATTTATTCTCTTAAGACGATTAGTGTATGACGATTAAATATCTAGTAACAGGTGCCACATCTGGAGTCGGTCTTGCATTTACTAAAAGTTTATCAGGAACGGATTCATCACTTGTTTTAGTTGTTCGGAATGTAAAGAAGGCTGAATCCTTGTATAGGGATTGCAAGTTTTCTTCATTAAAATTTATTGATGCGGATCTGTCATATCCTGAGAAGATTCTGTCAAGGTTAGAATCCTTATTTGCAGAAGAAGCATTGCCTGATGCAATTTTGTATTCGGCTGGAATCGATATTCCAATGACTGCAAAAAGGGCTCAGTTTGATAAATGTCAGGATATTATGAACGTGAATTTTATGTCGTTTGTAATGTTAATTCGTACTCTTTTAAGATATAAGAAAACATCTTCACTTACCAAAGTTTTAGCGATTTCATCAAAGGCATGCCATAGTCCAATTGCCGGTAACAGCATTTACGCTTCAAGCAAAGCGGCACTTGAGACCTATATTAAGAATGTGAGCAAAGAAGTCTCTCAGAGTTCCTTAAACATTAATGCACTGGCTCCGGGATGGATTGATTCTCCCATGGCATGGAATAGTCCTACAGCCTTAATGCATGAAGATCTTGATTCTTATCTTAGAAAAACTACACAGCCTGAAGGATTGATTCCATTAGATAAGATAGTAGAAAAAATTCACTCTTATCTTGATGAAGATTGCCTTGATGTAACAGGAAATATTGAGATTATCTAGGGAAGATGTAATATGAAAGAATCTCTTTCTTTTGTGAACTTTGCCTATCTTACAGAAGATGTTTTGCTTGAAATTCTAGAACATCGCAATGCTCCAGAGATCCGTATGCAGATGCGCAATACCGAGATTATTTCAAGAGAGGATCATCTTAGATTCTGTAAAGGTCTAAAAGATAGCAATACCCGCTTTTACTATGCCATTTATCATAACGATAAGCTTATTGGGGTAATCGATTACAATCTGCTGGATGAAGTTAACCGTACCTATGAATCTGGATCATATTTTTTTGATGAACCGTCAGTTGTCAGAATGCATGCTAATCTTGCAGGAATGTACATTTGCATAGAGAAAAAGTTATATATTCCAAAGAACATTGTGAGAAAAAACAACATTCAGTCGTTGCTATTCAATACAATGAAACTGGGAATGAGTATCGAGAGTGAAGACGAAGAATACTATCATCTCTGTGCTTCAAGTCTTGAGCAAAATTCTAAAGAAAGTAAAGATAACTATACTAAGGTGATGAACAAACTTCACGAACGTTATGAATTAACCTTTAAGCTGTGAATTTTCGGGAACATTTAGCTTAAGTTTTCATAAGCTGTCAGTTTTGCTTTTAACGTATCAGCAGCAATCCTTCTTATTTAGCATGTATGATATGTTAAGCATTCCTTTTCTTATACGGTGAATTTTATGACCCAGTGCAACATTATCAGGCAAGCCCCATATGGCTGTGCAAAATTTGAGCAGATTGTCGGTCAGAAGTATGCGTATGTTGATAAAACTAAATTCATCGAAGTTTTAGAGAAGGAGAGTGGCACCTTATATCCCTTTATTGTGCGTCCGCGCCGTTTTGGCAAAACTCTTTTCACCTCGGTTCTTCAGGCTTATTACGACAGATATCTGGCCGGTAGATTTGAACAAAATTTCAAAGGGACTTATATCTTTGATCATAAAACAGAGCTTGCAAGTACTTTCCGTGTATTGAAGTTTGATTTTTCTGGAAATTCAAAAGAGGAAATCGTCGCAAACTTTATTAAGAAGATGCACGTCGGTATATCTAGCTTTGTGAACCGCTATCCGGTAGACGGATGTCAGAAATTATTAGTTGAAAAGTACACCTCGCCATCTGCTTTTTTAGATGATTTTATTTCGTTGTATAACACGAAAATTGATCAGGATATATTCATTATCATTGATGAATATGATCAGTTTTTAAATGAAGTTCTTGCAGAGGATAAAGAGCTTTTTAGACAGGTAACATCATCTCAGGGATTTTTGAAGGATTTCTATGCAAGCCTGAAGTCTGCAACAGTTAACGGACCTGTTGCGCGAGTCTTTATAACCGGAGTTACCTCAATTTCATTAGATTCAATGACATCTGGTTTTAACATTGCAAAGAATATTTCACCGTTACCAAAATTTGCGGCAATGTTAGGATTTACTGATGAAGAGCTCAAAGCATTAATCCCGCAGGTAGTTGATTTAAATAAGTATGATCATAGTGTTCAGGAAATTTATGATCGTATGAAGGTTCTTTATGATGGATATCGTTTCAGCAGGGATAGCAATGTATCCGTTTTCAATTCATCGATGTCTCTTTATTATTTAGATAGCCTTGCAACTCTTAACAGAGAGCCTGATACCTTATTAGATCCAAGCTTTTCTACAGATTTGTCAAAGGTTGATTCAATCCTGAGCTTAGGTAGCAAGGAAATCATAAGAAAAATAATTGAAAAGGCTTTGAGAAGAGAACCGATACTTTTTGATCAGGCTTTATCGGTGGTTAATTTAAATTCAAAAAACAAATTAAGCGAAGCTGATATCCTGTCTACTATGGTCTATATGGGATATTTAACTTATACAGCTGAAGATCCTTATGCCCTGCAGGTTCCTAATAGAGCTGTTTCTCAGCAATTTTTTGAATACTATTTACATTATTTGAAAGGATCTGATGACTGGTCTTTTGTGCCAAGACGTTTTGAGCAATCTTTTTTTAAGCTTGCTCAAGGTGATCCATCTTCACTGTTTTATTTGCTCACATCTGCGCTTTCTTCATCAAGCGGTATCCATAAGACCCTGCATTTGTCTGAAAGTGATTACCAGACTATGTTACAGGCAGCCATGTTCTTTAACACTGAATATCACGTGAAAGCAGAACGAGAGGTTGGTGGATCACAACGTGGATTTACTGATCTGGTGTTTATCCCTAAAAACACTCAGTTTTGTTCATATGTTTTTGAGCTGAAATATTTAACCAAGAAGGCCGCAACTAATGTCGCAGTTAATAAGGCTCTTGAAGATGCCAAACAACAGCTACATAAGTATTCACAGGATGAAGATATTGACTCTTTGCAGAATTTGAAGCTAGTAGCGGTTGTTTTTGCTGGAACTGAAATTAAAGCTCTATGGACTGGTGAGGCTTAGTGCAAGGATAAATTGTGAAGAAATAAAGTTCAATTATGTCCGAACCGATGACCGAACCTAAGTCCGAGCTTATGTCCGAACCGAATACGAAATAAAATTCAAAGTAATCAGAACATTTGCTCTTGTTAAAATGACTTTCTATGGAAAAGAACAATAATACCGAAGGATCAAATTACGATGGATCCTCAATTGAGGTCTTAAAAGGCCTAGAACCGGTGCGTCTGCGCCCCGGTATGTACACTGATACCCAAAATCCCAATCATCTGGGCATGGAGGTTATCGATAACAGTGTTGATGAGGCTGTAGCGGGCTTTGCCAATAAGATAGATGTTATTCTGCATGAAGATGGCTCACTTGAGGTGCGTGATAACGGCCGCGGTATGCCGATTGAAATGCATCCGGCGGAAAAGGTTCCTGCAATTGAGCTTATCCTCTCAAGGCTTCATGCAGGCGGTAAATTCAACGATAAGAACTATAAGTTCTCAGGTGGCCTGCATGGCGTAGGTGTGAGTGTTGTTAATGCTCTGTCTGACAGGATGCTTGTTCTGGTAAAACGCGGTGGCAAGACCTATGAGATTGAGTATGCACACGGTGAAAAGACTAGAGATCTTGAAGAAACCGGTACCTGCCCGAAATCGCAAACCGGCACCTCTGTACGCTTCTGGCCTGAGCAGAAATATTTTGATACCCCATCCTTTGATGTCAAAGCCCTAAAGCACCTGATGCGTGCAAAGGCCGTGCTCTGTCCGAATCTCACGGTTAATTTCACCAATGAAAAAAACGGCACTACTGACTCCTGGAGTTATTCTGGATCTCTTAAGGACTATCTGGTTGCCTGGACAGGCGAGCGTATTACTGCACCGCAGGATCCGTTTGCAGGACATGTTGATGATGAGGACTGGTCTTTAGAGTGGGCCGTATGCTGGGAGACTGAGGGATCGCAAAAATTGGGTGAGTCCTTTGTAAACCTCATTCCCACCTTTGAAGGCGGTACTCATGTTAACGGCTTCAGATCAGGGCTTACTCTGGCTGTGCGTGAGTTTTGCGAGCTACACAGCCTGCTTCCCCGTAATTTGAAGATCACTCCCGATGATGTGTGGCAGCACTGTTCCTTTGTGCTGTCTATCATGATGCGTGATCCTCAGTTTGCAGGACAGACCAAGGAGAAATTATCCTCACGTCATGTTGCATCTTTAGTTGAAGGTGTTATCCGTGACCGCTTTGCAATTTACCTCTCATCTAATGTAGAGGTTGGAAAAACTATTGCGAACCTGATCATCGATTCAGCCCGTGATCGTGAGCAAAGTGCCTCACAGGTTACAAGAAAGAAAGCAACCCGAGGTCCGAAGCTTCCTGGCAAGCTTGTTGATTGCACATCAACTGATCCATCCCGTGGTGAGCTTTTTATTGTAGAGGGAAATTCTGCAGGTGGTAATGCCCGTCAGGGGCGTGATTCCTCCTTCCAGGCAATTCTGCCTCTGCGCGGAAAAATCTTAAATACCTGGGAGGTATCTGGTAAAAATGCATTAACCTCAGAGGAGATCAGGGCAATTTCTGTGTCTATGGGCCTTGAACCTGACAGCGGATCTCTAGATGGTCTGCGCTATGACAAGATCTGTATTCTGGCAGATGCCGACTCTGATGGTCTGCATATCGGTACGCTGTTGTGCGCGCTTTTTGTAAAGCACTTCCCGCGCCTGGTAAGAGAGGGACATGTATATGTGGCCTGTCCGCCTCTTTACCGTATTAAATACGGTACCAAGCTTAAAGAATACGCTATGGATGATGATGATTTGGAAGCCAAGCGCCGTCTTTATGCCAGAAAGGGGATCAAGCCTGAAAAGCTTGAGGTCAGCCGCTTTAAGGGATTAGGTGAGATGAAGTGGCAGGAGCTTCGTGAAACTACCTTGAATCCTGATTCAAGAAAGCTCATCAAACTTACCCTGGATACAGAATCTTCAGATGAGACCATGGGGATCATGGACATGCTTCTGTCAAAAAAGCGTGCCGCCGACCGCCGCTCCTGGCTTGAAGAGAACGGTAACCGCGCTGAGTATCTGGATTAGCAGGTACCTAAGATGGCAGCAGACGACGGAGAGAAAACAGAACAACCGACAGGAAAAAAGCTGTCGGATGCCAAAAAGCGCGGTCAGTTACCCCGATCGCGCGAGGCCGGTACTTTATTTGTGCTGCTCTCCGGCGTGATTTCGCTGTGGGCCGTATCCTCTTTGCTTGGCAGAGGTATGCGCGATGTCATGGTAAACAGCTTTCAGCTGACACGTGATCAGCTTTTTACCATAGATGAGATGGCACGTATCTTCAGGCAGGATCTGGGTGCCATTGCAATTCCTGTGATAGCTCTGGCCTTAATCGTTTTTATCTGTGCCCTGGCAGGTAATATCCTCTTAGGAGGCTTTAATTTTTCAGGACAGGCGGCAACTCCAAAGTTTTCCAAACTGAACCCGCTTTCAGGTGTAAAGCGCATCATTTCCGTAAATTCCTTAATTGAGCTTATCAAGGGTATTGCCAAGGTGGCTTTTATCGGGGCCTTCTGTTATTTCGTGCTTTCAGGTGCTGCCGGCACAATTATGAAGCTCTCCTATATAAATCCTATGGAGGGAATTCATCAGGCTATTACACTGCTTTTTCATTACATGCTGATCATCGTGTGCTCAATGATCCCCATTGTGCTTATTGATGTTCCTTTTCAGAAATGGAATTACACCCGCCAGCTGCGTATGACCAAGCAGGAGGTTAAGGATGAGTTTAAGGAAACAGAGGGTAATCCTCAGATAAAAAACAAGATCCGCCAGAAGCAGTTTCAGCTGGCATCCCGCCGCATGATGGAAAATGTTCCTAAGGCGGATGTGGTGGTGACCAATCCTACCCACTATGCAGTGGCTTTAAAATATGATCCCAAGGGGGCCTTGGCTCCGCAGGTTACAGCCAAGGGGGTTGATGATATTGCGGAGATCATCAAGCATATTGCGCGCGAGACTGATGTTCCGGTGATCCCCATCCCGCCTCTTGCCCGCTCTCTGTATTACACAACCGATCTTGATCATGAGATCCCACGTGGACTTTTTAAGGCGGTAGCTCAGGTTCTTGCCTGGGTTATGGGCATGAAGGCCTTTAAGGAAGGAAAATCAAAGGTAAGGCCCCGTGATCTTGATACAGATTTGCCGATTCCGGAGGAGTTACGGTTTTAGCTGTCAGGGGATGCCGCATCTGCTTTTTTGTCGCTATTTACCGTCATTCATTTCGACAATGAAGACAGATTCCTTCTTATCTTCATTATGAGCAATGACGCACTCGTCTATCATTGCATTAACGGACATGGTCCTCTCCTCGCCTAAGAGATCCTTAATGCCGGAGATGAGATCGCGCAGGTCTTTTGGTGTGACTCCAAAGGTCAATTCTCTTCGCATCTGATATTTAAGAAATAACCCGTTGGCATCAGTTACAGCAAGAGTTGCGATGGTGGCTATTGCGCGGTATTCAAAGCTCATTGCTCCCCGGGCACAAAGGGCACCTGAGATAGCACCGAAGGCTTCCACCTCCAGTGACGGGGAAAGTCTGGCAAGCTGTGTACTCTTGATGGCTCTGAGAAAGTCTGACTGGCATTTGGCATCCATTGCAACTGGAGTAATTTCTCCAGAGGTTTCACCGGCCGTCATTCCTCTGACCCTTAATTCCTCGTTAATGGAGTTGATTAGATCAAATGCGGTTTCTGATCGCGGGTAACCTGCAAAGATTCCGACAATATACATGATGTCGGCAAGCTCACCGCGACTTATGGCATTGCTCTCAAGAGCCCGGTGATATTTTATACGCAAGGCTTTCATATTACCTGTAGCGGAGGCTGCACATATTGCTGCAATACTTGCCTTCTTATCGTTCATGGTATCTGCATTGGCTCTGTCACTTATACCGGTGGTAAGGATGATACAGGTAATGAGACATACAAGAAGTTTAAAGAATTTCAAGATAATCCTCCCATGACAAGCTTTGGGCATTGTAATGTGTGCCGGATGTTCACAAAAGATCTGCAGATAAAATAATGCAATAAAAAAGTGAAAATGCACAGAAAAAGGCCAAATCAAAGTAAGGATGTGTGATTTTCCGCAAGGTTGCTTACTCACTATCTGTTTAAAAATGCCTGCTGCAGGTAATTTAAGCGCGTAAAGTGACATGCGATAAAGTATAATGATTAGCTTGTGTGCTGACGATTTATAAGCCAGAAAAAGATGATACGTCAGCAGCTTTACAGATTTTTACATGCCTAACATCATGAGGATGTCAGCAATGGCCACAAAAAAAACTAAGAATTTCAAGAATAAAACTACTGCCTCAGCTCCTAAGGCTAGTGCAGCAACTCAGGCTGTAGCATCTGCTCCGGTAGCTGCTGATTTTGAGCAGTCCGTCGAGGCATTAAAGGCTAAGATTGTGCATCACTTGCGCTGCACCATCGGTACCTCAGAGCTTAAAGCATCAAAACTTGCCTGGTGGCAGGCATTAGTAGCCTCTGTTAATGAGGATATCTTCAACCGTCTGACTGAAACTCAGTATACCCATGCCACTAAGGATACCCGTGCTGTCAATTATCTTTCAGCAGAGTTCCTTATGGGCCGCCTTACTGTAAACAACCTCTGCAACCTTGAGATGTATAAGGTTGCTCAGGAAGCCCTGAAGCGTCTGGGACAGGAACTTACAGATATCTGTGAGGAAGAGCCTGATATGGCATTGGGAAACGGCGGTCTGGGCCGTCTTGCTGCCTGCTTCCTAGAATCACTTGCAACCTTGAGCTATCCTTGTGTAGGTTACGGTATTCACTATGAAAACGGTCTTTTCCGTCAGGAAATCCGCGGAGGCCGTCAGGTGGAGCGTCCTGATTCATGGCGTGAGTACGGCTGCCCCTGGGAAGTCTGCCGTCCTGAATCATTGCAGAATATTCCTATCGGCGGTTACTGTGAGACTCAGGTAGGTCCTGACGGCTCTCAGCGCCGTGTCTGGCATCCTGCTCACATCATCAAGGGTGTGCCCTGGGATATTCCAGTTGTAGGTTTCCGCAATTCATCAGTTGCCATTCTGCGTCTGTGGGAATCACGTGCCACTGAAGCTTTTAACTGGGACGTTTTCAACGCCGGCGGTTATATCGATGCTCAGGGCGAAAAGGCTGCCTCTGAGGTTATTTCAAAGGTTTTATACCCCAATGATTCTACTGAGGCTGGTAAAGAGCTGCGTCTGACTCAGCAGTACTTCTTCTCTGCCTGCTCCCTGCGCGATATCTTAAGACGCTACAACCGCTCACATCACCATGATTACAGCGAGTTTGCCGCCAAGAACTGCATTCAGCTTAATGATACTCATCCTGCAATTGCAATTGCCGAGCTCATGAGACTGTTTGTAGATGAGGAAGGTTTAAGCTTTGATGATGCATGGGATATCGTATCCAGGAGCTTTAACTACACCAACCACACCCTGTTGCCTGAGGCACTTGAGAAGTGGCCGGTACGTATCTTTGAGAAGCTCCTGCCACGTCATCTCGAGATCATCTATGAGATCAACTACCGCTTCTTAAATGGCATTGTTGAGCAGACCTGGCCTGGTGACAATGATGTTAAGCGCCGTCTTTCCATTATTGAGGAAGGCTCAGAGCGTAAGGTCCGCATGGCTAATCTGTGCGTGATCGGCTCTGCCCGTGTCAACGGTGTGGCTGCTATTCACTCCAAGCTTGTCAAGGAACAGCTCTTCCCTGAGTACTCTGCACTGTGGCCTAACAAGTTCTGCAACGTAACCAACGGTGTAACTCCTCGTCGCTGGCTGCTTGCCTGCAACCCAGGTCTTGCCGAGATCTATGATGAGGTCGCCGGCAAGGATTGGCCTTTGCACTTAGACAGCTGCCGTGAGCTTGCAAAATATGCAGACGATCAGGCAATGCAGGAGCGCTTTATGAAGGTCAAGCGTGATAACAAGGCTAAGCTTGCTGATGTTATTCAGGAACTTTGCAATGTAACCGTTTCTCCTGATGCCATCTTTGATGTTCAGATCAAGCGTTTACATGAGTACAAGCGTCAGCATCTGAACCTCCTGTACATCATGTCCCTGTACAAGAAGCTTCTGGATAATCCTGGCCTTGATATTGTGCCTCAGGTATTTATCTTCGGTGCCAAGGCAGCTCCTGCCTATACCCTGGCCAAGGATATCATCTATGCAATTAATGCTGTAGGTGAGCGTATCAATAACGACCGTCGCATCGGCGGTAAGCTTAAGGTTGTATTCCTGCCTAATTACCGTGTCTCTCTTGCCGAGAAGATCATTCCGGCAGCAGATCTGTCAGAGCAGATTTCAACTGCTGGCTACGAGGCATCCGGTACTTCAAATATGAAGTTCTCCATGAACGGTGCTATGACCATCGGTACTATGGACGGTGCCAATATCGAGATTGTGGCCGAAGCAGGTCAGGACAACAACTTCATCTTCGGTCTGTCTGTTGATGAGGTAGTGGAGCTCAAGCGTCACTACAATCCTTGGAATTACTACAACTCCAATACCGAGTTACGTAATGTTCTGGACTGGCTTGATACTGATTACTTCACTCCTGGTAATCCTGGTGCACTGTCTTCAATCAAGCGCTCTTTGCTTGACGGCGGAGATCCTTTCCTGGTACTTGCAGACTTCGCATCCTATGTCGAGGCTCATCATCGTGCCGAGGAAATGTACGCTGATCGTCGCCGCTGGGCACATGCAGCTATTGTTAACTCTGCAACTATGGGCAAGTTCTCATCTGATCGTTCAATCAATGATTATGCTGAGCAGATCTGGTCACTCTCTGACATTGATATTGCTCGTGACTGAGAATAACAGCTGCGGCTTGTAAAAGCCGTATTTCTGAAAAAAAACGATAAAAATGCCGATCATCATGGTCGGCATTTGCTTTTAAATATTTCGTATCTGCGGTTGTTTTTTTTCTTATTCGGCCTACTATAGGGGCTATATCATCCCTTGCGGTGTCGGACCTTAGGTGGCCTCGGCTGCAAGCCACCCCGGTTGTTCGCACCGGGGGTCTCAGTGGTTGCCAGAAAAACTAATAGAACCTTTATTTTTGACTCTGCTCTGTTGAATATGGCCAGTGGGAGATTCCGCCCATATTTACAAGACGTCTGTAGCCTAAATCTGAGAGTTTGATACAGGCAGATGCTGCACGCATGCCGGCAAGGCAATATATAACGATCACAGCATTTTTATCAGGAAGCATCTTCGGTGCTGTTTCGGCATTTATAGAATCTACCGGAAAATTCAGAGCCCCCGGAATATGGCGTTCGTCATATTCTGCCTTTTCCCGTACATCAAGCAGTGTACAGGATCCACTTTCAATCAGGGCATAAGCGTCAGCACAGCTTATGGAGCTTATCCCCTGACGTATTACAACACGTTCTGCCATATCCTTGGCATCATCTGCCCACAGCGATGGAAACATGGATTCTCCTAACAGCTCTCTTTAATCTTGTTAACTATATTTGAGGTAGAGAAGCCGTCAACAAAGGGCAATACTAATACCTGTCCGCCGTTTGCAAGCACCTCAACATGACCTGCAATCTGCTCAACCTTGTAGTCACCTCCCTTAACTAGTACATCAGGAAGGATCTTTGCAATCAGGCGCTGCGGGGTATCCTCATCAAAGGGCACCACGAAATCAACACAGTCTAAGGCTGCCAGTAATTCCATGCGTGCCTCAAGAGGAACTATAGGACGGCTTGGTCCCTTAAGCTCTGATACTGAGCGATCGGTGTTAACAGCAACTATCAGACGATCACCCAGAGCACGGGCCCGTTTTAGATAGCTTACGTGTCCCTTGTGCAGAATATCAAAGCAGCCGTTGGTCATGACTACACGTTTGCCGCGCTGCTGTAGTTTTTTAACTTCGACTGCAAGCTCATCTTCAGATACTACGCCCGGGCTTAAGGAGGCATCAGCACCGCGCAGATCCTCTAGCAGCTCATCAGGAGTTACGGTTGAGGTTCCTACCTTGCCGACAACAATGCCGGCTGCACGGTTGGCAAGCTCACAGGCATCGGTTACCTCACAGCCTGCGGCAAGGGCGGCTGCCAGAGTAGCTATCACAGTATCTCCGGCACCGGTCACGTCATAAACTTCACGTGCATGAGTCGGCAGATGAACAGCGGCATGACCCGGGCGGAATAAAGACATACCGTCTTCCGAGCGTGTGACAAGCAAGCTTCCTAATTCGCAAAGCTCAATTAAGGACATGGCGCGGCGCTCGAGATCTGCCTCGTTAAGACATTTTCCGGCTACTGCTTCAAATTCCTTCATATTAGGCGTCAGCATGTAGGCCCCGCGATATTTTTCAAAGTCTGTGCCCTTAGGATCGATTAAGACCTTTTTACCATAGGCATTGGCCGCTTTTATAAGATCGTGAATATAAGAAAGAGTACCCTTGCCATAGTCAGATGCAATGATGACATCAGAGTCTGTGATAGCTTTCTTGTAGCTGTCTAGCAGCAGCTCACCGCGGAGATCGGATAAAGAGTCCTCAAAATCCAAACGCAACAGCTGCTGGTTGCGGCTTAGTACACGGAGCTTGGTGATTGTGGGATGCTCTCTTGTGTGAATAAAGTCGGGAATTATCCCTTTTTCTCTCAGCAGTCCTTCAAGCTTGGCACCGGCTTCATCTTCGCCGACAATACCTAAAAGAGAGCAGGGGGCACCTAAGGCACTGATATTGAGCGCAACGTTAGCCGCACCTCCTGCGCGATCCTCCCGTCCTGTTACTCTTACTACCGGAACCGGGGCCTCAGGTGAGAGTCTGTCAGAACTTCCTCGCCAATAGCGATCAAGCATTACGTCTCCAACAACGGTGACTTTAGAATTAAATATCGGCAGTCTATCAAGACTCATAGAAAGGTCCTCAGCAGCTATCGTGGGGAAAAATTGAACCTGTTAATTTTAGCACCTAATCTGAATTCA
>CAVFIO010000033.1:13406-18180 GCA_963622535.1 Akkermansia muciniphila
TTCAGATTGTATTGTGAGATGCCAAAAGTCTCAATTACGACCTAATAGATGTAGGTGAAGCTACTATGCTGTGATGCTTTCTATAAATTTTCTATAAGTGCTTAATGTATTGAATATCCAATCTGCGTACGCATAAAATAAGCATCAGTGCGGTAATGAAAAAAGACTTGTCTTCCTTTTGTAGATAAAAGCAGTAAGTGAAGCTCAAGAGCTGTCTAATAATTTTCTATGAAAAATAATCTGATAAACAATCAAACCATGCGCCCGGTTGCAATGATGGGAATAGTTGCTCTGATGGCGGTCTATTTTGGCATCAATATAGGCTCGCTGTTTTCCTATCGTGAGCAGTTAATGTATCTGTATATGCTGGATAATTATGATTTAAACAGCATTCTGAGCGTTTTTCTTCTGGGACTGTTAGGCGGCGTATTTTTAGGAGGATTCGTTATCTACGGATCTGGCCGCAAGATAGGTCTCTTAATGGGCTTTGCTTTTGGTGTCGCAGCTGACTGTGCAGGAGTGTTGGCTCCATCCTTTAGCTCGCTGCTGTTATCAGAAATTGCCGCAGGTGTTGCCTGTGGTATTTTCCTTGTTTCCTCACTGATTTATGCTGCAGAGATTTCATCACCGGCAGTGCGGGGTGTATGTGGTGCATTAGTTCCTGCAGGCTTTCTGCTGGGCCTGGACTTTGTGATCATGTGTCACGATTTCTTTCCAAGTAATTCCTCAACCGCGGTTATTATCATTGCCGGTATCGGCATTATATTGATCCTGTTTGGGATCCTGCGAATGCCGGAATCCCCCCGCTGGCTTGCAAGGGCTGGTTTTAGTGAAGCTGCCTTATCAGCTCTTTTTGTTCTGCGGGGATCACAGGTAGCTGCAGCAAGAGAACTGGCCTTAATCAATGAGCGTGAGCGTATTCCTGAACGGGGGCTGGATCTTTTTCTACATTCAGGAATATACCGCAATGCCCTGTGGATGATCCTGGTGCTTTCTTTTCTTATGCACATTTGTGGCATGACCTACATTCCGTATTCAGCCTCAGATCTTATTCTGCATTATCAGCAGGAATTCCTGGGTAATTTCTTTGTGATATCTGCCTCCTCTGACTATGGCAACGGTTTTATCAGGGCTTCAATTACGGTTGCTTTTTTTGGCATCTTAACTGCTGCAATCCTGTCGCTGCGTATGACAAGGATCGGGGGAATGCTTTGCGGTATTGCAGCCTCCATGGGCGTTCTGATGCTGTTATCCGGAGCATCAATGCTGGATTTCGGCTCTGTAAGTACCATGCTCCTGTCCGTACTTATTTTACTGTTTATATATACTTCATCTCTTACCCTGACAGTTTTTCTTGCGGTGTTCGTGCCTGAGATCCTGCCTACCTCCGGTCGGGAATTCGGTGTGGGACTGGTGCTGATTGTAAACTGTACCGCATTGCTTGCAGGAGTTAAGGAAATAGGGCCGTGGATTGAGGATTGTCCTGTCAGCATTTTCTTTGCAGGTTGTGCTTTTGTAGTGGCTTTTTTACTGGTGGTGGTTTCACGCAAAATGCCTGAGACCTCGGTGATGTCACTTGAAACTATTCAGACGCGTCTGTTTGAGGATAAGCTTTTACGCAATCAGGTGAATAAGCACGAATGACGGCATGAAAAGGGGACGTCATGCGTCCCCCTGAAGTATATGGATGTGAAGAGCAGGGATTACTTCAAATCTTTAATAGCAATTTCATCCATGTCGTCAAAGGCCTTGTTTTCACCGACCATTGCCCAGATGAAGGTATAGTTTGAGGTACCGCAGCCGCTGTGGATAGACCATGAAGGACCTAAGACAGCCTGCTCGTTATGCATGATGATGTGACGGGTTTCCTGAGGGGTGCCCATCATGTGGAATACAGCCTGATCCTCGGGGATCTCAAAGTAGAAATAGAGTTCCATGCGACGCTCGTGAGTATGGCAGGGCATGGTGTTCCAGACAGAGCCTTCATGCAGCTGAGTCATACCCATAGATAACTGGGCAGTTTCCAGCACATCAGGATGGATGAACTGGTTGATGGTACGGGCATTAGCATTCTTTGCATCACCGCATGGACGGTGATTTGCATCCTTCATGGAGATGAAGGTGGTCTTGTAAGCACGGTGTGCCGGAGCTGATGCCATGTAGAATTTTGCAGGCTTGGCGCTATCTACGCTTTCAAAAAGTACTTCCTTGGTACCCATGGTGATATACAGGCAGTCCTGATAGCCCATTTCATAAACAGTACCGTCAGCTGTGATTTTACCGGCACCGCCAACGTTGAAAATACCGATTTCACGACGCTCAAGAATATAGTTAGTACCGAAGTTGTGCCAGACATCGATGCCGTCATCTAGGGATACAGGACGGGTTACAGGCATGCAGCCGAAGCATACCATGCGGTCGATGTGTGAGTAGGTGCAGTGAACCTTATCAGCTTCAAACAGGGTCGGGATCAGGAACTCTTTGCGTGTTTCCTCGGTGGTATAGCGCTTAAAGTCCTCAGGGTTGCAGGAATATCTGATATCCATAGTAAACGTTTGCTCCTTTTAATAAATTTTGTCTATTTTAATAGTAAAAACGCGGCCTAGAAAGATAAACCTAGGTCGCGTTGTCTAAATTGAGATCAAGCGCAGTTTTTGTTATTTATTTTTCAGACCGGCATTAACCTGCTCAAGATGCTCTACCTTTAAATCACCCTTGGTGTAGTTAAGCGCAAGACGTGAGTTGATATATTGATAGCGGGCAGAGGCTGCATTCTGCATAGCGTTGTAAAGCTTCTGGGTTGCATCAAGAACATCGGTCATGGTTCTGGTGCCGACATCATAGCCTGCTGAGGTTGCATCCAGTGCAGAGGCTGCAGATTTTACAGAAAGATCATAGGCCTTTACTGATGAAATGGCGGCTGCTACGTTGTTATAACCGTTATTGACATCAGTTATCAGAGTACGGTGAGTCTGCTCAAGTGCCTGTGAGGCTGCAACATAATCTGCCTCAGCCTTTTCAACCTGAGCCGAGGTTGCTCCACCGTGATAGATAGGAATATTGACACCGATACCTAATGACTCAGACCAGGCATTACCGCTTACCTGAGTAGAGTTAGGGATCTGATTGTCATATCTGGTGTAGCCTGTCTGGGCATTTGCATTTAATGATACGGTTGGCTCGTGACCGCTCTTGGCCTTGGTGATGTTATCTCTTGCAATATCGCGATCAATTACAGCCTGCTGCAGTACCAGATTATTTCCCTCAGCCTCTTTCAAGAGCTGTTTCAGACTTTTTCCAACAGCGGGAGTTGAGAAAATTGAGGTATTAAGCTCAGATAGTTCTTCAACAGATACAGCACGACCGGTTAATGCACGGATCTCTTCATAAGAATTTATGAGATTGTTTTCTGCGCTGATCACGGCCGCATTTGACAGATCGTAGGCTGCCTGTGCCTCAAGCTTATCAGTCTCTGCAATCAGGCCTACCTGCAAGCGCTTTTCTGCTTCATTGAGCTGGTTTTTTAAAGCCTTATTATTGGCCTTGCAGTAGGTAAGGGTATCGTATGCATTTAACACGTCAAAATATGCAGAGGAAACTCTTACGATTAATTTCTGTAATGCATCTTTATATGCAAGCTCTGCTTTTTCAGCACTCTTTTCGGCAATTGAGCGCTGTAACCAGGTACCGTGTGACCATATGAGCTGAGATAAGCTAATCCCGGCCTGAGATTTACGGTTGTTGGCATTTACTCCGTTATTGGAGCTTGTTCTGGTACCGGTAAAGGATCCGGATACATCAACCTGGGGTAATAGGGCTGCTGTTGCTTCATCAACTTGAGCAAAGGCACCGTCACGAGCGGCTTTTAATTGCTGTACCACAGGATCACGGACATATGCTTCTTTGTAGATATCCATGATGTCGGTGGCTTGTGCACAATTGCACAGAAGAGCTGCAAAGGCAGCGGCGATCATTGTGAGTTTTGTACGCATTTTTGAACCCAGACTTTGTCTCAAGCGAAAAAAATCTTTTAGTTGTAAGAGTATAGCAAATGCACCTATGGCACTGTAAATACTAAAAATACAGATCTGTATGTAAAATTAACAAGTGTAGATTTTACAGACGGTTAGATTGTAAAACTATTTACTTTGAATTTTATTAGGAAATTTGATGGTGGAGGATAACGGAATCGAACCGATGACCCTCTGCTTGCAAAGCAGATGCTCTACCAACTGAGCTAATCCCCCATTTAAGGAAGCTAAAGATTAATCAATCTCAAAGTGGTGGAGGATAACGGAATCGAACCGATGACCCTCTGCTTGCAAAGCAGATGCTCTACCAACTGAGCTAATCCCCCATTTAAGGAAGCTAAAGATTAATCAATCTCAAAGTGGTGGAGGATAACGGAATCGAACCGATGACCCTCTGCTTGCAAAGCAGATGCTCTACCAACTGAGCTAATCCCCCAAGAGACTGGTGGAGCCAAACGGGATCGAACCGTCGACCTCTTGCATGCCATGCAAGCGCTCTGCCAACTGAGCTATGGCCCCAATCTTTGCGAATTCACTGTTGTGTCGTGAAAACGTTGCTCATTATATAGATCATTTTTTAACTGTCAATAAAAATTTTAAAAAAATTTAAGATATTTTGAGTATAGATGAAATAACCATCGATAAAAAGGCTTATAAATCGGCAATTGCTGGAAATAACTTTTTTGTAGAAGTAGTAGTGCCAAAATGCATTTATCTTCTATAGAAGATAATTTGTGGTGGAG
>CAVFIO010000034.1:0-18081 GCA_963622535.1 Akkermansia muciniphila
TTTCAAAGGTAGAGACGAGTAAGGTCTTACCAAAGCGTCTTGGTCTTGAGATAAATAATCTGCCGCGTCTTACTGCTAACTTATATATTAATGCGGTCTTATCTACATAGACCATACGGTTACATCTTAAGTCAGTAAAACTGTCTATACCGCAGGGAAGGGCAGCTAATTCAGCATCAGTCATCAATGGCTCTTTATTACTCATCTGCATCACCTGTCACATGCTGAAATTTGTATATATTTTCTGGTTAAAAATTAGAAGCAGTGGATCTGCTGTTTGCTGCGATGAAAATTTAACTGTATTTCAATTGCCAAATGATTATCAAATTTCCCAAACTTATCATTTTTTTTTCACAGCTTAGCTTGTGTGTATTGATACAGACTGAATTCATCTGTATTCAGATTTGATCTTTAAAAAACTGCAGTATGTACTGTTCAATCTTTAATTATAAAAGTTGTGGCATAAAGATACATTTAGAGTATACAGAAATTCATGCTCTGTGGAATGTCTTTTTCTTATAAAAAATCCCGCAGTAATATGCGGGATTATGTTCATTATCAACTAAATCTTATGAAGAAGATGATGACGATGATGATGATTTCAATGACGAGAGCACTGATGTTAGCGAACTTAGTGAATTTGAGTAATTTGACATCAGCGTATCAAGGTTTGCATACTTTTTAGTAAGCATAGTCTGATATTTTTCTATGGTTTCCTCATCGCGGGTCTGCTGCTCTTCAATACGGCTTTTTTCCTTATTAAGGCTGTCAGTACGCTGATCGAGAATACCTGAGGTTTTTGTATAGTCGTTAACTACACTCTCCATTTTTGTGAAAAGGCCGTTGTCACCGTTTAACAGGTTACTTACAGCATTAGGGTTCTTAGTAAGAGCCTGATTGAATGTGTCTCGTGTAAATGACAGAGTTCCATCCTTGTTGAACTTAATGCCCATATCAAAAATGGTCATACCGTCCTGTGACTGGCTAAAGCCTGACACCATTGACTGCAATTGACGTTTTAGTGAGGTGACGGATGAATCACCTGCTAAATCACCGCCATCCTCATTGCTTTCACCATCGGTGTAGGTGTTTGAGGCAGAAAGGGTATCTAATGATGTCATGAGGGAGTTAAAGCCATTAACAAAGCTCATGATTTTATCAGCAGTTGAATCTCCATCGGTTGCAACCTTGACGTTGTAGGTTTTAAGACTCTTACCATCACTGGTTGTTATTACATTAGAATCACTGTCAGTTGCAGACTCTGATAGCTGATTTACTGTGATCTTAAGGCCTGAGACCTCACCGCTGGTAAATTTATTGCTTGAAGAATGAACCTCTTCGCCATCAACGGTGATGATTGCATCCTGCGCCTTCTGAATTTGTGTCCAGCTGCCGTAATCATTATCACCATCAAGCGCAAAGGCTGAAAGACTGTCCTTACCGTCGCCGCCTTTACCGTTAGCAGTAATAGATATTGGTGTGGCATCATCACCGGTTGTACCGGCATCAAGACTTAGTGTGTAGCCGGAGGATGTTTTTACCAGGGATGCGGTTACACCGTAATCATTATCATTAATACGCTTACGGATAGTCTCCAAGGTGTCGCCTTCCTTGACCTCAACGTCAAAGGATTTGGCATTGCCCTTTTCGTCCTGACCTAAGCTGATAGTCAGTGTGCCTGCCTCAAAGGAGTTGTTAAAACCGTTTTCTGTTGAAAATTTCTGCGTAAGCTTTTGTGATTTGGCAAGCTGTTTTACACCCAGCTGAAAATCAACATTAGCGACGTCACTGTCAGTTTCGACGGTGAAAACACTCACATTATCAGACTGAGAGGTTGTAACTGTCTTATAGTTAAAAACAGTGTCCTTGTTTTCAGTGAAGGCTGTTAATGTGCTCTGGAAGGTTTTAAGCGAGCTCTTCAGAGTTGAAACACCGGACAGCTCAATGGTGTTTGCATTAGAACGCTTGGTGGTATTTCGCGTAACTGAGGTCTTTTTTAATGACACCAGCTCCTCAACTATGGAGCTGAAATCATTTCCTGATGCAACGCCTAATGATGTAATCGATGAAGCCATAAATTTTTTCCCCAGGGGAGAACAGTAAATCCTTTTCTACACACTTAACGGCAATTAAAACGGTGATCTTAAGTATTATTTGATTTTATCCTGCAGCAAACTTTGTGCCTAAAAAAAACGGGATCTTTCAGATCCCGTCATTTTAAGGCTTCACCGTCTAATTACTTGTCTTCAAGTAAATGCTTGTGGATCTTAACCAGAGCGTCAGGAGCGTCCTGTTCACGCAGGAGGAAACACAGATTATGCGATGAGGCACCATAGCAGATCATCTTTACCGGATAATCATGAATGGCACTTAGTGCCTCAGTGGTAAGGCCTGGAATATCAGACATCTGATTGCCGATCACGGCAACAAGTGACAGGCCTGTTTCAACCTTAACATGGCAGAAGCCGCGCAGATCTGTGAGCATCTGTTCAGGGATCGCTGTTGAAATACCGGAGGTATTGGTACCTGCATCTAAGGTAATTGCAATTGAAACCTCGGATGTGGAAACAAGATCGACTGAACGCTTATAGGATGCAAAAACGGAGAATACCTTGGCCAGAAAGCCTGAAGCACCGACCATTTTAGGAGATGAAAGTACGATCAGGCTCTGGTTTTTACGCAGTGCCACTGCACGGAATGCAGGATGTGATTCGGTACGGGTACGAACCCAGGTACCACCCTTTTCAGGTTCACGGGATGAGCCGACATAAACAGGAATATCACGACGTACAGCCGGTACCAGAGTTGAAGGGTGCAGGATCTTGGCGCCGAAGGTTGCCATCTCGGCAGCCTCAAGGTAGGTAAGCTCAGGAATTGCCTTAGCATGCGGCACAATACGCGGATCAGTGGTATATACACCTGGAACATCAGTCCAGATGGAAATGGAGCTTGCGTTGCAGGCCTCACCAAGAAGAGCTGCGGAGTAATCAGAGCCGCCGCGACCTAGGGTTGTGGTCTGTCCTTCTGAATTTGATGCAATAAAGCCCTGAGAGATAACGATGGCATCCTCATCAAGCAGGGGAAGTAACTGCTCCTTGCAAAGAGTACCGATCACCTCAACCAGGGGAACAGCGCAGCCAAACTGTGAATCGGTGCGCATTACACGGCGCACATCAAACCAGACGGCCTTGGTTCCGTAGAAGTTAAACAGGGCGGCAAAGAGGTATGAGGACATGAGCTCACCGTGAGACACGATACGGTCGGTAAGCTCATCACTGCGTTCCATGGAGGCTTCCTGAGCCAGCTTCTTGATTTCAGTTAAGTGTTCCTCAATATGATCCTTGAGTTCCTGCTTGCCGCCAAGACCTGCAATAATCTCATAATGGATATCGCGAAGTTTAGCAATAAGCTCATCGGCTTTCTGATTGCTGCATGCTCCTGATGCCAGTTCAACCAGGATATTGGTTACACCGGAGCAGGCGGAAATAATGACCAGGCGGGTATTTTTATTAGATACGGATACCTTGTAGCTTGAGGTCATAGCCTGAAAGTTACCAACTGAGGTACCACCAAATTTTGCGATGTCGAGTTCTTTCATTTTCTTAACTATCCCTTGGGGGAATTTTTTCAATATTTAGCGATATTAGCCCTATAAATGCTTTTGGTGCAACAGCTTGGTAATTAATGCCCAAAAATGTGCAAGGGGGCTATATAATGTGCGCCTATGAATAACAATACTATCAATACTGAAGAAAAAAAAGCTGCCGCTTCATCTGCTATGACATCGTGGCAGTTTATGTTAAAGGGGGCTAAGGATTCGCTTCCTATTGTGATGGGCTATGTACCGGTTGCAATTGCATTTGCGGTCATGGCTCTGCAGGTGGGGTTCAGTCCTTTGCAGACTATATGCCTGTCTCTTACCTCATATTCAGGCTCAGGTCAGTTTTTAGGTGTTGCCATGGCAGGAGCCGGCGCCGGTCTTTTTACCGTGGCAATCGGCGGATTTTTGATCTCCTTTCGCTATTTCGTCATGAGTACCTGCGTTTTTGCACGCTTTAAGTCCTTATCTTCTTTAAAACGCCTGTTTTTATGTCATTTTGTAACTGATGAGACCTTTGCCATATTTACGACTAATGAAGAAAAGTTTGTAAATGTACCTTATTTTATAGGTCTTTTTGTCAGCTCATATCTGTCCTGGAATATAGGGACGGTGATTGGCCTTATCGCATCTGAAATTCTTCCGCAGACTGTAACTCTGGGACTTGGTATCGCCTTATATGCTCTTTTTATTGCCATTATCGTCCCCGGGTGCCGTCAAAGCGTCAGGATGCTTGCGGTGGTGGTGGCAGTGGCAGTTTCCGATTCAATTCTTTATCTGCTGTTTGAACATTGCTTCGGAGCAACCTCAACGTCATGGGCAATTGTGATCACCATGGTGTCAGGTGCGCTGATAGGTGCCTTGTTTATAAAGGCTCCGGGGGAGGGCGAAGAAGAAACTGCAGATAAAAAAAGTGCAGGAGTGTGAAGATGACTGACGGCTCTGAGCTTTATTTGTGGATGCTGCTCCTTGTAATGGCAGTCATCAACTATCTGTTACGGGTACTTCCCGCTACTGTTTTTTCAAAGGTGAAATTCGGCCGCTATATGCGCCGCGTATTAAATCTTATTCCCTATACAGCCTTAACGGCTCTGGTCTTTCCCGGCATTTTCTTTTCTGTAGGGGATCATACCTATATAGCCATGGCGGGAACTTTGGTTGCTGTTATCACTGCTATTTTGCGTTTCCCTTTATCTGTAAGCGTAATTATTACTGTAATAGCGGTGATCGGTATGCTTATCTGCGGATCCTGATCTTTAAGCAGGGCATAAAAAAAAGCGACCGTCGGTCGCTTTTTTTAGTCTGTGACGAATGATTACTCATCAATGGAGCCTGAGTCATCACCACCACCACCTAAGCTGCCGGTGTCATCGTTGCCGACAGAGCACAGACGGTGTAAGTGACGGGGGGCGATTACCTTTAAATATTTGCTAAAAATCTTAGCATTAGGATCGGTAATAACCTCATTACCGTTTAACTGCTCTAGGAAAACTTTCTCGGTCTTGTCCTTGGGCTTGCGTACACCCTTGTAGAGTTCCATCATAGCAGAGCCGCATTTTTCAAGCAGCTCAGATTCCCTGATGGTGAAATCGCCAGAGCGACGGACGCCGCGGGCAAAGTGCTGGAAATCGTTAAAAGGCTTTTCTGATTCAAAGCTCATGGATATAACCTCTGATTTAGGCGTTTTTGAACGGGCGTTATTTTAGCATTTTGAAAGCATTTTTGAAACATAAGAATTTTATTGACTGATATTCGCCATAAAAATGTGATGATTTCCTTTTATTTCAATAAATTAAGTGTAAAAATTGCAGAAAAATTTGAGTTCAAGTATTCCGCTTTGCTAAAATCACCTATATGTGTAAATTTATTGATAGAAACGGAGCTGACAGATGACTGAAGTCGTGGCTGACGAGGAGCGAATTCCCCGCAATTTCATCACCGATATTATCGATGGTGATCTTAAGGAAGGAAAATTTGATCATGTGGCTACCCGTTTTCCGCCTGAGCCCAACGGCTATCTGCACATAGGTCACGCCAAGTCCATCTGCTTAAATTACGGTCTGGCCCGCGATTATAAGGGCACCTGCAATATGCGCTTTGATGATACCAACCCCGTCAAAGAGGACATGGAGTATATCAATTCCATCAAGCGTGATGTCAACTGGTTAGGCTTCAAATGGGACAACCTGTGCCATTCATCAGATTACTTTGACAGACTCTACGGCTATGCAGTGGAGCTTATCAACAAGGGACTTGCCTATGTCGATGAGCAGAGTGCCCAGGAGATCCACGATACCCGCGGAACCTTAAAGGAGCCCGGTACTCAAAGTCCGTACCGTAACCGCACTCCCGAGGAGAATCTCAGACTCTTTGAGATGATGCGTGACGGCAAGTTTGAGGAGGGCAAGGCCTGCCTGCGTGCCAAGATCGATATGGCCTCACCTTTTATCTGCATGCGCGATCCTGTTATATACCGCATCCGTTTTGCAACTCATGCCCTGACGGGAGATAAGTGGTGCATCTACCCTATGTACGACTTTACCCACTGTATTTCAGATGCGATTGAAGGGATCACTCATTCAATCTGTACCCTTGAATTTCAGGATAACCGCCGTCTGTATGACTGGGTTCTGGATAATATTTCAATTGATCACGAGCACCGTCCTCACCAGTATGAGATGAGCCGCCTTAATCTTGAATATTCCATTACCTCCAAGCGCAAGCTCAATCTGCTGGTCGATGAAGGTCTGGTTGACGGATGGGATGATCCCCGTCTGACCACTATTTCAGGTCTGCGACGTCGCGGCTATACACCTGCATCCATACGCGAGTTCTGCCGTCGCATCGGTGTTACCAAGCAGGAAAATGTAATTGAGATGTCCGCTCTTGAATCCTGCATCCGTGAGGATCTAAATGAGCATGCACCAAGAGCCATGGCTGTGCTGCATCCTCTGCGTCTTGTGATCGATAACTATGGTTCAGACGGTATTGATGCAACTGCCATTACCTGCCCAAATCATGTCGATCATCCTGAAATGGGTGAGCGTCAGGTTCCCTTTGGCAAGGTACTGTATATAGATGAAGCAGATTTTCGTGAAGAGGCTAACAAGCAGTATAAGCGCTTAAAGCTCAATAACGAGGTCAGACTGCGCAATGCCTATATAGTCAAGGCTGTATCCTGTGAGAAAGATGAGCAGGGTAGGGTTGTATGTGTTCATTGTGAGGCCATCCCCGGCAGTCTCAATTCAAATGTTGAAGGACATAAGCCTAAGGGAGTAATCCACTGGGTTGATGCAGAAAACTGCTTTAACGGTACTGTGAATATCTATACCAATCTTTTCAAGGTACCAAATCCCGGTGCGGCTGAGGATTTCCTATCCACCGTCGACAAGGATTCAAAATTAGAAATCAAGAATGCAGCCTTGGAAATCAACCTTAAGAATGCAAAGGCCGGCGACAGCTATCAGTTTGAGCGTGAGGGCTATTTCTGTGCAGATTCCAGGTACTCAAGTGAGGGAAATCCTGTATTTAATCTTACAGTTGCCCTGCGTGAGACTAAAAAGGCTGCAGTTTAATAAATTTTTTACCGAATTTTTTTGATAGAAAACAGGAGATCAACATGGCTGATATGAATGAAGAAGGCCAAGCCAGAGACGATGAGGTTTTGGCTCCCCCTCCGGGAAGTGATTATGAGGTTGCCTTCACTTATCATTCTGAAAATCCGCTTGAGCGTGCCTATGACAAGGCAGTTCACTGGGTTAAGGTCGGTGTTAATCCCAAAAAGATCTTCCTAGAAGATCGCTCAATGGGTGTGATTAACTTCCGCAAGATCATGAAGGATCCTCTTTTAATCCAGGCAGGTGTTGAGCGCTTTATCGATTTCCGCTGCTCGCTTACTCTGTCTGACACTGATGTTGATGCTGTATTCTCCAGTGTGTGCTACTACGAGCCTGACTGCGAACCTTCATACATTAATGCTTATGATCCTGAGCTGTCCTCAATCAAGGATGTGCTTAACATGGTAAGCACTAATCTGTTTACCTATTTGCAAAAGCCTTTGCTTCGCGCAGATGAGTACGAGCAGGATCTCTAAACAGCATATTTTAGGAGATGCATTGTGTCTGATCTGAAGAAAGCCAGAAATCTTCTGGCTGTGACTGCAGTGGCCGCGGCTGTGACTCAGCTTGGCGGTTGCGGTCTTGCCCAGGAGTACTATGAGTACTACTTAGGCGGCATTGATGAAGGGGCCAGACAGCCTACCGGGTATGAAAACCTCAAGGATGTCAAGCAGGAGGTGGATCGCCTGAAGGTTCCTGAGGGCATGGTTGATCCTCAGCAGGATCCTACTATGACCGTACCTGCAATTTCTGCCACAGCCTTAAAGTACCCTGTAGGTGATGATCTGGATATACGTGCTCCGGTGGCACCTTTGCGTTCAGAGCTTGGCTTGCATTCCCAGTGGTTAAACGGTGAGGCTATCGTCTGGTTTGAATCCGACGGTGAGCATAATGTTCATTCAGAGCGTGATGCGTGGAAGCTTCTGGACAGGGTATTGAAGTCCATGCGTGTAAATCCGGGCAAGGTCTCTGCTGACGACTACTCGTTAACTACCGCAGTTGCAGACTTTGATGAGTTCGGCTCTCCTTATAATGCTGCCGATTTAGGATCGGGGGCAATGCGCTACCGTCAGGTTTACCGTATCCGTATCGGCAGAAATAACCAGGGCGAGCTTGGTATTGCCTCAACCCTGATAGGTTCAATGACCGTTTTACCGCGTACCGGCAAGAACCTTGAAAATATCCTGACCCCGATTGAGCTTGAGCGCTTCTCTATGGGTTTTAGTAATTCCATCATTCATGTGCTTGAGAAGGCTCATGAGGATGAACTGCAGGATAACGGTGAGCTGTCTATCACCCTAGGCCGTGATCACAACAATCAGGAATCCATTATTGTCGCCGCAAAATACGAGGATGTGTGGAACGGACTTAGAAATATGCTGCCCCGCTTTGGCTGGAGCATTACCGAGTACTCCATTACCAACGGCACTATTAAGGTTGATCTTGATGATCAGGAGCTTGAAACCTATCAGAAGCAGCATGTCGATTCCTTTGCACTTGATGAGGAGGAGTACGTACTGCGTGTAGGTGAAGAGGACGGCCGTTGCGTGATCACCTTCTATGATGAAGATGACAAGGCACTGCCTGCTGCCACTGTAGACAGGATCTACAGCGGCTTCTCACAGGCTTTAAGCCGTGAGCTTAATTCCTCGTCAAATGAAGAGCAGGTAAGTTACTAAATCCCTTCTCTAATAAAGATCCCCGTCATTTTCCGGCGGGGATTTTTCTGTCAGCTGCAGTGCAGCATAAAATCATCTGTGAGTAAAGCGCCTAATGCTTTAACAAATGATATACTGCACGTGTTTTTTAGAGGCCTGTTTTAAGGCCTTGAGCGTGCGGTGATGAAAATCACCCCAAACCTACCTAAGATTTTTGGATCCCCTAATCAGGGAAGTAGTCAAGATGAGCAACGCATTAACTAACACCGAGTATCATTTCCAGGGTCAAAAGAGTGTCTATCATGGCAAGGTTCGTGATGTTTACAACATCAATGATGAGAAGCTTGTGATGGTGGCAACCGATCGTATCAGTGCTTTTGACGTGATCCTGCCTAAGGGAATTCCTTTTAAGGGGCAGGTTTTAAATCAGATCGCAGCCAAATTCCTGGATGCCACCACTGATATCTGCCCTAATTGGAAGCTGGCATGTCCTGATGCCAATGTCACTGTCGGTGTGATGTGCAAGGGCTTCCCAGTAGAGATGATCGTCCGTGGCTATCTCTGCGGATCCTCATGGCGTGCCTATAAGAGCGGCGTGCGTGAAATCTGCGGTGTAAAGCTTCCTGACGGTATGAAGGAGAATCAGAAGTTCCCTGAGCCGATCATCACTCCTACCACCAAGGCCGAGATCGGTGAGCATGATGCCGATATCTCCAAGGAGGAGATTTTAAAGCGCGGTCTTGCAACCCCTGAGGAGTATGCAGTACTTGAGAAGTACACCCTGGCACTCTTTAAGCGCGGTACCGAGATTGCTGCCAAGCGCGGTCTTATTCTGGTTGATACCAAGTATGAATTCGGTACTCATGACGGCAAGATCTATCTGATGGATGAAATTCATACTCCTGATTCAAGCCGTTATTTCTATGCTGACGGCTATGAAGAGCGCTTTGAAAAGGGTGAGCCTCAGAAGCAGTTATCCAAGGAGTTTGTCCGTGAGTGGCTGATGTCAAACGGCTTCCAGGGCCAGAAGGGCCAGCAGGTTCCTGAGATGACTGATGAGATTGTGGAGTCTATTTCCGAGCGTTATCTTGAGCTTTATGAGAATATCGTAGGCGAGAAATTCGTTAAGGAAGAAAACGAAGACGTTGTGGCCCGTATTGAGAAGAACGTTTCTGCCTACCTCGCTAAATAAGAGTGCCGACATGATCTGCACGGTGCAGATTTAAGTTTTGGAAAATGCCTTTTTGATAAGAAAGAGGCATTTTTTTTGGCTTTACTTTTTCAAAAATTTACCGTTAATTGATCAGGTTACCTTAAATTAAAAGGGGGCAGAAGGCTCAGGAGAGAAATATATGGCGCTGTATCTGCATAACAGCAACGCCATGAACATGGCCCTTACTGCTTTTAATAAAAACCAAAGTCAGCTTGAAAATGTGTATACCAGGCTGTCCTCCGGCTTGCGCATCAATTCTGCAAAGGATGATCCGGCAGGATTGCAGATCTCAGACAGAATGACATCAGAGATCAACGGGTATATTCAGGGAAGTCGCAATACCCAGGATGGGATCTCTGTTGCACAGACTGCAGATGGAGCTCTCGATGAGACTAAAAATATGCTGCAGCGCATCCGTACGCTTGCCGTGCAGGCTGCCAACGGCACAAATACAGATACTGACAGGGCTTCAATAAATGCTGAGGTTGCGCAGCTGTCACTGGAGATTACGCGCATAGCCTGTAAAACAACCTATGCCGGAGCCAGGATCCTGGCAGGTATCGGCAAGGGATCGCTGTTATCTGCAGACGGCATGATTTCTATTCAGGTATCAGGACATGCCAATGATGTCATCAGGATCTCAGGTCTTTCAACAGGCTTTACCTTATCAGCCTTATCTCTAAGAGCTCATGCCGGATCTTCGGCCTTTTTTAAAGGCAAGGAGGGAATGGTATTTGATGTATCAACCGCATCCGGGGCCCAGAATGTGCTCTCCTCAATTGATAAGGTCATAAATGTCGTAAGCTCTACTCAGGGTACATTAGGTGGGGTGCAGCAGCGCTTTGAATCTGTGATCCGTCTTAACAGTACCATGAGAAACAATATGACAGATGCAAGATCGCGTATTTTGGATACTGATTATGCTGAATACGCCTCATCGCTTGCTAATCTGACGGTGCTATCCCGGCTTTTGCCGTCGCTCTATAAGCAAATAAATAACCAGCGCAGCCTTGTGCTGCAGCTTCTGCAGAACTGATGATCCTGCGTCTTATCTCCAGACTTTCCCTATAACAAATCACTTTTTCTCCAATCGATCAGTCTTTAGGTGCTACACTTTAAAGATTAGGAGAAATTATGCGATCTTTATTTGTTACTGGCACCGGCACCGACATCGGTAAAACCTATGTAAGTGCTGCAATTGCCAGATACTTTACGAAAAGAAATTTAGCTATAGCCTACTATAAGGCTGCGGTAAGCGGTGCTGAGTCTATTGAACAGTCAGATGCCGGATTTGTAAGAGACAGCGCCGGGATTAGGCAGGAAACCTCCTCCCTTTTATCTTATCTTTATAAAAGGCCGCTTTCACCTCATCTTGCCGCGCGTATCGAAGGCAATTTTGCATCCTTGGAAAAGATTAAGCAGGATTTTCTGTCCCTAGACGGTAAATATGATTATGTGCTGTCAGAGGGGGCCGGCGGCATAATCTGCCCGGTGGTGGTTGAAGATAATAACCGTATTTTTTATCAGGATATTATCAGGGCCCTGGGTGTTCCGGTGGTGATAGTTGCAGATGCAGGTTTAGGTACCATCAATCACACGATCCTGACATTTGAATATCTTAAGGCGCATGAGATCAAGGTACAGGGGGTGATCTTAAACCGCTTTGATAAATCATCCCTGATGCATACTGATAATCTTAAGATGATTGAGGATCTAAGCGGAGTTAAGGTTATAGCAACGCTTGCAAATAATGAAAAGGAGCTCAGTCTTCTGCAAAAACCTCTGGAGGAGTATTTTGATGTCATCTCTCGCTGAACGTGATTTGAAATATGTCTGGCATCCTGCAGCCCAGATGAAGGATTATGAAAAATACCCTCCACTTGCGGTTGTAAGAGGAGAGGGACCGTATCTTTATACCGAGGACGGACAGAAGATCTTAGATATCGTAAGCTCCTGGTGGTGTAATCTCCTGGGACACTGCAATAAAGATATCTCAGATGCCATTGCACAGCAGGCGCATACTCTTGAGCATGTGATTTTTGCAGATCTCACCCATCCTAAGGTGGTGGAATTATCTGAGAGGCTTGCAAAGATTGTCCCTAAGGGACTTTGCCGCTTTAACTATGCTGATAACGGCTCCTCCTCAGTTGAGATGGCATTAAAGATAGCCTTTCAGTATCAGGCGCAAACAGGGCATCCTGAGCGTATCCGCTTTGCCTGCATATCAGAGGGCTATCACGGGGAAACGATAGGTGCCCTATCTGTAGGCTCAATGGATCTTTACTCAAAGCTCTACAAGCCTATGATGATGGATAACGTGCATATTCAGGCGCCTGACTGCTTCCGCTGTCCTTACGGCAAGGGGCGGGGAAACTGTCACTGTGCCTGTCTTTTTGAGGCCAGGGAAGCCTTTGCAAAACACGGACATGAGCTTGCCGCCCTGATAGTTGAGCCGCTTTTGCAGGGGGCTGCCGGAATGCGCATCTACCCTGAGGCCTATCTTAAGGGACTGCGCTCGTTGTGCTCTCAGTACGGAGTGCTACTGATAGCAGATGAAATTGCAACAGGCTTTGGCCGTACAGGAGCCATGTTTGCCTGCAGCAGAGCAGGTATCAGTCCCGATATCATGTGTCTTTCAAAAGCTATCACCGGTGGTTATATGCCAATGTCAGTGGTTTGTACTACCGATGATATCTATCAGGCTTTCTATGCAGATTATGCAGAGCATCGTGCATTTGTCCACTCTCATACCTATGCCGGAAATCCCATGGCATGTGCCTGCGCTCTGGCCGTTTTAGATGTGTTTGAGCGTGACTGTATTCTGCAAAAGGCACAGGAGACTGCAGACTGGCTCACAGCTGAATTCATGCAGACCATGCTTGCAATCGAAAATGTGGGTGAGGTACGCCATATAGGTCTTATTCATGTAATAGAGCTCGTGCAGGACAGATACACCAAAAAGCCGTTTGATCCAGCCTTGCGTCTTGGTTATCACATCTACCGCAGTGCCCTTAAGAAGGGATTGCTACTGCGCAACATTGGAGAGGTGCTCTACTTTAATCCTCCTTTGAATATTACAAAGGAGGATCTCAAGGTGGCACTTGAGATAATGAAGGAGACTGTTTTAGAGGAGCTTGATAGAATTCAATAAAAAAAGAGGTCCGTCAGGACCTCCTTTGAATCAGGCCTTCTTTGTAGCCTTGTCAAGAGATACCGACATCTCCATGATGGAGGTGTTATCCTGATTGGCAAACTTAATCTCAACGTCCTCCTCTGATGCGATGGGGACGTATTTCTTCAGGACCTCGATAATATCCTGACGAAGCTTAGGCATGAAATCAGGAGTATTGCGACCTGCTCTGTCATTGATTAATACCAGATGCAAACGCTGCTTGGCGCTTTCACGGGCGGTGGTGGATTCACCACCTTTGAAGATGGCGTCGGAAATGATTTTGAAAAAAGACATAGACATCGCTCCTCCTTAGTCCTTACCAAAGAGCTTGCTGAAGAACCCCTTCTTTTCAGTAATGAAACGCAGAGGAACCTCGTTACCAAGTAGTCTTTCAACAGCATCAGCGTAGGCAAGTCCAGCCTCAGAGCCCTTCTCAAGGATCACAGGATTGCCTGAATTTGAGGCCTTGAGAACATCCTGAGACTCGGGAATAACACCTAAGAGAGGAATGGTCAGAAGCTCCTGCACGTCTTCAACAGAGAGCATCTCATTCTTCTTTACGCGGCCTGGAACGTAACGGGTTAAAAGAAGCTTTGCCGATACCGGCTCTAAGGAAAGCTCTGCACGGCGTGATTTAGCATTTAAAAGACCGATGATACGATCAGAGTCACGTACTGAGGAGACCTCGGGATTGGTGGTGACGATGGCATCGTCTGCAAAATACAGTGCCATCAGTGCACCGGTTTCAATACCTGCAGGTGAATCGCAGATCACGTACTCAAAGCCCATTTCATCGAGGCTGCGGAATACCTTTTCAACGCCGACTAAAGTCAGTGCATCCTTATCCTTGGTCTGTGAGGCCGGAAGAATATACAGATCATCAATACGGCGATCCTTTATTAACGCCTGATTGAGCTTGGCCTCGCCCTGAATGACATTGATGAGATCATAAACCACACGGCGCTCGCAGCCCATGATCAGATCAAGATTACGCAGGCCTACGTCAAAGTCGATGACAGCAGTCTTATGGCCCTTTAATGCAAGACCGGTTGCAATTGCAGCTGAGGAGGTAGTCTTACCCACACCGCCTTTGCCTGAGGTGACAACAATAATGCGCTCTTTAAAGGGCTCTTTGGAGATATTGGCAGAATCATTTGGATCAAATTTCTTCTCGTCTGCAGCAGAGTTTTCCTCCTCTGCTTTATTATCTTCTGCAGCTGCTGTCTCCTGCTTTTTTTCAGCTTCAACAGCTTCAGCTTTCTCTGCTTCAACTTTTTCCAAAGCTTCTTCTTTTAATTCTTTCTCTGACATCAGTTTATTCCTACAAATGTGAATTTTAATTGGAGTAGTCGCTGCTGCGACCGTATTTTAATTTTGAACCCTCAAGAGTTACGATAACTCCGCGTATTTCCTGATCTGCGTTATACGGGAGCAGCTCGTGTTCCATATCATCAGCTGTCTGATAGTTACCATTGATGGCAATTAATGTCGGGCTGAACTGTCCCTGACAGAAAATAAAGGATCCGGGAAAACCGGGATCACTTTGGTTTTTAGGAGAGCCTGCGTATATCTCACCAAAGAGATTGCCCAAAACAAGTACGTTGTGCGAGGCAATGATACGGGCACCGTTTGCCACCTTACCCATTACACATACACTGTTGCCCGGAGCCTGAACTGATTCACCTGAGCGCAGATTGCGGCGGATGACAATCATTGGCTCCGGATCGCGGACTATCTGCGGTATTTTTACTTCTATCGTTTTGGTAATAACACGCGGCTTGAAATTTTCCTCCCGGATTCTGGCAAAACGTGAGGAATTTACAACGGGAATATTGCGGGAGGTTAATTCCAGAGCCCGATCCTCATTCTCAACACCACTCAAGCCTACTAAAAAAACGTGATAGCGGCGGAAGAGCTCACATAATGCAGCATAGTCAATTTTTCTGAGATCCTCTACCTCAGAGACATCGATGACTACCGGTGTTTCGTTATAAAGGCCTTCCGGGGCATTGGCAATGCGGCGCTTTAATATTTTCTCAAGCTCCTGCACCTCACCTGTAGCAACGGTGATGGTATTGAGCGAATAGCCGGTGCAGGTAACTGCGCCCGTTCTTAATTGAGTGGCATTCTGAAACTCTTCGCTCATCTAAAATCCGTATTCAGTACGATATTATTTTTAATTTAAATCCAGTTTAGGATTCTACCATATAGCGTAATAAACAAAGTAAGCATGGTTCACATGTCGTACAATATAGAGCCATAAGAGGAGAAAAAAAGATGTCAACTTCAATGGTTTATGTGTATAAGAGCTCAAAAAAGCTCAGAACCTATCTTTATATCAGGGAGAAGGATAATTTCGGATATGTTCCTGGTGCCCTGATGGATGCCTTTGGTAATCCTAAATTTATGATGGCATTCATGCTTGAAAAGCATGAGAACATCCAGAAAATTTCCAAAGAGGAATTAAGGAATGCTCTTGAAACCAAGGGATTCTTGCTGCGCATGGATCTTGAGTCTGAGGAAGAATCATGGCTTAATGAGGAGCGCAAGCTCAAGGGACTTCCTCCTTTGACAAAAGAACAACTTGATGCCTTTTACCATTAAATTGCAAAGCCTGCCTGATTAAAATTTTGAATTTTCTTAAGTTTTAGTTATGGTATCAAAATTATTTTATATCACAGCTAAATAAATCTTGCAAAGATTACAGTTATCCATTAGTATCGCCTAAGTGAAATGTTAATTGTTTGTTCTTAATCTTCTCACAATAGGACATCAGATGGCTGAGTATGAAAATGACCTAGATGGTCAAGAGCAGTGCAAAAAGGATGAATATCTCGACCCAACCAACGATGTCCTCTTTAGATATCTTTTTGCACGTGACGAAGGCAAGATTAGAACCATAGCTCTTTTAAATGCACTGCTTTAAGGCGAGCTTAAGCACAGTATTGTTAATTTAAGCTTTCTGTCTACGGAGACCATAGCTGAATCTAAAGATGGAAAAGTTTGTTGTTTGGATGTTTTCTGCCATTTAGATTCTGGAGAGTTTGTAAACATTGAAATGCAACGTCTTAATGAAAACAACATGGTCCGTCGCAGCCTTGACTATTGGACTACCTGTTATAAAGAGCAACTAAAAAGCGGACAGGATTACAACGAACTTACGCCTGTTATTTGCTTAAACATTCTGGATTTTGAATACTTTAAAGAGCGCAAAAATTTTTATCATCTTGCAAGTATTCATCTTGAAAATCCCGATGAAAGGCTTAACAATGATTTAAGATTAGTATTCATAGAGTTACCGAAACTTCAGCTTCATGACAACATGAGCCAAATGGAGAAATGGCTGATGTTTTTGGATCCGAGAGTACCATTTAGTGAAAAGGAGAAAATAGCTATGAACGATGTGGCAATGACAAATGCTGTTAACTGTTGCAAGCTCTTCTCCAGCGATTCTGTACAACGCCTAAATTATGAGATTGAAGAGATTGCTAAGCGCTCTCATAGATCTGAGATAAGTTCAGCAATGAAAGAGGGAATTGAAAAGAATTGCATAGAAAATGCTGTTTCTTTGATGAAAAATGGAGCTTCTTTGGATTTGATTATCAAGTCATTAGGAATTAGTAAAGAAAAATTACTTGAGCTTGCAAAAAAGAATAATATTGCAATCAAGGGTTGATGCTTTGTGCAAAAAAGCCTAACGTATGTTAGGCCGTAGGTATTTAACTGCGATCTACGTAGGGATTACATTCTCTTTCATAGCCAATGGCTGTAACTGGGCCATGACCTGATAGCACCATGGTGTCATCAGGTAGCTCCATTAAGCGCTTTAAAGACCGCATTAGGGTAACTTCATTTCCTCCCGGAAGATCGCAACGTCCAACCGATCCTGCAAATAAAGTATCACCGCTAAATAGCACATGGTTCCCGGGAATGTAATAGCATACTCCGCCTTCAGTATGTCCAGGAGTTGCAATTACCTGAATTGTGCTTGCTTCATCATCAAAAAGCTTTAATTCCTGAGCATCTTCTAAAAAAGTAGTGGTAAAGCTTGAGGCATTTTTTAATCCCAGCATTGATGACTGGGCGCTGATATTTTCAATCATGGATTTATCACCAACTGCAGGTCCTAATATTTTGCAGTCTGTAAGCTTTTGCAGTTCTGCTACACCACCTATATGATCAAGGTGCCCATGCGTAAGTAAAATAGCCTTGATGCTAAGCCCATATTTTGTGGCCTCGTTAAAAATTCTCTGGGCATCATCACCAGGATCTACTACCACAGCTATTTTTTCATCCTCTGAAAAAACAATACGGCAGTTTTCCTGATAGGGAGTCACTAATAGCGTTTTAACCTTAAGCATCAGACCACCTCACAATCAAGACCCTTTAAATAGAAGCTCTCTGGGCAGGGGAGAGAGACGCTGTGATCGCTATCCTGACGCAGAGTACCGCGGATCACGGCATTGACTCCTGCATCAAGGGCTGCATCAGCAGTTATCTTCTGGAAAAGCTCAGGACCTACCAGGCCTGAGCAGGAGAAGGTCAGCAGGTGACCTCCTTTTTTGACCAGTTTAAATCCCAAACGGTTGATGTCCTGATATCCGCGACAGGCGCGATTTAAATTTCTGGCACTCTCGGCAAACTTCGGCGGATCCAGAATAACCAGATCATACTGCTCGCCCTTTTCAACCTGGGTACGTAAAAATTCAAAGACATCTTTTCTGATAAAGCGGCAACGACCAGGATCGAGGTGATTGAATAGTACCCCTGCCTTGGCCTCATCCAAAGCCTGCTGTGAGACATCGACATTTTCAACCTTTGAT
>CAVFIO010000035.1:0-17835 GCA_963622535.1 Akkermansia muciniphila
CCATCGACAAGGCCATTGAAGAGAGCCAGTTACACGTTGTCGGCCGTCCTAATGTTGACATTCAGGGCGCAGCTTTCAAGAAGGACGAGGACTTCGTCTATACCGCTGCTGTTGAGGTTATGTGCGAGCTTGAGTTGAAGCCTTTTGAGGATTTGAAGCTCAAGACCCTGAAGGCTGAGGTTACCGATGCTGATGTTGAGAAGATGATCGATACTCTTCGCGAGCAGCAGGTTAAGTACCAGACTGAGGACGGTTTGGAAGTTGGCAAGGGCACTGTAGCCAAGATCGACTTCTTAGGCCGTTGCGACGGTGTTGAGTTTGAAGGCGGCAAGGCTGAGAACTTTGATCTGAACATCGACAAGAGTCAGATGATCCCCGGCTTTACCGAGCAGATCATGGGACACAAGGCCGGCGACAAGTTCACCATTCAGGTTAAGTTCCCTGAGGAATATCACGCAGAAAACCTAAAGGGCAAGGATGCCGAGTTTGACATCACTGTCAATGCAGTGCAGAAGGCTGTATTGCCTGAGCTTAACGAGGACTTCGTTAAGCTCTACGGCGTTGCTGACGGCTCTGTTGAGACCTTCAAGAATGATCTTAAGAAGAACATGGAGCGTGAACTGGCTCGCGGCCTGCGCAGCAAGACCCGTGACAACCTCTTCTCTGCTCTGGTTGAGCAGTATGGCGAGTTCGATGTTCCTACTCCTTTTGTCCAGGTCGAGATTGAGCGTCTGCGCCGCAATATGGTAAATCAGATGAAGAAGTACGGCATGAAGGAGCTTCCTGAGCAGTTCATGAAGGATGATATGTATAAGGATGAGGCTTTGGTCAATGCCCGTCTGGGTGTAATCCTCCGTACTGTTGCTGAGAAGAATGACATCAAGGGGGCATCTGACGAGTCTGTTGAGGCTGAGCTGAACCTCATAGCCGGTGCTTATGAGAATCCTGAAGAGTTCAAGGCCGAGATCAAGAAGGATAAGAGACAGTTTGCTAACATTCAGGAGCTTGCTTTAGAGCGTGATGTTATCAATACTATTATGGCAAAGGCTGTTGATGGTGAAGAAGAATTGACCTTCGAGCAGATCATCAACTACAGAGCTGCTCAGCAGTACTAATTTTAAGATAAGGAGCTAATCCATGCAGGATTTACGCATGTCATCGCTAGTACCTATGGTAGTTGAACAAACTGGCCGTGGAGAGCGTTCTTATGACATTTTTTCAAGATTATTGAAAGATCGCGTAGTGTTTTTAACTGGTGAAGTCAATGATCAGATGGCTGATCTGGTTGTAGCTCAGCTCCTGTTCCTAGAATCAGAGGATCCTGAAAAGGATATCTATTTATATATCAACTCCCCAGGTGGCGCAGTTACCGCAGGTCTTGCGATCTACGATACCATGCAATATATAAGACCTGATGTATGCACTCTCTGCATGGGTCAGGCATGCTCGATGGGCTCGTTCCTGTTAACAGGTGGCGCAAGTGGCAAACGCTTTGCGCTTCCTCATTCAAGCATTATGATCCATCAGCCTCTGGGAGGTTTCAAAGGTCAGGCATCTGATATTCTGATCCATGCAAATGAAATTCAGCGTGTCAAAAAGACCTTGAACTCAATTCTGGCAAAGCACACCGGGCGTGATTTATCAGAGATTGAGCACGACACTGATCGTGACAATTTCCTCACTGCCAGCGAGGCTTTGCAATATGGCATCATCGACAGGGTTATTGAAAACCGTGATGAGTTAAAAGCACAATAAGGTAGAGAACACAAAATGGCTGACAACGAAAATAAATCGAAGTGTCTGTTCTGTGGTAAGGGTGGAACTGCAACCCGTAAGCTTCTACGCTCTCGTGATGGCTATGCGATCTGTTCAGATTGTATTGAAAAATGTCATCATATGCTTGAGGATCATGATGCAGCAAAGGATCAGGTAGAAGAGCAGACCTCTTCGCTCGACCTTGAGAACATTCCAACCCCTCATGAAATTGCTGCTCATCTGGATGAATATGTCATTGGCCAGGAGGATGCCAAGAAGGTACTCTCAGTGGCCGTTTATAATCATTATCAGAGGTTGCGTCACAGCGGTGTTGATACTGATGTCGAGCTTGGAAAATCCAATATTCTGATGATTGGTCCTACAGGCTCTGGTAAGACGCTGCTGGTGCAGACTCTGGCAAAATTTCTGAATGTACCCTTTGCAATGTCCGATGCCACCACCTTAACTGAAGCAGGTTATGTGGGTGAGGACGTTGAAAATGTAATTGTACGTCTGCTGCAGAACTGCGACTTTGATGTTCAAAAGGCTCAGAAGGGTATCATCTATATCGATGAAATAGATAAGATTGCCCGTAAGAGCGAAAACCCCTCCATTACCCGCGATGTATCAGGTGAGGGGGTTCAGCAGGCTTTGCTGAAGCTTGTCGAGGGTACGGTCGCATCTGTACCGCCAAATGGCGGACGTAAGCATCCTCAGCAGAAGATGATCGAGGTTGATACCTCTCAGATCCTGTTTATCTGCGGCGGTGCCTTTGATGGCCTTGACAAGATAGTTGAAAAGAGAGTCGCCAAGCACGGATCCATCGGCTTTGGTGCAGAGATCGTCGGCAAGGACTCTCAGATGAGTCTGTCTGAAAAATACACTAAGGCTGAGCCTGAGGATCTCGTAAAGTTCGGCATTATCCCCGAGTTTGTCGGACGTATGCCGGTAATTACCGCGCTCAAGGAACTCTCCCGTGACGATCTGATCCGCGTTTTACGTGAACCCCGCAATGCAATCATCCGTCAGTTTGAGGCGATGATGAGCTTTGAGGGCGTGGAGCTTGAATTTACCAAGGAGGCGCTGGAGGCAGTAGCTGATGCTGCGGTCAAGCGTCACACCGGAGCCCGTGGATTGCGCTCCATCGTGGAAGGTTTATTGCTAAATACCATGTATGATATTCCTTCAGTATCTGATGTTGCCAAGATCGTTGTCGATGAAACAACAGTCAGGGAAGGAAAAGAGCCGCTTATCTTAAGAAAAGAGCAGGCTCCAGCCTCCTAGTAAATTTATTTGTAATAACCCGGGCCAAGTCCCGGGATTTTTTTTCAGCGATGCTTCATAATGCTCTTGAAAAGAATTAGCGCAAGCTCCATGTATTTTTTAAAAGTTTTTTAGACGAGACAATATGACCCAGAGTAAAAAGAAATCAGGCCGAGTCATTGAACTACCCTTGGTAACCTTGCGTGGATTGGCCATCACTCCAAGCATTAAAGCAAAGATCCCGCTTGCACGTGAATGCTCTATAGAGGCTATGCGTGAGGCTCAGGCTAACGGACATCAGGTAGCGCTGTTTACCCAGAAAAACGATAACCAGATAGCTCCTGAAATAAATGACATTCACAAGATAGGTATCATTGCTGAAGTCATCGACTTGATCCCGCGCGATTCACGCAATAAGCATGCTATAGGACTTATCAGAGGTATTTCGCGTGTCCGTCTATTAGATATAAAGACTTCAGATAAAAATCCTAATTTAAGACTGGCATCATGTGAAACTCTGCAGGAAATGGATGTTGATGACAACATTGCCAGAGAGCTGGTGCAGATGCTTCACAGCTGTGTGCAGTATGCAATCGACAATGGCAGTGATCTGCCGAATTATGCCTTTTCAAAGGTGCCAGAGTCATTATTAGATAACATGATGAAGTGCGAGGATTTAAGTCTTCTGACTGATCTCATGACTCAAAGCACCGGACTTGATTCAGACACTAAGAATATGCTGCTGGCATGCCTTGATCCAAAGGAGCGTGCCCAGATCCTGCTCTCTGCAGTAAATCAAATCTCCTATAAAAACGAGATAGAAAACCGCCTTATCGATCAGGCTCGTCAGGCAATGGAGCGCAATCAGAAGGAATATCTGCTAAATGAGCAGATGCGCATCATTAAAAAGGAGCTCGGAGTAGATGATAGCTTTGAGACCGAAGTTGCAGCCATGCACAGACGCAATGCCGCTCTCAAGGCTCCTGCCTATGTGCATGATCGTCTTGACAGAGAGATTAAGAAGTATGAGGCCATGTCCGCCAATAATGCTGAAAGCAATATTGTGCGCAATTACATTGAAACCATATTTTCGGTGCCATGGGAGACTAAAACTGAGATCTCCAGGGATTTGAAGAAGGCCAAGGAGATCCTAGATGAGGATCATTATGGCCTTACCAAGGTTAAGGATCGCATTCTCGAGTATCTTGCGGTACAGACCCGCTCTGAAAAGCTTCATGGTCCCATTATCTGCTTAATGGGCCCTCCCGGCATTGGTAAGACCTCTCTTGGACAGTCTCTTGCCAAGGCTACCGGTCGTAAGTTCGTAAGGTTGTCCTTAGGTGGTGTGCATGATGAGGCTGAGATCAGAGGCCACCGCCGTACCTACATTGGAGCCCTCCCAGGCCGTATCATCAATAACATGATCAAATGCGGTGTCAATAACCCGTTGTTTCTGTTAGATGAGATAGATAAGACCTCTGCAAATTCAATTCATGGTGATCCCGATTCCGCACTGCTTGAGGTTTTGGATCCTGAGCAGAACAGCTCCTTTGAGGATAATTACCTGGAGCTTGAGTATGATCTCTCAAATGTCATGTTTGTGACCACAGCCAACTCCTATAACATCTCAGGTCCCCTGCTTGATCGTATGGAGATAATTGACCTCTCATCCTATACCGAGGATGAGAAATTTAATATCGCCAAGGAGCATCTGCTGCCAAAGGAAATGCGCAACTGCTCAATAACTGCCGATGAGTTTGAGCTTACTGATGAGGCTATATTAGAGCTTATCCGTTATTATACTCATGAGGCAGGAGTTCGTTCTCTGGAGCGTCTGTTAAATGAGATCTGCCGTAAGGTTATTAAGGATAACCTGCTCTCTGACAGCAAAGCTAAAAAAAGTAAGATCAAGGCCTGCGATTTAGAAAAATTATTAGGCCCCCGCCGTTACGACTTTACCTCAAAGCTTAAGGACAACAGGGTAGGTCTTGTAAACGGACTTGCCTGGACTGCTCTAGGCGGCGATATATTGCAGCTTGAGGTGGTAGCCAACGATGGTAAGGGTAAGCATATTCTCACCGGCAAGCTTGGTGAGGTGATGAAGGAGTCTATCAGCGCGGCTATCACTCTGGTGCGTTCAAAGGCCGCCGCTTTGCATCTTGATCCGTCCTTCTATGAAAAGAGTGATATCCATGTGCATGTGCCTGAGGGTGCAATTCCCAAGGAAGGTCCGTCTGCCGGTGTCGGTATGGTGACCGGTATTGTCTCGGCCTTAACCGGTAATCCTGTCCGTGCCGATGTGGCAATGACAGGTGAGATCACTCTAAGAGGTGATGTTCTGCCCATAGGTGGTCTTAAGGAGAAGCTTTTAGCTGCCCTGCGCGGCGGTATTAAGACTGCGCTTATTCCCTTTGAGAATACCAAGGATCTCTTTGATGTTCCTGATAAGGTAAAGAATGGTCTTAAGATCATTCCCTGCAAGAGGATAGAGGATGTTTTAAAGGTTGCACTTGAAAACGATCCGGATAAGTTTATTCCTGCCACCTCCTGGAAAGAGCAGAAGAGTAAGCCCGCTAAAGCTGCTGGCAGATCAAAGAGCTCCAGGAAGGATGACGCGGAGGCCAAATGACTGAGCTTAGAGATGATGAATACCTTGAGATAGATGATATCAATGCTCAGGATGTTAATGAAATCAAGGTGGGGGGTACTGATGAGAGTGCTCCTATTGATGATGAGATTGCGCAGACCATGAAGGCTACGGGGGCAGTTGTTGTGGCCCTTGAGCATATGCGCGATCTTATTTCAAAGGATGAAAAGGTACAGGATCCTGAGGCCCTGATGAAAATCATCCGTCCGATGAGCATGAATATTGAGAACTCATTGCCGTCACTGCATGACTTTATCGATAATCTGGAGACTGTCGGGGAGGCGGACAAGGCTGCCGAGGTTCGCCGTCAGATGGAAAGAATAGAGGATGAGCTCCTGCCTGTGGTGCTTGAGTATATAGAACAGCACAGCAAGGCAAACTGAAATCATTGCGTAAATTTAACAGGGAGTCCGCCGGGCTCCTTTTTTCTGGATTAAATTTCTGATCTGTCCTGAGGATTGGACGTTTTTTACAAAATGAGATTGTATCAAAGTGCATGAAATTAATGTATTTCTCTGCAGAAACGTTAATGTTACTGATGCCTTCTTCCTTATAAAATGAGATCTGATTATCATTTTTAACTTAAAAAAACGTTTTTTACGGCATTGTGCAAGCACTTGGCTTTTTTATGTGCATAATGAGCTAAGTCCTGGCTTTAAAAGAGCACAAACATAAGGGACTTGGGTATAAAAATCAGGAGATAATCGTGAATAAAGGTCAATTAGTAGAGAGCATTGCTTCTAAGTCAGAGCTTAGTACTAAGCAGGCACAATCAGCTGTTAACGCTTTTATTGAAACTGTAAAGGAAGCCTTGGCATCTGGTGATTCTGTTTCTTTGATCGGCTTTGGTACTTTCCTCGTGCGTGAGCGTGCTGCTCGTACCGGTATCAATCCCCGTACCAAGGAAACTGTTCAGATTGCAGCCTCCAAGGCTCCTGCATTCAAGGCTGGTGCTTCTTTTAAGGATGCCTTGAATAAATAAATTCATGTTGTACATCCTAAATCTCTTCTGTATAAGGTTATAGAAGAGATTTTTTTGTCTGCAGCAGCCGCTTTTACCTTCATTTTTCTTAATAATGACAAAACTGTCATTATCTTATGCAATATCTGTGCTTTTGCTTTAAAATTACTGACATTGATGTCATTAAGCTAAAAAAGCATGGAAAAAAATCAAAGAGTAAGACGTAAAGATACCCGTGCCGATGAAATCATAGCCTGTGCCACCACCTTGTTTCTAAACGAGGGCTATGAAGGTACCAATTTTAAGGATATTGCACAATGCGGCAATATGGCCCGCTCTACCATCTATCTTTACTTTAAAGATAAGCAGGATCTTTTAAGAGCGTGCATCAGAAAAAGATTTTCCTTAAATAAAAGCCTGTTTATAAGCATTCTTGAGGATACAAACGCCTGTTTTGAGGTCAGGATGTCCAGGCTTTTATCAAGACTTAAGAAAATGTTTGAGGATGAAACCTCCAGGCGCTTTTATGTAATGGTGGCTTCACTTTCAGCAAAGTATCCTGATATTGCCAGGATCTGGCTTGAGGAGGTGCTGCTGCCCATGCGCTCAGATTGGAATGAAATGGTAGCTGAGCTTGATTTCAAGGACGGATATCAGGCCAGTATGCTTATGATCATTTTCTCAGGATTTCTTACCTCCTGCTTCATGTCAGTAAGCTTTGGTGCTGATACACCCCTTATGGAATTTAAAGACTACTGTGATTTCATTCAGGAAAAGCTTGTACAGGGTAACTAAAAAAATCTGCTGCAGGACGGGCAGTAATACTGATTAAGGAGATTTAACCGGAGCTTATGAATAAGAAAGCAATCCTGTTTGCATTTGCCTTAAGTGCAGCTGCCTGCCTGAGTGTTTTATATCTGCGCTATGAAGGCAATGATGATTTGAATAAGGCCTATGGTAATGTCGATATAAGACAGAGCTGCCTGTCATTTGAAAGATCCGGTCGTATCACTGAGCTTTTATATGATGAAGGGGATGCAGTAAAAAAAGGCAGTGTGATGGCAAGGCTTGATACTCTGGATCTTGAGCATCAGATAGCAATAGCCAGAACCAAGGAATCTGAGGCAAAAGCCTTACTTGATGAAATGACAAACGGCTACAGGACGGAGGACATTAATCAGGCCAGGGCCAATGTTGAACGGCTCAGGAGCTCACTTAAGCTTGCAACCCTTACCAATGACCGTTATCAGAATTTATACCGCAGCCATAACGCCTCAGCTCAGGACAGGGATCAGGCCTATTACGCCATGTCTCAAATGAAGGCTCAGCTTGATGAGGCTCTGGCCAAATACGAAATGATGTGTTCAGGGTACAGGCAGGAAGATATAAGAAAGGCTGCAGCGCAGTATGATAATGCTCAAAAAACGCTTTCGTATCTTGACTATCAAAAAGAGCAGCAAAGCGTAATCAAAGCCCCCTTTGACGGAGTTGTACGCTCGCGAAAAAATGAAATAGGGGATATGAGCTCCATGCAGTCATGCGTCTTTGAGCTCTCCCTGACAGATGAGAAGCGGGTGCGCGTCTACCTTACTGAAAAACAGCTTCCATCAGTGAAAATAGGTAACAGTGCACAGGTGACAACTGCTAATGGCGATAGTCTCACAGGTAAAATTGCCTATATCAGTGATACCGCCATGTTTACTCCAAAAAACGTACAGACTGAGGATTTAAGAGCAGATCTTGTCTACGAGCTGAGAGTTGATGTTGATGATAGTGACAATCTATTGCGTCTTGGGCAGAGTGTAACGGTAGATTTTCAACATGAGTGATCTCATTGAAATTGAAAAGCTTACCAAATCCTATAAGGCGCAGGGAAGTGACAAGGTAGTCGCCCTTAAGGATTTCTCGCTTAAGGTAAGCAGCTCTAATCACCTTATCTGCCTTACAGGTCCTGATGGCGCAGGAAAATCTACTCTCTTAAAGCTGTTGGCCGGAGTCATAAAAAAAGACAGCGGCATTATACGGTTAAACTCTCATAGCCCTGACAACAGTGATCCTGACTTTACCAGAGATATAGGCTACATGTCTCAATCCTTAGGTCTTTATGGCGAGCTTAGCGTGCTTGATAATCTGCGCATATTCTCAGGACTTAAGGGAGTGCAGCTTAAAGGCAATAAGGACTATCTGCTTTCTCTTTTACAAAAGGTCAATCTTTCAAGGTTTAAGGATAGAGCTGCTGATGCTCTCTCAGGTGGTATGAAGCAAAAGCTGGGCCTCGTATGTGCTTTTGCATCAAAGCCTCAGATCCTGATTTTAGATGAGCCTACCGTAGGTGTTGATCCGGTATCGCGAGCAGAGCTTTGGCAGCTTATTTATCAATACATAACACTAAGCCATGCCTATTGTATTTTCTCAACGGCCTATCTTGAGGAGGCGGCAAAATCTGATCTGGTGTTCATGATGAATGACGGGCAGATCCTGCTGCAGGGAAGGCCTGATGACATTTCATCAAAAATTTCCGGCAGAACCTATAGCCTTGAAATAAAGCAGGGGTGCTACCAGACTACTGTACGGCAGATGATGTCCCTGTCAGCCCGCAACTGCCCGGGATCTCCTGTTATCGATGTTGTTCCAAGGCTAGGACGCATTGATATTCTGTCCAGAGAGCAAAATAGCGATCCTCTTATTACTGCCTTTATATCTCAAAGAATTAATATTGATTTCAGTCTTTTAAAGCGCGAGCCGGTGCTGGAGGATGCCTATATTGCACAATGCTTTGCTAAAAGAAGCGGCGAGCTTCATGAAAAAAATCCGTTACCTCTTCTGATAAACCGTTATGACAGAGAAAAAGAGGTGGTTGATGTGCATGAGATAAAAAAGCAGTTTGGCAATTTTACCGCTGTACAGAAATCAAGTTTCAGGGTGCACAAGGGTGAGATCTTCGGGTTATTAGGACCTAACGGTGCCGGTAAAACCACTACTTTTAGAATGATCTGCGCACTGCTGGCTCCTACCTCCGGCACAGTAAAAATAAACGGCTTTGATTTAAGGCATGCCAAAGATGATGCCCGTGCAACTATCGGTTATGTTTCACAGAAATTCTCTTTATACAGAAAGCTTACAGTATTGCAGAACCTTGAGTACTTCGGATTAAGCTACGGGCTGTACGGACAGGGCTTAAGGGACCGTATACGGGAGTTATTGGAGGAGTTTTCCCTGCAGAAATTCAAGCAGGTAAAGGGGGAGAACTTACCCTTTGGGCTGCAGCGTCAGCTATCCATGGCCTGTGCGCTGATCCATAAGCCCGGAATTTTATTTTTAGATGAGGCTACATCTGGCGCCGACCCTTATGCCAGACGCATTTTCTGGGATAAGGTAAGTGCGCTGTCCTCATCCGGAACATGCGTGATTGTGACTACTCATTTTATGGATGAGGCCGAATACTGTGACAATTTCTTAATTCAGGATCAGGGCAAAATACTCGTTTTAGGATCTCCTGAGGAAATCTGTGTCAGGGATGGAAGGAGAGTCAGCATAGAGGATACCTTTGTCGAGCAGGTCTTAAAATTCAGACATGCAGGAGATAATAAGTGAGCTATCTGTCTATCCTGCTTGAAAAGGAGATTAAACAGATTTTAAAGGATAAATCAGTATTCGTGCTGGTTTTTATCCTGCCTGTTTTGCTGGTGATAATCTACGGCAGTGCCATCAGAATGGAGGTAAAGCCGGTAAGATTGTGTATTGCAAGCTATAACCAGACTCTGCTTGAACGTACTGTTGCACAGGAGTTTTTAGGATCTGACCGCTTTAATGTTGTCATGGTGGAAGATTTTGCACGTGGTAAAAAGCTGCTTGATAGCGATCAGGTTAAATCCTTGTTATACATACCAAAAGATCTTGCAAGGCAGATGCAGCACGGTCATGGCGAGATTGTTATCTATGTAAACGGCACCGAGGCACAGCTGGCATCTATTTCCACCAGCTATATTTCTCAAAGCATTCAGAATGCAGTAGCTAAAATTTATCCTCTTGACAGTCAGCGCATATCTGTCATTACCAGAAACTGGTTTAATGAGGCTAATGAGTCTGTATGGTTTCTGATGTCAGGGCAATACATCAGCATCATAAGTCTGATGAGTATTTTTTTAGGCTGCTTTGTAATTGCACGCGAATGGGATAGAAAAACCATTGAATCGCTGGCAGCCACCAATGTCTCGGCACTGCAGATAGTTCTATCTAAGGTTATTGTCTATTATCTTTTGTCACTGTGGGCGGTGTTAATCATCTTAGGATTAGGGGAGTTTTTATATAAGATCCCGATCCGAGGCAATCCTCTGCTGCTTATTTTAAGCCTGTCTGTATACGCTCTTGAAATGATATGTCTGGGAGTTTTTATTTCAGCAAGGCTTAAAAGTCAGTTTACTGCCGCACAGTGTGCGGTGATCATAGGCTTTTTACCTACCGTAATGCTCTCTGGGTTGCTCTTTGATTTAAGAGCGGTCGAGCCTTTCATTTCCTTTATCGGCAGTATCATTCCTCCTACCTATGAGGTAAAGGCCATGCGTATCAACATACTCTCAGGTGGCAACAGTAGCTTTATTCTGCAGAATTTTGCCATTCAATCAGGCTGGTGCGTATTGTTTTTTATGCTTGCGGTAAGACAGGTCAGAAGAGATAGTAAGTAATGCAGGACAAGATTTTTAAATCCTATCTTAGGATCCTGGCCTTGATTAAAAAGGAATTTCTTACAATTTTAATGGACAGGAGTTCACGGCTTATTCTGATAGCCCCGGTTATAGTGCAGTGCATCATTTTCGGCTATGGTGCCTCCTATCATCTGGAGCATGTTCCCTATGCAATATGTAATGAGAGTAATGATCATCTGGCCTATGAGATTGAAAACGAGCTTGCGCATACTCCTAAATTTGAACTGGTCGCAAAATGTCTGTCACAGCAATGTGTAAAGGACAATGTTGACAGTCAGCAAAGCCTGCTTGGGATCTATATTGCATCTGATTTTAAAAGCACTCATCAGCTTCTGGTGGTAACAGATGCCAGAAATACCGCCTCGGCAAACACTGCCGCAGGCTACGTGACCTCTATTATTGAAAAGCTTAATGATGAAATTTTCGGCAAAAGTGCTATAGCCATTAACTCAAGGTATCTTTATAACGAGAATAACTATACGCGCTATACGATTTTAATAGGTATGACGCTGGCGCTGTCAGTGATACAGGTATTGCTTCTGGCCTCCTTATCAGTATCACGTGAAAAGGAGGAGGGATCATATGACATGATGATCATGACACCGTCGCGAACCTTTGAAATGCTGATAGGCAAGGCTGTAGCTCCGGTTATAATAGCGATGCTGCAGTCGCTGATGCTTATTGCCATCTGTAACTTCTACTTTGAGATCCCCATAAGAGGAAATATCTTTGCAATTACGGCCCTGATTGCCATCTTCTCCTTTGCAATCGTAGGTATCGGACTTGCCATCTCAACTGTAAGCAGAACCACGATGCAGTCGTTAATTACAGCCTTCTCCTTATGTCTTATCTTTATTATGTCATCAGGACTTATAACCGCTGTTGATGGAATGCCCGCCTGGTTTAAAACCGTAGCCTACTGCAATCCGCTGTATTACGGGATCAATGCCATGTGGGAGCTCTACCTTGAAGGCTACAGCTTTACAGAGGTCACTGATAAGCTGATCCCGCTTTTAGTAGTAGGGGGCATTACGATGAGTCTTGCGGCCATACTCTTTAAGCATAAGATTGATTAAGTTTAAGTGACAAGCCGGCACTGTTTTCTAACCTGATGAAAAGCTTTTGCTGTCTGAGGCGCTATCTGTAAATTAGTACCGTTTTAATTTTCCGGTATATCCACTATAATTCACGACAGTGCCCGAAAGGTATAAAGACTTATCAGGGCTTGTTGTTCATAGCCTGTGCATATTTGCATCAGGCCTTTTGAAAGAAGAAATTATGCTTAGTGATACTCTAAGAGAGGGAGCCCATGGCAGGATCTTTAAGATCCTGTTCTGGATCATCATCCTTTCATTCGTTTTTGCCGGTGTAGGCAATTATCTAATTCCTAAATTAAATACTGATCCGGTCAAGATCGGTGACTTCAAGGTAAGCTCTCAGGATTGGACCGAGCAGTACAACCGCCGTACTCAGGATATGCAGCGTACCTATGGTCCGCAGGCAACCGAGCTTTTGGAGGATAAGAATGTTGTCAAGGCTCTGCATATGCAGGTTTTAGAGAGCATGATCGATTCCATCGCTCTTAATGCTGCCACCTATGATCAGGGGATCCGCATCGGTGATGATCAGGTAAAGGACAACATCCGTCGTAATCCTGTTTTCTTTAAAGACGGCAAATTCAATAACGATCTGTATTTAGCCTCAGTGCGTAATATCGGAGCCTCCCCTGAGTATTATGCAGAGCAGGTGCGTATCGGTCTTCTTGCAGATTCTATAAGAGTACCAGTAACTCAGCTGTCATCCATTCCCATGCCATATGAGTTATCTGCAATATCAAAGCTTTTCTCAGAGCAGCGCAGTGTTGATCTTTATACCTTAAATCCGGTTTCTCTTAAGGATAAGGTAAAGGTGTCAGATGATGAGATCAAGGCTTATTATGATGCTCACCATAATGAATTTATGGATCCTGCCACCGTACGTTTTAACTATGTGGTTATTTCTTTAGAGGATCTCAAAAAGAGCATCACTGTTGATGATAAGACTGCTGAGGATTACTACAACATGCATCAGGATGAATTTACCTATCCTGAAGAGCGTGAATGCTCACATATTCTGGTTAAGAAGAGTGATGAGCAGCAAAAGACCGTTGCAGCAATTGAGCAGGGCCTGAAAGATGGCAAGAGCTTTGAGGAGCTGGCTAAAGAATACTCTGATGATGCAAATACCAAGAATGACGGCGGTGTCATGGGTAAATATCAGAAGGGTAAACTTGCCGCAAATCTTGATGCAGCTTTGTTTGAGCTAAAAAATGTCGGCGATGTCTCAAAGGTCATAAACGATCAGTTCGGAGCTCACTTTATCAAGCTTACCGGTATTACTGTTGCTCATGTTCCTGCCTTTAAGGATATTAAGGACGATGTGGTAAAAGCTGCAGTAAATGAGCAGGCCCGTAAGGATTATGATGAAAAGGTTCAGACATTAACTGATGTTTCCTTTGAAAATCCTGATTCATTAGATGCAACTGCCAAGGCTTTAAATGTTGAAATAAAGGATTCTGGTGATCTGGTATACGGTGATACCACAGCTCCATGGCCTCTTAATACTCAGGAGCTGCAGAAGGCTGCCTTCAAGGAGGAGAACCGCACCTCCGGTACGAACTCTCAGGCAATCTCTCTATCTGATGAGGCTGCTGCAGTTATCAATGTAAGCTCCTATAAAGAGGCAAAGCTTGTAGCACTGGATAATGCCAGGGAAAAGGCCCTGGAGCTTGCCTACGAGAGCAAGGCTGTTGCCGAGGCTGACAAGATCCTGTCTGAATTTGCCAAGGCTGTGATTGCTGATGAAAATACACCTGTACCATCTGATGTGACTGTGCGCAAGGATGTTGTCATTTCACGTTCATCTCAGGATATTTCACCTGAATTCTCCCAAAACGTTTTTGCCATGCCTAAGGATGAGGGCAAGTCCTATACCATCGGTACTGATAAGGGCAATGCTGTTTTAGCAGTGCTTAAGAAGGTAGGCGAGGACAGCAACGCTCAGGAAAGCGGTTATGAGAACTTTATTGCATCTCAGCTAGTGCAGATTAAAGGCGGTAATGCTACCAATATGCTCTATAAAGGTGCAAGAGAGTTACAGAAGATCGAATATAACGATGATGCTATCAATATGGTCATCCAGCAGGACTCTTCTGAAAAATAAAAGTAGCACCTAAATAGTGCAAACAACACCCCAAGGTATTTTTATCTTGGGGTTTTTGCATTAAAATGGGGATAACAAGAATAACAATGTTGGTAACGATATATGAATTTACATGAATACCAGGCTAAGGAGATCTTCAAGTCATACGGTCTCCCCGTAGCTGACTTCAAAGTAAGCTCCAAGGCAACAGGCATTGGCAAGGGAGCCTATGAGCTGTCACCAGGTCCTTTTGTGTGCAAGTGTCAGGTACACTCAGGTGCCCGCGGCAAGGCCGGCGGTGTTGCTAAGGTTGAAACTCCCGCAGAGGCTGAGGCTTTTGCTGCCAAATGGTTGGGGCGCAATCTGGTTACCCGTCAGTCAGGACCTCACGGATTGCCGGTAAACCGCATCTTAATTGAACAGGCTGTTGATGTTGAAAAGGAGCTTTATGTCTCCTGTGTAATTGACAGAGCAAACGCTGCCTTAATGGTTATTGCATCTGCATCAGGCGGTATGAGCATTGAAGAGGTAGCCAAGGATTCTCCTGAGAAGATCCTAAAAGAGAGGATCGATCTGATGGTTGGTCCCACTGTCTATCAGGGCCGCGAGCTTGCTTATAATCTCGGATTGTCCGGCAAGCAGGTAGGTGAGTTTGTAAAGATCTTCAAGGGCATTGTGAAGATGTTTCTCGATAAGGATCTTTCATTAGTTGAAATCAATCCTTTGGTTGTCAGGGATGACGGTCATCTGCAGTGCCTTGATGCCAAGATTAATATCGATTCCTATGCCCTGTATCGTCACCCCGAGCTTCAGGTTATGGATGATCCCTCACAGGAGGATCCCCGTGTTGCTCGTGCCGTTGCAGCAGGCTTCTCCTATGTGCCGCTTGAGGGTACGATTGGCTGCCTTGTGAACGGTGCCGGGCTTGCCATGGGTACTATGGACATCATCAAAAATCTGGGAGGAGCTCCTGCTAATTTCCTGGATGTCGGCGGTACCGCATCTAAAGAACGTGTCAAGGAAGCCTTTAAGGTTATCCTGGAGGATCCTAATGTTAAGTGCATCATGGTTAATATTTTCGGCGGTATTGTACGTTGCGACATGATCGCAGAGGGTATTAAGGGCGCTGTTGAGGAAATCGATACCAAGGTTCCGGTAGTCGTACGTCTTGAGGGTAACCATGCTGCCGTAGGTCAGGACATTTTAAATGGCTGCGGGTTGAATATTGTATCAGCACGTGATCTGAGACAGGCTGCTGCTTTGGCTGTAAAGGCAGCACAGGAGGCTTAAGGAGTTATCATGAGTATTTTGGTTAATAAGGATACCAAGGTTATCTGCCAGGGTATTACAGGCTCTCAAGGCACATCTCATTCAGAGCAGATGCTGGCCTACGGTACAAAGCTTGTAGCAGGTGTCACTCCCGGCAAGGGCGGTCAGACTCATTTAGGTGTTCCTGTTTTTGACACCGTAAAGCAGGCTAAGGCTGCAGTCGGTGCTGACGCCACCATGATCATGGTGCCACCTCCCTTTGCCGCCGACTCTATTTTAGAGGCTATTGATGCGGAGATCCCTCTGATTGTTTGTATCACCGAGGGGATTCCTGTGTTAGATATGCTGAAGGTAAAGGAGAAGCTGCGAAATTCCAGGAGTGTTCTCATCGGACCTAACTGCCCGGGAATTCTGACCCCTGATGAGTGCAAGATTGGTATTATGCCCTCTGAGATCTTTAAAAAGGGCAAGGTTGGCATTGTCTCACGCTCCGGCACCTTAACCTATGAGGCTGTCAAAGAGACCACTGATGCAGGTTATGGTCAGTCTACCTGCATCGGTATTGGTGGCGATCCGGTACAGGGATCAAATTTTGTGGACATCCTAAAGTTGTTCCAGGATGATCCTGAAACCGAGGCCATTGTCATGGTAGGTGAAATCGGCGGTACTGCTGAGCAGGATGCTGCTGCTTTCATTAAGGCTCATGTTACCAAGCCTGTTGTATCCTACATTGCAGGAGCATCGGCTCCTAAGGGACAGCGTATGGGACATGCAGGCGCTATCATTTCAGGTGGTGGTTCAACTGCGGCAGAAAAGCGTAAGGTGTTAGAGGAGTCTGGGGTCACTGTGGTTGATACCGCTGCCGATATCGCCGATGGTATCAAGGCTGCAACTAACTGGCCCTTTGCTGATTAGTGATTAAATTTGCAGATCCTTCAGTATCTTTGGGATATCTGCATTTTATATTTGAGCATGATCGCAAATTCTGCGATCATGCTGATTGATACGTAGCCAACAGTCACTGTAGCAATTTCTTTATCAGCTCTTATTAAGAGTTTTGAGAGTGCTTAGGAACAGGCGGCCTTATAAGTTTATTAAGACCGCTTTAAAAGTCATGGATGAGGAACGATTACCCTGACTTTAGCAGATCCTTCAGCACAGCACAGACTCTTATATAACGCACCTACAACCTCTTCTAACTGCTTATTCAGCATAAAAGGGTAATTGATGATCAGCATGCCGGAGCCGCACATGCCACGGACTTCGTCCTGCTTTTCTACACACAGCTCAGCCTGCAACAGAGGCATATTAAGGCGACGGAGCTCCTGCGTAAGCTCTTTTGAATGATCAGACAGTCTGCCTAAAACAGGATACCATACAGCATAAATTCCGTTAGCCCAGCGCTGCAGACCTTTTTTAATAGCTTTTACAGTCTCGTAATATTCGTTTTTCTCCTCATAGGGCGGATCGATAAAGCACAGTCCGCGACGCGGAGTTGGCGGCAGTAAGGCTGCAACAGCTTCAAGACCATCTCTTTTTTGAAGATTTATGCGATGATCCCGGTGGAAAATCTGCTTTAGGCTTTCAAACTCAGCAGGGTGTAAATCAATGAAGGTGAGTTTATCCTGCTCACGAGACAGGGCTGCCTCAATATATGCAGAGCCTGGCATTAAATGTTCACCTTCACCTTTGAGCTTTTCTATAATTTGGTAATACTCTGGTACCAGACGCTGCAGATCACGGTTGGATATGATCTTTGAAATACCTGTTTTAAATTCCTCGTTTTTCTGAGCAAAGGCAGAATCCTGAGAGTAAATACCGGCACCTGAGTGGGTATCAAGAATTGAGAAGGGCTTATCCTTACTTACTAGCGCACGCATCAAAAGACACAGAGTCATGTGTTTTATGATATCTGCGTGATTGCCTGCATGAAAGCCGTGACGATATGAAAGCATGTTTTACCTGTAAAAACGCGGCATCAGGCCGCGTAAGTTAATGATCCGTCTTATTGTAGCAAAGAAAGATATCAATGACAGTATTCACCACCTGTGAGG
>CAVFIO010000036.1:0-8035 GCA_963622535.1 Akkermansia muciniphila
TGATCATCGGCGCTAAATATTCGGTGAAGGTCAACGCCAATATCGGTGCCTCATCCTGCTCCTCAGGCTATGAGGAGGAGCTTAAGAAGCTCAAGCTTTCCTTAAAGTACGGTGCGGATACCGTAATGGATCTTTCAACCGGTATTGATGATCTCATGGGCCTGCGTAATGCAATTTTGCGCAATTCTCCTGTTCCCATCGGCACTGTACCTGTATATGAGGCACTTGACAGAGCCGAGGGCAAGGCTGAAGCCTTAACCTGGGATCTCTTTAAAAAAACTGTGCTTGATCAGGCAAAGCAGGGCGTTGACTATTTCACAATCCATGCAGGTCTTACCTCCGGTCTTCTGCCTCATGCAGCAGCCAGAACCTTGGGTATTGTCTCCCGCGGCGGCTCTATTATGGCCTCGGTGATGATGCATACTGACGGTGAGAATCTTGCCTGGGAGCACTTTGATGAGCTCATTGAAATCTGTCATGACTATGATGTAGCTCTCTCACTAGGTGACGGTCTGCGTCCTGGCTGTATCGATGATGCCTGTGACAAGGCGCAGTACGGCGAACTTGAAAATATAGGAAAGCTTGCATCCCGCTGTCTTGATGCCGGCGTGCAGTGCTTTATTGAAGGCCCGGGACATGTTCCCATGGATAAGATAGAGGAGAATCAGAGACTGCAGGAGAAATTCTGCAATTACGCTCCCTTCTATACCTTAGGCCCTCTGGTTACCGATATCGCCCCAGGATACGATCATATTACCTCTGCAATCGGAGGCTCGCAGATTGCTGCCTTCGGCACTGCAATGCTTTGCTATGTAACTCCCTCCGAGCATCTTGCTTTGCCTGATGAGGAGGATGTCAAGGTAGGTCTTATCACCTATAAGCTTGCAGCCCACGCTGCAGATATTGCCAAGGGGCTGCCTAATGCACGCATTCGTGACAGTGCCATGGCCAGAGCCCGTGCAGACTTCAGATGGTACGATCAGTTCTCACTGTCCTTTGACCCTATGCATGCCTATGAGGTCTGGGCGCGTAAGATGCCGGAAAACTGCGGTCATGAGCCGTCATTCTGCTCTATGTGCGGTCCCCGTTTCTGTCCTATCCGTTTAAACCGTGCTATCACCAAGAAGTATTTAGGCAAATAAGAGGCTCTTATGAGTACTAGTGAAGAGGTGCTGGTGTTCAAAAGCACCGGTAGATTTTCAAGAGCGCAGTTAACCGAGCTCTCACGCACTGATCATGATCGGGCCTTAACCCTGATAATTGCCGGTATCGATTCAGGTGGCGGAGCAGGGCTTACCGCAGACTGCATAAGCGTGCATGATGCAGGCGGTTTTCCGCTTGTCTGTCCTACAGCCTTGACTGTGCAGTCCTTAAAGCGCGTGCGCAGCGTGCAGAATGTCGATCCGGCCCTGTTTAAGGAGACATTGGATACCTTAATTGAGGATTTTCCGAAGATTTCTTCGGTGAAGATAGGACTGGTGGCCTCACAGGAGCTTTTAGACATCATCTTAGATTATCTTGAAGGTCCTTTGCATGATGCCTCTGTCGTATGGGATCCGGTGCTTACTGCAACTGCAGGTGATTTCAAAAGTGCTGATTTAAAGGGATCCTTAGACAGAATTTTAAGGGTGTCGGATGTCTTTACGCCTAATTTAAATGAGGCCCTTACCCTTGCAGGATGGAGTCATGAGCGCTATGAAAGGGAAGGTGCCGAGGCTCTGGCCGCGGTATTTTCTGATAAGGGCTGTGCGGTGCTGGTAAAGGGTGGACATGTCAGTGATGCGGCAGTCTCAACTGATACCCTGAAGACTGATACTGTATCGGCAACCTTAAGCCATGAACGCAAGGCCGGGGATGGTGCCCACGGCGGCGGCTGTGCCCTGTCATCGGCAATTGCGGCCAATCTTGCGGCAGGCTATAACGTGACTGATGCCGTAACTCTAGCCAAGACCTATGTAACCTATGGTATTGAGGTCCCTGATCTTAAATCAGAGGGGGCAAGACCGCCTGTAGGGCATCATGAGGACTTTTTACAGCCTGAATATATACCCGCAGTACGCGAAAATCATTTCCCCGTATACAAAGGTGAGCCCTTCCGCGCCTGTCCTGACAATCTCGGGTTCTATGTAGTGCTTGATTCCTCAGAGTGGATTGAGCGCTGTGCAAAGTGCGGTGTGAAGACCCTGCAGCTTCGCATCAAGGATCCCGCACGTCCTGATCTCTATGATGAGGTGGTACGTGCCGTTGCCATTGCAAGAGAGTATGGTGTAAGACTTTACATCAATGATTATTATGATCTGGCAATAAAGGCCGGAGCCTACGGCGTGCACATGGGCATGGATGATCTCAAGGACAAGGATATGGACATCATCAGGGCCTCAGGCCTGCGCCTTGGTGTGTCCACCACCGGTCCTTATGAGATCATGAAGGCTCTAAGTCTTAAGCCCTCTTATGTTGCATTAGGGCATATCTTCCCGACCAACACCAAGGAGATGGTTTCAAAGCCTCAGGGCCTGTGGAAGCTCTCCCGCGAAATCGCCTTGCTCAATAAGCTTAAGATGCCGTATACCACTATAGGCGGAATCAATCTTGAAAATGCCAGGCAGCTGCTTGCAATCGGGGTTAAGTCGGTAGCGGTGGTATCAGCCATAACCAAGGCTCCTGATGTAAAAGAGGCTTGTGACACATGGCTTAGTCTCTTTGGTCCAGGTAGCGAAGATACCATTTAGCTTTTAATCTAACTTACTGTTATTTAAAGAGTTCCTCTTTTTTATGGAGGAGCTCTACGGGAGTGCTGTCTTTATGCGCTATGAAAGACAAAGGCTGATTGCACCATATAAGAATTTAGATGAGTGTCTGAGCACGAAAAAAATTGCAGTCATAGGCTCAGGCGGTTTGGGCGGTCTTTGCATATACATGCTCGCAGGTGCCGGTGTATTGAATTTTACTGTGGCTGACGATGATGTGATTGAGGACAGCAACCTGCACCGGCAGATCCTCTTTAATGAGCAGGATCTGGGGCTTAAAAAAAGTGAGTGCTGCCGGCGTGAGCTGTTAAAGCTTGATAAGAGAATTGATGTCAGATGCTTTGGCAGGGTAAATGCGGACAATTTTGAGGAATTTGCAGATAAAAGCGATCTGGTGATGGATCTCTCGGACAACATCGCCACCAGAGTCCTGGCATCTAATATGTGCTGCAGGCTTAAAAAGGATCTTATCCATGCATCTGTTGCAGAATCCACGGGTATGCTCTGCGCCTTCAGGTTCTCAGATCAAAAAAGCACGGAGCAGTTTGGCTGCTATCAGTGCTTTGCAGGATCAGATCCCAGGCCTCAATTCAGGGGGATCACCGGTCCCTGGGCCGGAGCAATGGCCTGCAATGCAGCGGCTCTTGCTATGGATTACTTTGCAGGTGAGGATATCTTCGGCACTTTGTGGCTTTATGATCAGAAAAAAAGAAGCATTCAGAAAATACGTCTGAGGCGTGATCCGCACTGTAAGTGCTGCAGTAGCGCTTAATAAATTTCTTGTATAACAAAAGGTTAACTGATACCGGAATTTTTTAAATTACGGTACAGGGGATTTTTATCTTTAAATTTTAAAAAGGAGCATAGATGCAGATAGTGTTTAACGGTGAAAGGATTGAAATAGAGCCTGACACCAGTTTAAAGAAGTTTCTTGAGAGCAGAAATTTTGCAGGCGCGGGCGTGGCCGCTGCTTGTGATGATGAGATTGTTCCTAAATCTCAATGGGACAGTTTCATCTTAAAAGACGGCATCAGGCTTGATGTCTTTAATTTAGTCGCTGGAGGTTAGTTATGTCACAAAAGTTAGTTTTAGCAGGTAAGGAGTTTTCCAACCGTCTGATCATAGGCACCGGCAAGTATGCATCGGCAGATGAGCTTACCAGAGCCTGTCAGGCATCAGGTGCACAGATCGCAACCATGGCGGTAAAGCGTGTTGATATGGAGCATCAGAGTGATGATATTGTAAAGCCTCTGCTTGATCTGGGGATCACCTTGATGCCGAATACCTCAGGTGCCAAGACTGCCCGTGAGGCCGTGTTTGCTGCAAGGCTTGCCCGTGAGGCCTTAGGCACTGACTGGATTAAGGTTGAGATCCACCCCGATGTCCGTTATCTGCTGCCTGATCCTGTGGAAACATTTGAGGCCTGCAGGACTTTAGTCGCTGATGGCTTTAAGGTCTTCCCTTATATAAATGCCGATCCGGTGCTTGCAAAGCGTCTTGAGGAAATAGGGGTACAGGCAGTGATGCCCTTAGGTGCACCCATAGGCTCAGCAAAGGGACTTGAGACTATGAGCATGCTTAAAATCATCATCGCTCAATCCCGCGTGCCGGTTGTAGTAGATGCCGGTGTGGGAAGCCCCTCTGACTGTGCTCTGGCACTGGAAATAGGTGCCGATGCGGTGATGGCAAACACTGCAATTGCGGCCGCAGGTGATCCTGTAGCTATGGCTCATGCATTCAATCTTGCTCAGGAGGCAGGGCGCGAGGCCTATGAGGCAGGGCTTGCAGCTGTAAATGAAACTGCCCGTCCTACCTCTCCTATGGAGGCATTTTTAAAGGAGGCTATGCAGTAGTATGTCCTTTTACGATGAGATTTCAAAAATAGATGTTGACAAGTTCAGAGATCTTGTTGACTCACGCACAGACAGGGATGTAGAGCGTGCTCTGTCTAAAAACGGCAAAAGAGATCTTAATGATTTTGCCGCATTGATTTCAGAGAATGCACGCAAGCATTATCTTGATGTGATGGCAGTAATGTCAGAGCAGATCACCCGCCGTCGCTTCGGCCGCTGTGTCAATATGTATCTGCCTTTGTATCTTACCAATCTGTGTAACAACAAATGTGCCTACTGCGGCTTTTCCTCCATGAACAAGTTCAAGCGTGTGGTGCTTACCTTAGATGAGATCAAAGAGGAGTGTGAGGCTATCAATGCCTTAGGCTATAAGAATATTCTCCTCGTTACAGGTGAGAATGAACGTCGTGGCGGCATGGATTATTTCAGGCAGGTCCTGCCTCTGGTAAAGGAATATGCCGATTACCTGCAGATGGAGGTTCAGCCCCTATCTGTTGAGAATTATGCCGAGCTTAAGGAAATGGGGCTTGACTCCGTATCCGTATATCAGGAGACCTATCATCCTGAGTATTACAAAAAGGTACATCTTGCAGGAAAGAAGGCTGACATGCGCTGGCGCATGGAGACTCCCGACAGATTAGGACAGGCCGGTATTGACAAGGTCGGGATCGGTGCGCTTTTGGGATTGTATGACTTCAGAGTAGATCTCTGTGCTACCGCCATGCATCTTCTGTATATGCGTGAGCATTACTGGAAGACACAGATGTCTATATCCTTCCCGCGTCTGCGTCCTGCGGCAGGTGGCTTTGCTCCGATGAGCATAGTTAACGATGCCAAGCTGGTGCAGATCATCTGTGCCTGGCGTATCTTTGACAATGAGCTTGATTTAACGGTGTCAACCCGCGAAAGTGCCTCATTCAGGGATTTAATTATTCCTCTTGGCATTACTGCAGTATCGGCAGGCTCCTCTACTGAGCCTGGAGGGTATGCCCATAAGGGAAAATATCTTGAGCAGTGGACCGTAAACGATGACCGCTCGGTAGATGAGGTGGTTGCAGCCTTGAAGCACAATGGCTTTGAGCCGGTATTTCATAATGCGTCCACGACCTACTTTAAGGAGCCTGCGGCCTTAGCCTGAAAAGCCTTTTATTTGCAGGTGTAGTAAAAGAGCCTGACCTCTGTTCAGGCTCTTGTATCCTTTAAAGTTCTTATTCAACTGTCAGATAGCCGCGTGCTCCGGTGCGTAATATAGCACTGTAACCATCGGCATCACTCAATCTGATCTTGGGAATGCTGAAGGTTCCGCGGCTTGTAGCGCGCATGATTGCGGCAATTCTGAACTGCTTTGAGCGCTTTGTTTCAATGCCTATGATGTAGTTATTATCAATTTTTTCAAAATGACGCACCGGATACAGTCCGAGTACCCGCTTAAAGCGAGGCTCGTTTACGGTAAGGAAGCGTTCAAGGGAGAGCCCCGGGATCTCAGGAATATAGAGCCTTAAATTATTTATTTTATCCTCGTCTCCTTTTATTGTGAGCACTAATAAGACCTCATCCCCAAGATTCAGGTTTATCCTGCGTAAAAAATCTACTTTTCTGTCCTTCATGGTCAGATGAATATCAGCCTTAAAGGGGAAGGGCTGATCGATTTCATCAAGTCCCTCATTATTGGATTTGATGACCACCGTGGCAAAGCGTGCATTCTGCTGGGTATTTTTTATAGTAAAGGCAGGATTGTCAACGTTATATTCAAGACAGGTCATGTCCTTTTCCTGCACAAAATTCAGCTGTGACAGCAGTGTTGCAACCACATGCACCTGTGCCATGAGAATATAACGGTTTTTATTTAAAAGCCCGACGGCATAGCTCTGATAGGTATCATCATGAAGTGCGGTACAGGCATTTAGCAATACGGCCGCATCATAGCAGCTTGAGCTGTAGAGTGGCTCCTTATAGCTTTCTATTTCCTGCATCAGGGCATGCGCACTCTGACGGTCGCGGGTAACTCTGGCCTGCTCTCTTAGCACATTGAGCTGCTCAAGCTCCCTTTGGGCTCGCTCTAAAAGGGCAATAGCCTGACGTCTGTCCCCTGTTTTGTGTACCAGAATAGCCATAATTGCCAGTGCTGCCGGGGATTTTATATTTCTTTTCTGGGCAAGTTTTGCAATGAGAGGCTTTGCCTGAGTTACCAGATCCTCCTGCAGCATTAGCCAGAGAGCCTCCGCCTGCTCATAGGCTGTAGCCGCCGCGGTACCGTTTGCAATCTCAATTACATCATCCATAAGGCCGTCAGCAAGCCTGGGATTTACATTAAAGCCGTGGTTGAAGCCTGTTTTTAAGGCCGATGCCGCCTTTATAAGCGTTATATTCTTACTGGATGAAAGGTTTTTATCCGTGGTAATATGACCGCTTTCGTCCAGTTTTGATGCCAGATAATCAAGCTTGTCCTGTAAAAAGGGCTTGAGCTTACTATTTTGAAGATTGTTATTTTTTACATTTGCTGTTTTTAGCTCACCATCCTGTCCCTTGACGCTGACAAAGTTGCTTCTTATAAGTGTTGCCAGGGCAAAATATTTTTCATAATCGTCAGTATAGGTTGCATTTTGCAGCGCCTCGGTAAATCCCATACGGTTCAGATAGGGAACAGGGGCAAGCTCTGCGGTGATGAGATGCCGTGGGAATAAGCCCTCCTCAACCTTGTAGCCGGCACTTTCCCCTCTTGCAATAGGAATGACATCTGTGGTTCTGACTATGGGGTTGCCAATGCGTACATCTATCTTACGTATTTCACTTTGAACACGGCCCTCATTGACCATATCAACCTTCAGATAGCCGCTTCCATGCTCATTTTTGGCACTTACCGGAACTAAAAACTCCTGCTGACTGCCGCGGATAAGGTTGATGTTTCTGTCAAAGAGGCATTGAACAGTACCGCTGCAGGAAACCTTTACCCTGAAATTTTTCTGATCATTTGAGCTGTTATTGGTGATAAATACCGAGGAGAGCACCGTATCCTTGGCATTTACAACTGCAGGTACTTCAATTTCTGCCTGGCTCTGCTTGATTATAGGAAGTGTTTTTTCCTGACAGATCACGCCATCCTTATTCCAGAAAACAGTGCGGAATTTAAGCAGGGATCCAAAAGAGGGGACAGGAACTGAGATTGATCCGCGGGTAAAATCAGATGCGGTTACACCTGAGCTGTAGACAGTACTTTCACTTAGCGTATCATGTCTGTTTTTTATATAGAGACCGTCGAGGACATGATCGTGATCATCCAGCACCTGGGCAACTGTTGCATAGTAGGATTTACTGGTGGATCCCTGAATAGCCAGAGAAACGTTGAGGCTCTGTCCGGCAACAGCAGGCTCCGTAACAATAATTCTGGGACTGAGATCGGCATCTGCTCTTTCAATATTGAGCACGGCTGCAGCT
>CAVFIO010000036.1:8045-17813 GCA_963622535.1 Akkermansia muciniphila
GCGCATGATGCCGCGCTCGGATCTCGGGAAAAAGGCAGTCAGATGTATTTTTGCCTGACGTCCCAAATCCTTTGAAAGAGCTACACTGAAATGATTGCTGCCGCGGCGCACATCCATGATCTGACGGGATATACCGGAGGAGGAGATTATTTCTATAACCGCAGAGCCGTCAAAGGGACTCTTAAATGAAACATCAGCAGGAGCTCCGGGCCAGGTGACTTTTGGTGGAAGTTTCAGCCTCAATGTGCCCTCCAGCACTGTATCCTGCTTAAAGTCATGTACCAGAGTGTATTCGGTGGTAAGTCCTCTCTGCGTTGTAGCTGTAATAAAATACTCACCGCTTTGAGGAGGGATTTCTATCCTGCCTGTGCTTTCATCTCCTGCACTTAGGGTGAGGGCACCGCTTTTTACAGCAATTTTAGTGCGGCGGTTCTCGAAATACCATCCTACAGGTGAGCGCTCAAATACTCCCAGAGGTTCAATACGATAGATATTGTATTTGATAAGACCAGCCACGTTCTTTCCCTTAGGAGAGAACATTCTTGCAAAGATGCAGTTTAGCCCCTCGTCATAGCGCAGACCTACGATATTTGACGAGGCGGTAATCTGATATCTGTGGGTGTAATACTCACTGCGGCCTGCGCTGTCCTGGAACATGGCGGCAAAATTTGCGGTCACCGGATAGCCGGGATCTGCAATGCGCATACCAAAGGAGGCAGAGCCGTGCTCATCGGTCTGCTGCAGATCAAAGCGGTGATGGGTAGAAAGCTTTGACTGTCTTTTAGGATCTGGTCCCACCTCATAATTTTTAAGCCTGCCGGAAAACGGTGTGCGGTCGGGGGATGAAAAAAGCCAAGCATCAGCGGAAAGTCCTGATGCCGGAGCACCATCCTGATAGAAGGTTTTTAAATTAATGAATTCGTCATATCCTGGAACCAGAGCCTCCTGAGCTGCGGAGGCCTTGATGCTAAAATCAGAAGGCTCCGGACGTTTGACATTTACATGTCTTACTGAAACCAGCTTTCCTGCAGCATCATAAAGCTTTAAGCTCCAGTCGCCGCTCTGGGCATCACTTGGAATGGTAAATTCGGTAGAAAAGCTGGAACAGCCCTGATCCTCAAGTTTGAGCTCACGCACCGGAGCTCCGGACGGACTGACTATTCTTAACAGATAGTTTTTAATGCCTGAATTTTTAAGATCAGGTGCGCGAGAGACTGCCAGGTAATGGATCACATCTTTGGGATCGTAATTTATTTTATCCGTGACGGCGAGAATTCCATAGGCATTAATATGGGGGCCTGCATCATATAAGGATGCATCAACCTCGCCTGCCGGGATCCTGACGCGGGAGCTGCCCTCATCAGCCTCTACTATGGCAATATTAGGAATTCTCTGAGGATCATTTGTTTCCGGGGAGGAAACTGCGGCATGTCCTGTATGATCGCTTTCTACCGTGTTTAAAAGAGCTCCGGTTGCAGAATAAAGCCTTATTCTGGCGTTCTTGAGGGGCAGGGCGTTTTTTGCTGAGTGCACCTCAAAGGAGAGCTCATCATTGCGACGGTTAATTACGACATTGAGGGTTTTATTCTGCAGAAGCTTGGCACCCCATATGCTGTGACTGCAGTTGGCAAAGCTCTGGCGCAACGCATCCTGAAGATTAAGCTCGGGGTCAAAGCATACAACTATAGGTGTATCCTGCAAAACTCCCTGAAAGTGTAAGGTGGCCTTGGTCATAAGCGGTACATTGATGTCGCCTGCGGGGGTGACAAGTACTGAATCGATAAGTCTGGCCCCGGACTGAAGTAATTTGATGGCCTTGTCTATTCCGATAGCACTTTTATATTCATCCTGATGGATCTGAGCTGCAATTTCCTCATCAGGTATCGTAAACAGAGCCATGCGCATCTGCTTGATATTTATAGAGCGCAAGAGAAAGTCTATGGTACGGGCATTATTGCGGTAGTTGCTGGATAGATCATCCATGATTGAAAACTGCGGACGCAATGAGGATGTACGCATGTGCCAGGTCTCATCATGGGACATGGAGCCGCCACCGTCGGCTGAGATCTTGTGCATGAAATAGAGGGTATATTCAGTGCCGTATTCAAGATTCAGGGCACACAGTTCATTTCTGGTCTGACGCAAAAGCGGCGGCAGCGTGTTTTTTGTGCCTTTGGCCTGTACCTTGAAAAACTGCGGCATATCAGCGGTACTGATCTGAGCAAGCGGTCTGTTGAATTTTGCACAGATAGAGGGGCTTTCGTCAGTAAGATCCTCCTTTAAGGATACAATCTTCATAGGCTCTGACATGGCTTGTGCAGTTACAAGGGCTCCTAATACCACAAGCGCAGTTCTCAAAAGTTTTTTAATCATGCAATAACTCCTCAGGCGTTAGTATTTTAACTAAAAAAGTAAGGATTACTGCACAGACAGATATGACAATGTTTGTGAGATCAAATCTTTAGATGCTGTTTTAAAAAAAAGCACAATAGGATCCTGATAAAATCATTGCCTGTAAATTGAGATCCTGAATTAAGGGGCTATTCCTATGAAAAAACTGACAGCTGCGGGTCTGGGGGAAGTTCTGTTTGATGTTGTAGATGACAGCTATCATCTCGGTGGCGCTCCTGCCAATTTTGCCTGGCACTGTGCAGAGCTCGGGCTTGATGCCTATGCGGTAGCTGCAGTTGGAGATGATGCCCTGGGGGCGCGTGCCATCTCTAAGCTGGGATCTCTTGGAGATTATATAAATGTAGCAGCTGCCAGCGGGCAGGATGGAAGCTTTGCTACCGGCTGTGTGAGGGCGGATATAGATGATAAAGGGATTGCCAGCTACAGCTTTGATGAGGATTGTGCCTTTGATCATCTCATTTTAAATGACAGACAGCTTGAGCTTGCAGGCAGTTGCGATCTGGTATGCTTTGGAACGTTGTGTCAGCGCCACTGTGTCTCGCGTGCGTCAATCTACAGCTTTTTAGCTCATGCAGAACAGGCCCTGAAGATCTTTGATGTAAATTTAAGAGGGGATTTTTTCAGCTCTGAGATCATCAAATGCTCCTTAGACTACTGCAACATTCTGAAGCTAAGTTCTGATGAGTTAACAGCAGTATGCAGCCTGCTGGATATAGCAATACTGCAGGATCCGTCCTCTCAGGCGCGGGCGCTTTATGAATCTTTAAGGCAGAAGTATAAGATTTTGGGCCTTATTTTAACCAGAGGTGCAGATGGCAGTGAGGTTTTCTTTAAGGATGAGTATTCATGCATGAGGCCACCAAAGATCGCTCTTGCCGATACCATAGGTGCCGGGGACAGCTTTGATGCAGCCTTTGGTGCAGCCATCATAAGCGGTGCAGATCTTGATGATGCCCACGCACTTGCAAATGAGGTCTCCGCCTTCGTGTGTTCTAAATACGGCGCTCAGATCTGCCTAAACCCTTGCTTTCAAGACAGACTGCAGGCTATCTCCCGTATGAGGAAATAGCCCCGGGCTTTCTATAATCCCGGGAAGGAGCCTACCTCCTGAACCTTGAGATCAGGAAATGATGATACGATCTGCACCGTAAAGTCAGGAAAGCTGTCAACCCTTTGCCATTTGCCGCATTCATCCGGGAAGGAGTTTACAAATTTAACCTTGAGATCGGCAAAGGAATTAACAAACTGGACTTTGAGATCGGCAAAGCTGTCGACGAATTTTACCTTCCCGTAAAGCGCTATCCCGTTACAGGTGCAGGAGCTTAATGATCCCGCATTGGATACGCTTGCTGCAAAGCAGGCACAGACCGCGGCAAGCGTAAGCCTACTTGTTATCATGAGCTGCATTTTGCTGCTCCTTTTTCTGCTTGAGCTCAGCTGCCGCCTGCTGCTTAATCCTCTCAATATAGTCATCAGCGGAGCTTTTATTCTGCTCGGTCTCAATGAGATCGGTGTAGAGCAGCTTTTTGCCGCTGGTTAACACATAGAGTCCGCACCCTATCATGATGATGCCTGAGCTGAAGAAAACCAGTCTGGGCGCTACCAGCGTAGCCGTAATTCCTCCGATGATGGGGCCTACGGCGCCACCTACCTGCTGTGCGGCAAAAAACAGCGAAAAGCTCTCTCCGCGTCTGTTCGGAGGTGTCAGCAGAACCAGCAGTGAGTTTGCCGACGGGAAGATACCTGAGAAGCCAAGACCTACGCAGAACTGCATGGTTGCAAAGAGTATAAGGTTATTTGGTATTCCCTGCAGTATTGAGATGCAGCCTGCCAGGATCAGCGATATAAACATGGTTTTATAGAAGCCGTGCTTCTGTCCCTGCTTACCCCATACAGGGGCAGCGATCGCTCCGGCAACTCCTCCTAAAGAGAAGACGGCACCTGAGATCAGCATCAGCAGATCACCGTCCGTGCCCTCAAATGATGAAATATAGGTGGTCATAACCGGCTGTACCTGCTGAATGGTAAGCATGATAAGACAGGCTACGGTCATCAATATGAATACCGCAGGATTTTTCATAAGTGACGGCTGCTTTTGAGAGGAGGCATCCTTCCTTGGCGCGGCTACCTTTTCACGGGGCGGCTCTTTTATAAAGATTATGGTCAGTATTGTGATAAGTGACAGTCCGGCTGCGGATACGAAAAAGGAATTGCGCATGCCGAAGGTGCTTGCCAGTATTCCGCCAAGCAACGGTCCTACAATGCCTCCGCAGATGTTTGCAGATTGCATAAGTCCCATGGATATGCCGAGCTTTTCCTTAGGCACATAGGCAGAGAGCATGGCAAGGCATGCAGGCCATAATCCTGCGGCAAATCCCTGCAGGGCTCGCATTCCGAAAAGCTGCCAGGGAGTGGTTACCATGCCTCCTATCAGATAGCATATAAAAAGCAACGAGGAGGAGCGCAGCATCATAAGCTTGCGGCCGGTTCTGTCTGCCAGGCGTCCCCAAAGGGGCGATACTACTGCAGAGATTGCAAAGGTAATTGCAAAGACGATACCTGCCCAAAGGTTGACATCCTCGCTCTGAGCACCCAGCTCACGTACCAGATATACAGGCAGAAAGGGGACCAGGAGAGTGTAGGATGAGGACATCAAGAGGGCAAAAAAGACCAACAGTCCAAGACACAGCTTCCAGTTCACAGCTACCCTCCTAAAAAAAACAGGCCTGTCATCTGACAGGCCATAATATTCTAACGCAAATTCTATCAGGCAAATTTATGCGGGAAGAATATCTTTAAGATCTTTTCATCACTTTGTGAGCCGATATAGGCACCGATAACAGATGCTGCAAGACCTATTACCGTACCGATCAGGATTGAGTGGAAGGACATGATCTTAAAGCCGGTAGCCATGGCCAGGCAGTATGAGCCTAATCCCAGGGCAATTCCCCACAGGGCACCTGAGGTATTCATTCTCTTCCAGAACAATCCCAGTACCACCGGCCACATGAAGGCTGATTCAAGCCCGCCGAAGGCAAACATATTTACCCATACCACAATGGACTGAGGATAGAGTGCCAGCGCAATTGAGATCACACCTAAAATCAGGGTTACCCATACTGCAGAGCGCTTTGAGGCCTGTGCTGACATGCTCTCCAGATATTCTGGGCCCTTTACCTGACGCACGAGATCACGGGCTACAGCCGAGGCTGCAGAGATCAGCAGGGATGATACCGTTGACATGGTTGCAGCCAGCGGACCGATGATGGTAACTCCGGCCATCACCGGATCCATGAAGTTTACAATCATTTCAGGGATCACGGCATCAGTACCGTTGACAGGCTTTTCCAGAATAACGCCACGTGAGAGTACGCCAAGGAGGGTCATACCGATCATCAGCGCACCGCAGACCACGGTGGCAATGATCATGGCAGATGAAAGGCCCTTTGTTGATTTATAGCTCATGCAGCGAACCATGGACTGCGGAAGACCTAAGGTGCAAAAGCCAACCAGCAGCCAGGCAGAGAGCAGCAGAGTATAGGGCAGAGTTCCGCCGGCGTCAGGCTTTAGAAGATTGGAGATACCGTCCTCACCTACGTTGGTGCTTGAGATATTAGCCATGATCTGCTCCATGCCACCACCTGCTTTCACCATGGTAAAGCCTAAGGTTATCATGCCGACAAGCATCAGCACGGCGCAGACTGCGTCGGTTAAAACCACAGCCTTGAAGCCTGATGAGGTATAGATGACAGTGACTGTTGCAAAGATCAGAAGACCGATTTTATAGTCATATCCGGTAATTGCGGCAAAGATCTGCGCGCCGCCGATAAACTGTCCTACAACGGTTGCTGTAAAGAATACTATAAGCACCAGCGCCAGAATAACACTGAGGCTCTTGCAGTTATAGCGGGCCTGAATTAAATCGATTACGGTAAGAGATTCGGTGCGGCGTGCAAGAACTGCCATCTTTTTACCGAGAATTCCTAAAATAAAGAAACCGGTGATTATCTGCGGGGCTGCAAACACCACCCAGCCAAAGCCGGTGCTCCAGGCAACGCCCGGGCCTGAGACGAAGGAGCTTACTGATCCGTAGGTGGCAACCAGGGTTAAAGCAAGTACCAGACCGCCAAGAGAGCGGTTTGCGATAAAGAAATCCTTCTGGAAATTTATGGAGCGTCCAAGGCCGCGGTTACACCAGAGGCCTATTGCCAGAAGCACGGTAAGAAAAACTACTACCGGAAATATTACTGGATTAATTGCGTTCACTGCCTGCTCCTGCTATCTCATCGTGAGCTTCCTGCTCGTTCTGGGTAATTTCAGTATCCTGTTCATCAAGAGGAAAATCGACCATGATCTTTTTTACAAGATAGATCACTCCTGCCATGGACAGCAGGTAGCCTCCGATGCAGGAGACTACAAACCATACCGGCATGGCAAATACAGTTGCAGTGTTGTCCTTAAGGAGCCAGATTGCCCCCCAGAAAAATGCAGCAATGATCACCGCCAGGATCAGGGTTGCCAGAGCCTCCCTGTCCATGATGCGGAATTTTTCTGCATAACTAATGTTGGAAACCTCAGTCTCACTCTTTTGGTTTTTTTCCATTTTGTTTTCCTTTGTTGGTAGTTACTGCGTCTGCAGCAGTTGACCGTCACCGATCGCCTGATGTGTAAAAGCCGCAACAAGATTGCGGCTTAACACAAAATTTACGTGCAGATTCTATTATTTTGCAAGCTTTTTTACAAATGATGAGATTTCTGAGCCGATTACGGGATGTCTCAGGGCATACTCAATGAAGGTCTTTACATAACCTGGCTTGTTACCGCAGTCATGGCTGCAGCCCTTGATGGCATAGGCCTCAATATCCTGCACCTTCATCAGCAGATCAATGGTATCGGTAAGCTGGAACTCACCGCCTGCGCCAAGAGGGGTGCGTTTAAAGAGCGGCCAGATTTCAGCAGGCAGCACATAGCGTCCGACTACCGCATAATCAGATGGAGCCTTGTCAACCTCAGGCTTTTCAACCATAGAGAGGATCTGGGAGCTCTCACCGGGCTTGAGCTTCTTACCGCCTAAATCAACCACACCGTAGGCGTGTACGAGCTCATGGGGTACCTGCTCGACCATGATCTGTGATTTACCGGTTTCCTCAAAGCGTTTTACCATGTCGGCAAGATTGTCAGTCTGAGGATTGGCCTTGGCCTCGTCGATGATCACATCCGGCAGCAGTACTGCAAAAGGACTGCGGCCGACAATGGGCTCGGCGCATTGAATTGCCTGGGCAAGACCTAAGGCCTCACCCTGACGCACTGAGAGAATGGTTACGTCCTCAGGGATAATTGAGCGTACCTCATTTAAAATCTGACGCTTGACGCGTTTTTCAAGGGTAGCCTCAAGCTCAAAGGAGGTATCAAAATGGTTGGCGATGGCATTTTTTGAAGAATGGGTAACCAGAACAATATTCTTGATACCGGCAGCTACGGCCTCGTTCACCACATACTGGATCAGGGGCTTGTCAACAAGTGGCATCATTTCCTTGGGAATGGCCTTGGTTGCAGGAAGTAATCTTGTTCCGAGTCCGGCAACCGGGATCACGGCGTAACGGATGTTGCCAAAGTTCATATCAGGCATAGTAAATGTCCTTATTCTGTACTGATTGTCAGTAAATTTAATGCTTTAGTTCGTCTAAAAGACCGGGGTGTTTTTTTATCAGCAGCAGCATGCTGATAATTGCAAAAATCAGATTCAATATGGCATTGCCGAAGGTTTTGTAGTCAACCCACAGTGATTCTGCCTCACTGTCACTTATACCGAAAAGAGAGGGCAGATAGAAGGCAATCACCACATTCAACGCTGCGGCAAAGATAAAGAAGATCATCCAGCTTGATGCGAGGAAGGTCCAGCAGTCATCAGGCATTTTAAGCTCTCTGCCGAATAAAAAGCCCAGCGGGTTCTTCTTAAGCAGATACTGAAAGATAAAAATCAAAAGTGCAAAGATGAGATTTACGGCGGTCACCTTCCATTTGATGATGGTCGGATCCTTTAACAGGACTGTAGGAATTCCGAAAACCAGAACTGCAACCACCATAAATATCTGCATACGGGAGATGGTACGTTTTAAAATAAATTCCAATATGGTGGTTAATACACAGCCTGCGACGATCACGCCGGTTGCTAAAATGAGATCGCCTGAGCTCTTATAGACGATAAAGAAGGCTATAACAGGCAGCAGGCTTATTAATTTGATAATCGAATCTTTCATATTTTACGGATTATAGCAGGTGGAAAAGGTTGCTTTAGTGCTTAATACCAAGCTGAGGCTCCCGGATGTGAAAACGGCGGTAGTGAATACCGCTGTTGTCAGCCTTGATGACTTCAATACGCTCATCTAGGAATCTTATGATATTACCATAGCTTAAATCATAGGTAAGGGCCGGAGCTGACATATTCTTGCAATCCTGCATGGCAAAGCGAAGCTCTGATCCTGTGCGTCCGAAATAAGCAAGAGATGGTATGCACTTCTCTCCCGTATTGATTTTTCTTTGCTGAATGCTGAATACTGCCTGACCGGTTCTGGCACAGGATCTGATATTTAAAAAGGAAACAGAGCACAGGGCATTGGTATCACTTACCAAAAGACGGTCTATGCGATCACACCACAGACAGCTTTCAACTCTGTCTCCTGCATTATTTACCGCTTTGAAGGTTATATCCTTTGCACTGGAGCTGATGCGCGGATACTGTCCTTTTAACAAGGTTACGGCACCTATTTTCTGATCGTAGGGAATATCCAGATATTCACCGTTGCAGATGTTTTCGGCAGCTAGGAGCTTAGATCCGGTTGCGGCAAAGGCCAGCTCATTCTCATTTGGTCTTATTTCAAGGGAACACTCATTTTTTGCAAAAACAGTGTTTGTGCAAAGGCTGATGCATATACTAGTTGCAACCAGGATGGAGCTAAAAAGTGTTCTCGGTTTCATAGTGGTGAGTATAGCTCAAAACCTTTATTTTTAGGATAAATACAGCTGCAGAGCGCTAAAATTTTGGTCTGGGATCTGCTTTTTCAGGTTTTCTTATCAAGTCTTAAAGCTTAGTTCACAGTGATCTGCATTTATCTGTATTCAGGGCACTCAGTTCTTACTGACACAAGTGAGATGGCGGTGTTGTTATCAGGCATAAAGCGGTCATAAGTAGGATGACGGCGCATTATTTCCTGACTCCTCATGAGACTTTCACTCATGATTGATCATGATGGCAAATGTATATGGCCACGTCGCGATCTGAACCCGATCACATTTTCGAAAATTCGGTTCAGAGCGCCGTGATCGCCAATTTCTACTAGGATCATTTTACTGCAT
>CAVFIO010000037.1:0-17621 GCA_963622535.1 Akkermansia muciniphila
AAAAAGCTAAATTTTCATTTTTGTGACGAATGTCCGTTATGATCGCGCCATAGCACAACCATCAGAACTTCCTCTATCTGAAACATCCTTTAACGCGCTACGTCGCCACAACATGGTCTATGTGGACAAGACAGAGCTCATATACAATCTTGCATCTACAAGGTATAAATATTTTCTGTCAAGGCCGCGTCGCTTTGGTAAAACCCTGCTGCTCTCAACCTTTGAATCTCTCTTTAAATCCGGCATCAGGGAATTTACCGGCCTTGCAATAGCCGGGAAATGGACTGATCCTGACGTTTATCCTGTTTTAAAGCTTGATTTCTCGCAATGCTGTATTTTCTCTGACAAAGATGATTTTCTCCTGCAATTTGAATACATGTTCATCGATGCCTGTATTAAAGCAGGCTTAAGGCAACCTCAGAAGATTGCCGAAAGCGAACCTCTTATCAGTGTCATGAGACGTATGTTTTCATCCTTGAACGATGGATCAACCGTGCTTCTCATTGATGAATATGACGCACCGTTGAATAACTGCATGAACGATCCTGCACTGTTTGAAACAGTTCAGAGACTTTTATCCCAGTTCTACCTTATGCTGAAAGGTGTTGGATCCTGCTTCAGATTCATGTTTATCACAGGAATTACCCGTTATAAAAACACCGGCATTTTCTCTGCTTTTAATATCGATCAGGATATTTCCACAGATCCGGCCTATGGAACACTGCTTGGATATACAGATGATGAAATAGCAGAATATTTTGCCCCCTTTATTGATAAGGCCTGCAGTACCCTCGATAGATCATGCCGCATGTCTTGCACGCATTAAGGAAAACTATGACGGCTATTGCTTTGATGAGGAGGCTTCAAGCAACGTACACTGCGTGTGGTCTGTACTGAATTTTCTTAACGCTCCGCAAAGAGGCTTTATCAATTACTGGTACAGCTCTTCAGGAAGACCTACGGTACTGCTTCAATACCTGAAGACTCATTCCTTAAAATCACTTGGAGAATACGGACAGGATCAGATCTTGTCGCTCGAAACATTAAATTCATCTGCTGATCTGGCACATATAGATGATAGAGCGATGCTCTGTCAAACAGGATATCTAACTATCAAAAGCCGCATTTCTACGGAAAACGTACTGCTCAATTATCCAAATAAAGAAGTATCTCAATCCATGGCCAGGCTCTATGCCGATGAAATATCCAGCTCCGCTGCAAGAAATGATCTCTATCTTGCGTTTAATACCTCCGATCCCGAAGAAATTGTCAGAGGAATGAATACCCTGCTGCTTGGGATCCCCTATGATGCATACCCGTTAAATAATGAAGCTTCAGTTCGGGCCCTGTTACTGGTGTGTATTAATGCCTGCGGTCATGAGGCCAAGGCTGAAACACATAATGCATTAGGTAGATCCGATCTTGAGGTCAAAACCTGTGAGAGATATTTTGTCATCGAACTGAAATACGCAAGACATGATGATGAGAGCAAACTGCTCACAGAGGCAATCTCCCAGATAGAGCAACGCAGGTATGGTGAGCAGCAGAATCATAAGCTTGAATGTATCCGTCTGGCTCTTGTCTTCTCAGAAAAAGAACGCTGCATAACAAAATATCAGGCTTTTTAAAACAGCAAATATTCCCGGTGCAAATACTCGTATGTCAGTTGCCTGCCTGCTAATGAAGTAAAATCACAACACTTTTAAATTTATAGTGGCAGAGAGTTCTGCATCGAATTAACATGTTGTAAGGCACACTATGACTAGTCGCACTATTGCATGGGAAGACGCGGTCTTCAGAATAGTAAAAAAATCAAACGGGGAAGAGCTTGATGCTCGCTTAGGATCAATCACCATTGCACCACATGATCTGATAGTTCTCATCGGTGGCAACGGCTCTGGTAAAACTTCAATTGCGCGTGCATTTGAAGGTGAACTGGAGCTTGTTTCAGGCAGTGCTCCTGAAAACTATCATCCGGTACTTGTATCCTTTGAAAAGCAAATGAAGCTTTTTGAAGACGACTACAATATGCGTAACTCCGATTCAACAACAGCAAAAGAGGAGATCGGTATCACCATCCGTGACCTGCTTGAAAATGCCAATCCGGAGATAGTTGATGAAGTCATAGAGGCCATGAACCTTGGTTTGCTGATGGATAAACCCTTACGGCAGCTATCAGGTGGTGAAGGACGCAAGGCATTACTGGCTCAGGCATTGTGCTCCCGCCCAAATCTTCTGGTACTGGACACTCCGTTTGATGCGCTTGACGTTGCTACCCGCAAAAATCTCCTGCACCTTATCAATGAAATGCATGAAAAGTACGAGACACCAACCGTACTCATCGTCAACCGTCCAAGTGAGATCCCTGACAGCTTAACCAAGATGGGTATCATTCAGGATTGTGCCATCACCAAGCTTTCAACCCGTGAGGAAATTGAACAGGATCCTGATGCCAAGGTGCTGCTGGGCTATGCTGACATGCCGGATGTAAATCCTCCCAGAACTCCTGCCAAATTTGCCCTTAAGCAGATCCCCGACGGTCCTATCGTTCAGCTTAAGAATATTCACATTGAATATCAGCGCGTGATCTTTGATAAATTCAGCTTCACAGTCAACAAAGGTGAGCACTGGCATATCTGCGGACCTAACGGTGCCGGTAAATCAACTCTTTTATCTCTGATTACCGGTGATAATCCTCTGGTTTATACCAACGATGTAACCGTGTTTGGTATGAAACGTGGCAGCGGAGAAAGTATCTGGGACATTAAGAAATACTATGGCGCAGTTTCCGGAGCTCTGCATCTTGATTATCGCGTCTCATCCCCTGCTATCAACGTTATCCTCTCAGGCTTTTATGACTCAATAGGACTTTATGCCCATCCAGGTGATGAGGAGCTTCAGGCGGCCCGCGCATGGCTTAAGGTTGCAGGACTTGCTGATAAGGAGCATGTCTCATTCAGATCTCTATCCTTTGGTCAGCAGCGCATGTTGCTTATCATCCGCGCACTGGTAAAAACGCCTCCGCTTTTAATTCTCGACGAACCATTGCAGGGATTAGATGGATTTGCCAGAGCACAGGTCAAGGCTTTCATCACCTATGTAATGACTCACGGACAGACCTCGGTTCTGTTTGTCTCACACCATGAGGAGGATATTCCCGAGGGCTTTACCAATCGCCTAAGTTTTGTACCGAGTCAAAAGAGCACTGGCGGCTTTGACATAGTGCAGGAAAAGCTTCTGCAAAAGCTTTAATCATCAATTAGGATAAAGGTCACCCCGGTGGCCTTTATTATTCAAGCGCACATCTGGCTATAGCAATGGAGTCATATACACAGGAAGATACACAATCTCATCCTGAAACCAAAGATCCTCGGTATGCAGCACATACGCTGTATGCAACTCCTCCTTAAATTTTATTCTGAATTTATTAAGTGATGATAAGGTATAGTTTTTCCCCGACTTTACCTCAATTGGACTTACATTATGACTATTGGTTATCCTGGATTTAGCTACAAGGAAGTCTATTTCCATGCGACTGTTCTTGTCATTGCGGGATGGATTTGAGTAGAAATACAAGCTGTGTCCGGTAGCCTTTAGCATCTGAGCCACAATATTTTCAAAAATCATTCCCTCGTTAACTTCAAGTTTTCCCGTAAGAAGCTTCCGATATAACTCAAGCGGCACCTTCCCATTCTCATCAAAGGCCATCGAAATCAGAAGTCCGGTATCACCCATATAAACTTTAAAAGAAGAATGATCCCGGTTAAGCTTTAATCCCAAATTTGGGGAAGTTGAGTTATAACAGACATTTACTATCATCGAGTCTTCAAGCCACAAAAATGAAGTCTCATAACTTCTATAGCTTGCACCCCGCCCTAATACCGATAGGGTGAAAGCCTTATTATGTCTTGAAAGCTCGGAGGGGATCTCATCGAAAATGTTCTTAATCTTTGCGGCATATCTATTACCATGCTTGGAAATATCAGCCCTGTACAGTTCAAGAATATCCTTTTTTATACGGTCAGCTTCCTCAAAATCACGAGAGCTGGTGTACTCATCCACCACCTGAGGCATTCCACCTATTATCAGGTATTCCCTAAACAATGACATAGCCTTCCGGTGTAAAGTCTCGCCCAAAGGCTTTCTTTTCTCAAAATTCTGCTTAATCAGCTCCCAAAGAGACTGTTCGTTTCTAGCCCATAAAAACTCTTCAAAATCCATGGGATACATCCTAAGATGGTGTTCCTCGGAAGGGATCAATATATCCTTGACGTTTTCCTTTATGGATAAAAGAGAACCTGTTTCAAGATAGTCATAACGTCCATCTGCTACCAGAAACTTAATAGCAGCCCGCGCCCGTGGACAAAGCTGAATATCATCAAAAATTATGAGAGATTTTCTCTGGTAAAGCTTTACGCCGTATAAAACCTGCAAGTTCATGAATAAAGAGTCTAAATCTCGCAGGTTTCCATCAAAAAGAGAACGGATCTCATCTCCTGCTTCATTAAAATCAATAACAAGATAAGTTTTGTAATTCTGTTTGGCAAACTCAACTGCAACATAACTTTTGCCAACACGTCGGGCACCATCAATTAACAAAGCAGTCCGGCCATTACTTTGTTTTTTCCAGGCAATAAGACTCGAAATAATCTTCCTTTTCATAGCAGAATACGCCTGATTATTAACACTTTGTTATTGTTAGTTTTTTATTTTATTTTGCATTAAAACAAGATTTTTATACTTTGATTTTAACATCAAAACATGATTTTTTAGAATGCAGTTTTACATCAAAACAAGAATTTTGATTGGTATAAGCTGACTTTACTGCTCATAAAAATTGCAGTCTAGAAAGTCCATATCTCCTAAGTCTCATATCTCCTGCTCGAAAAATATGAATAGGCTTCAATAACCTGTACAGTCTTAAAACAACTCTCGGCAACTACCTTAGGGATTTTTACAAAATCATCACTTTTTGCAAAGAAAGAAATTTAATCATTTTTCTGCAAAAACCATTATTTTTGCAAAGTAAACACCTAGTATTTTCAATGAAACAGTTAGCTTCTTTGAAAAAGAATTATCTTTATTTTCAATATATTAGCTATTTATAAATTCATTTTTTGCAAAAAGTGCTTGCATTGCAAAAAAGGTGTTTTATGATAATGCCATCGCCTGTTTTACAGGTTTCATTTTTTCAGGTTTTTGCAAAGGCTTTTTATGGCAAACGATAAGAACCACGTATATATATTTGATACAACATTGCGTGACGGCGAACAGGCCTTAATGCGCTCCTTAACTCCGGTACAGAAATTACATCTGGCAATGATGCTTGATGAGCTCGGAGTTGATGTTATCGAAGCAGGTTTCCCTATTTCATCACCTGGTGATTTAAAGTCTGTGCATGATATCGGTCATGCCTTGAAAAATGCCGTATGCTGCGGCTTAAGCCGTACCGTTGAAAAGGATATCGATGCGGTTAATGAAGCTTTACACGGCCTTGATCATTTCCGTATTCATACCTTCGTTGCTACCTCCGAGATCCATGTGAAGGATAAATTACACCGTAGCTTTGAAGATGTGATTGCTATGGCCGAGCACCATGTTCGCTATGCAAGAAAATACACTGATGATGTCGAATTTTCCTGCGAGGACGCTGGCCGTACGCCGATTGACAATCTCTGCCGCATCGTCGAGACTGCCATTAATGCCGGTGCTACTACTGTCAACATTCCCGATACCGTAGGCTACACACTACCTTATGAATTTGGCGGCATAATCAAGACCCTGTTTAATCGCGTACCTAATATCGATAAAGCACGCATCAGTGTTCACTGCCATAACGATCTGGGCATGGCAACAGCAAACTCCCTGACAGCAGTACAGGAAGGTGCCCGCCAGATTGAGGTATGCATGAACGGTCTGGGTGAAAGAGCCGGTAACTGCTCCCTGGAGGAAGTTGTGATGTCCATGAAGCTTCGTGAGAAGTATATGAATGGCGTCTACACCAACGTTCGCTGTGAAAACATTGCCCGTGCCTCTCAGATGGTTGCATCCGTCACCAATGAGCCGGTACCGTCTCACAAAGCAGTGGTTGGCTCTAATGCCTTTGCACACTCGTCAGGTATTCATCAGGATGGTGTGTTGAAGAACAAGCAGACCTATGAAATCCTAACTCCCGAGAGTGTGGGCTTTAAGGAAAATAATATGCATATGACCGCCCGCTCTGGCCGTCATATGATCAAGTCCGTACTGGAAAAGCTTGGCTACAAGGAAGGCACCTATAACCTTGATGAAATCTATCAGCGCTTCTTAAAGCTTGCTGACAAGAAAGGTCAGGTCTTTGACTATGATCTTGAAGCCTTAATGTTCTTCTCACAGGATGAGGAAGAGGAATCACAGTTTAAGCTCGACAATCTTTCCGTGATGTCAGGTGGAAGCAACATCATTCCCACGGCTTCTGTAAGATTGCGCATCGGCAAGCGTACCCGTACTGAATCCGGTACCGGTAACGGTCCTGTTGACGCAGTATTCAACTGCATAAACCGTCTGACCGGTATTAAACTGAAGCTTGAAAGCTTCCAGATCACAGCAAAAGGCTCTGGTATGAATGCCCAGGGTCAGGTAAACGTCGATGTGATTTTTGAAGGCCGTCACTACTACGGTGTAGGCATCTCAACTGACGTTATCGAGGCTTCTGCACTCTCTCTTATCAGTGCATCCAACAGTATTTACCGTGCCCAGATGATTGAGCAGGAAAAAGAACAAGAATTAGGCAGGAATTAATCAGGAGTAAACATGAAATCCTACAATATCGCAGTTTTGGCAGGTGACGGCATCGGCCCGGAGGTTATGGCTGAGGCTAAAAAGGTATTAAACGCTGTCTCAAAGAAATTTGATTTTGAACTGAATTTCAATGAAAAGCTTGCCGGAGGTTGTGCTATTGATGCCTGCGGTACCCCCTTGCCTGAGGATACCCTGAAGGCCTGCGAAGCCTCTGACGCAATTTTATTTGGCTCAGTTGGCGGTCCTAAGTGGGATCATCTGCCTCCTGCAGAGCGTCCTGAGCGCGGTGCCTTATTGCCTTTGCGTAAGCACTTCGGACTTTACTGCAATTTCCGCCCGGCAAAGATCTATCAGGGCCTAGGCTCCTTATCTCCGCTTCGTGCCGACATTGCCATGCGCGGCTTTGATATGCTGTGCGTACGTGAACTAACCGGCGGCATCTACTTCGGTCAGCCAAAGGGCCGTGAAGGTACAGGTCCTGAGGAGAAAGCCTATGATACCGAGATCTATCATCGCTATGAGATTGAACGTATTGCCAGGATTGCCTTTGAAGCAGCCATGCTTCGTGACAAAAAGGTAACGTCTGTTGATAAATCCAATGTATTGCAAAGCTCCATTCTCTGGCGTGAGGTCGTAACTGAGGTTGCCAGGGACTATCCTGAAGTTGAGCTCAACCATATCTATATTGATAACGCTACTATGCAGCTGGTTAAGGCTCCCTCTCAGTTTGACGTCCTGCTGTGCTCAAATATGTTTGGTGACATACTCTCTGATGAATGTGCCATGATCACCGGCTCCATGGGCATGCTTCCTTCTGCATCCCTGGGCGAAGGTGGCTTTGGTCTGTATGAACCGGCTGGCGGCAGTGCTCCTGATATTGCAGGCAAGGGAATTGCCAATCCTATTGCTCAGATCCTGTCAGCTGCCCTCATGCTTCGTTATTCATTAAAGGAAAACGATGCTGCCAAAACTATTGAGGATGCTGTATCAAAGGTACTCTCTGAAGGCAATCTCACCTCCGATCTCATGGAATCAGGTGCATCTCCGCGTGCTCCGTTATCCACCTCAGAAATGGGTGATTTGATCGCCAAAGCTGTTGCTGAAGCTTAATTATTATTAAAAGTCAGGATAAGTATAAAAATGGGTAAAACACTTTACGAGAAGGTTTATGACAGTCATGTCGTCTTCCAGCAGGAAGGCGAGCTGCCTACTCTCTTTATCGACAGACATTTGTGTCATGAAGTTACCTCCCCTCAGGCCTTTGCAGGTCTTGAGCAGTCAGGTCGCAGGCTCCGTCACCCTGAGCTCACCCTTGCAACCATGGATCATGATATTTCAACTCGCGAGCAGACCATTGAGGCCTGCTCTGAGATGGCTCAGACTCAGATCCGCGCCCTTATCAATAACACCAAGAAATTTGATGTTACTCTGTTTGGCTTAAATCACCCCAATCAGGGTATTGTGCACATCGTAGGACCTCAGGTGGGCTTTACTCTGCCCGGTACTACCCTCGTATGCGGTGACTCCCACACTGCAACTCATGGTGCCTTTGGTGCTCTTGCCTTTGGTATCGGTACCTCAGAGGTTGAACATGTCATGGCTACTCAGACCTTGAAGCAGGCTAAGTACAAGACCATGAAGATCGAATGCAAGGGACTTCTGCAAAAGGGCTGCTCTGCCAAGGATTTGATCCTGGCAATCATCGGTAAACTGACTACTGCAGGCGGTACCGGCTATGCAGTTGAATTTGCAGGTGAGGCTGTTCGTGCATTGTCCATGGATGGTCGTATGACTCTATCCAACATGGCAATTGAGTTTGGCGCCACTGTCGGCATGATCGCTCCTGATGAAACTACCTTTGAATACATCAAAGGACGTCTCATGGCTCCTAAGGGTGAGGAGTTTGATAAGGCTGTTGAATACTGGAAGACACTGAAATCCGATGATGATGCAGTCTTTGACAAGGTTGTAGAGCTTGATGCCTCCAGGATCGAGCCTCAGCTTACCTGGGGTACCAACCCGGGACAGGAATGCGCAATTACAGATGTAGTTCCATCACCTGATGATTACAGCGATCCTATCGTAGCAAAATCCTGTGCCGACGCCGTAGCCTATATCGATGTTAAGCCACACACCAGGATCGCAGGCTATCCTGTAGATTATGTCTTCATCGGCTCATGCACCAATGGCCGCATCGAGGACTTCCGCGCCGCAGCTGAGATCTTAAAGGGGCGTCATATTGCATCTAATATCAAGCTTGCAATTGCAGTTCCCGGCACGCAATGGGTCAAAGCTCAGGCAGAGCGTGAAGGTCTTGATAAGATTTTTATCGAAGCAGGCTTTGAGTGGAGATTACCCGGCTGCTCAATGTGTCTTGCCATGAATGATGATCGCGCTCCCGCCGGAATGCGTGTTGCATCAACCTCCAACCGCAACTTCGTAGGACGTCAGGGCAAGGGCTCACGTACTCACCTCATGAGTCCTGCTTCTGCTGCAGCCTGTGCTGTCAAAGGTTGTCTGGCCGATGTTCGTGAGTTTTTAGATTAAGGAGAGCAATATGGAAAAGTTCACCGTATACGAAGGCGTAGCAGTTCCTCTTGACTCCGCCAATATCGATACTGATCAGATTATCCCCAAGCAGTTTCTGCTGGCTGTAAGCCGTAAGGGCTTTGGTAAGCACCTCTTCCACGACTGGAGATATTTGGATGATGCCGAAACCCAGCCTAATCCTGAGTTTAATCTGAACAAACCTGAATATCAGGGAGCCACTATTCTGGTTGCCCGTGATAATTTCGGTAACGGCTCATCACGCGAGCATGCCCCCTGGGCCCTGATGGACTATGGCTTCCGTGCCGTAATTGCACCAAGCTTTGCATCAATTTTCAACAACAACTCCTTAGGAAACGGTCTGTTGCCTTTGCGCCTTAAGGAGGATGAGGTTGATCAGATCTTCAAGGTACTGGAAAAGGAGCCTGGCACCAAGATCAAAATCTCCTTGGTAGATATGACTGTGGATTGTGCCGATCTGCACTTTACATTCACCCTAGATGAGTTCAGACGTCACTGCCTCCTAGAAGGTCTGGATGCAATTTCACTTACACTTAAGCATGAAGATGAAATTGCCGCTTATGAAAAGAAAAATCCTGCCTGGATAACCCCTGATAAGAGCGATATCTAAGCTAACTTTTCAAATGGAGGATGAGGTTAACGCTTCATCCTCTTTTTTTAGATGAGTCAGAAGGTAAGACGCATCTGATGCCAGACAACACCGCCATGCTCTGAGGCACTGACGCCCTCATCAACAAAGCCGTTTTTGGAATAGAAGTGAAGCAAATGCTCCTTGCAGGTAAGAACTATACCCCTGCAAAATTGATGTCTTTTTATCTCTTCAATATATTTCTTAACGATAAGTAGCCCCATTCCCTTCCCCTGAAGAGACGGCTCAACACATACGCTGAAAATCATCTGCCAAAGACCTGCATCCTTATGCATCTTTACATCTTCATACATCTCATCTGTGAGATCTTTATTATCAGTGCACAGGCCGTTAACCATGCCTACAATATTTCCATTCTGCAACATGATAAGGAAGCGATCGGCATACTCGTTTACCCGGTCACGGATCCTCTCTAGGGAAGCACCTTCTGCGGGAGGAAAGCAGCGCGCCTCAAGGGATGCAAGTAAGGGAACATCCTCTGGTATAGCCTGTCTGAACTCAAAATTTTCCATGTTAAATCCCGGTTTTAAAACTTATTCGCAATCTAAAAATCAGCAGGAAACGAAATATACTGAATAAGATCTGTTATCCGCCCCCTCTCAAAGGGCATCACCGCAGTGGCAGATCAAAAGAGCACGGTCTGCACAGAGGATAAGACTTCTCAAAGAGATTTTAAAGTACAGTCACGGGCTCTTCATACAACCAATCATAACGGAGTTCCTGAGGACACAATAAAAAGTGGACTTGGATCCAAACAAAAGACCAATGATCAGGTACAATCAGTCAGAAATATTCCGCCTGATTGTTAAAGCTGTTTTCAGACCAGTTGTTAACCGTTTTCGGAAAATTCGCGAAATCTATTGTATTTTTGGAGTAGTTCATGAACCGTCCATATTTAATTGCGCTTACCGTTGCCAGTGTAGCCTTTGGCATGATGTTATCAGGCTGTACTGCCATGCAGATTGCAGCTGCTGAGAAATGCTCAGTTTTAACACCTCAGTTAAACAGTGATAAGGCTACTGTTGAAAAGAAATGGGGCGAGCCGGTAGTTGAAAAGAGTGTTGAGGATCTAACCTTCTCTCACTACACCACTACCTGCGCAGACGGCACAGTCTCCGCAACCAGCTCTGCTGTAGTCTCACTGGTAACCTATGGCCTGTCTGACTTCTCCACTGCAGGCCTGAGCGATCACTGCCGTTTAGTACTTTATAAGAATGGTCAGGTTGTAGGCTCTAATAATCAATGTGCCATTGATGAGAAGATGGATGATCCTGTCTTAAAGAAGATCACTATTATTGAAGGCAAAACCAAGCTTTCAGATATCACTGGTGTTATCGACTTTGCAAGAGAATCTACTTATCCCAATCGCGTAGTCTATGACTTTGGCGTTGCCCAGGAGAAATTACCTACCCTTGCAGCTCTCAAGGCCAAGATCACTCATCAGGATGGCAAGACTGAGGAAGTTCTCTGCGACAACTTCGCTCAGCAGTCCTTAACCATCATCGCTAACGATAACGGCGTGATAACCAAGGCTCAATACGAGCACATTGACTGATACTCATCTCTTACTAAAAAGGCGCCAAATGGCGCCTTTTATTTCTGGAATAATTTTATCCCTGTAAATTTCTAGGCAAGGGGAAATGACGGGTAACACCGGCCTCACCTACTTCCTCAAGCGAGGTACCGCCGTGAGAGAGCAGATAATCAACAATATCGCGAATGACATAATCAGGAGCACTTGCACCGGCACTGACTCCGATTACATTCACATCCATAAGCCATTTAGGATCGATCCCCTGAGCATCATCAATGAGAAAGGCTGGAGTGCCTGCACGTTCAGCTTCCTCACGCAGACGGTTAGAATTAGAGGAATTCTGAGAGCCTGCGATAATCACTGCATCTGACAGCTTTGCCAGATCCCGCACCGCATTCTGACGAAGCTGTGTTGCATTACAGGTATCATCCTTACGGGGACCTGAAATATCAGGATATTTAGCTCTTAAGGCTGCTACAGTTTTAGCAGTTTCATCAATTGATAAGGTTGTTTGGGTAGCAAAAATTGCATTATTGCCATCAATGTGCAGCTTATCCACATCCTCGGGGGTCAGAATGACATGCACCTTAGTAGATGGACCTTCATATTGACCGATAGTACCGATAACCTCCTGATGTCCCTGATGGCCTATAACTACAGCATCCTGGCCATAGCATCCGGCGCGGTTCATTTTGCGGTGAATACCGGCAACTACCGGACAGGTGGCATCAATAACAGTAAAGCCTCGCTGCCTGGCGTCATTTTCGATAGCTATGGAAACACCATGAGCAGAGAAAATAAGCACAGCCCCTTCCGGAACCTCATCTAAGGTATCGACAAAGGTTGCTCCAGCTTTTTGCAGATCCTCAACCACATGGCGATTATGCACCACCTCGTGCAGCACCCACACCTTACCTTCGCCATAGCGTTCCAGAGCCTTTTCAACAACCAGAATTGCCCTTTCAACACCGGCACACATACCGCGTTCACGGGCAAGCAGGATCCTAAAGCTCATGCCTTATGCTCCTTAGCCTTGTCATCCTTACCAAACAGGCCGATGATGACCAGTATTGCAGCTCCGCAGCAAACTGCGATATCTGCAACATTGAAGGATGGATAGGACCAGAAAAAATCCTGTCCCCTGATGTAGAACATCAGGAAATCAACCACATGGCCTAAAAACATTCTGTCCAGAAGATTGCCGACAGCACCTCCGAGAACCAGGGCTATGCCAAGACAGGTCCATGGCTTGCTGCGTGAGGTTCTCATCAATGCAATAACCAGACAGACAGAGATTACCAGTGCAATGCTCATAAACAGATAGCGCTGCCAGCCACCCATGCCGGCGAGGAAGCTGAAGGCAGCCCCCTCGTTATAAACGTGCACTAAGCTAAAGAAGGAGGTTACGGCCACCCCGCTTGTATAAGCGGGGATATGCTCAACCACCAGATATTTGGTGTACTGGTCGAGCACGACAATGAGGAGGCTTATAAGTAGGAACCTCAGTCCGTTGTCTTTTTTTATAATGGCCATAAGCTTTAGGCGAAGTGACGCTCCTCACCACCTTCAGTCTCGATATTCTCCACACAGCGGTGGCAAAGACCGGGATGATCATGATCGCTGTCAACGTCATCCTCATAATGCCAGCAGCGCTCGCACTTATGAGCCTGAGACTTCTTTACAGTGAAAGCACACTTGAGGCTTTCTGATACGAAGGCATCAGCAGGAGCATCACCGTCTGCCAAATCAGCCTTGGAGGTGATAAGCAGGAACTTCAATTCATCCTGAAGCTGCTCAAGATCAGCCTTTAACTCATCCTTGGCAAAGATTGAAAGCTCAGCCTCAAGAGAGCCGCCTATCACACCTGCATTACGTGCATTTTCAACGGCACGGTTGGCCTCGCCGCGGAAGGTCAGGATCCTGTCCCAGTAGGCAGAGTTGAAGCTGGAGTTCTCATCAAGCTCGGATAAGCCATCAAACCACTTGGCAGTGAAAACAAACTCTTCACGGCTGCCGGGCATTGTCTCCCATGCCTCCTGAGCGGTGAAGGAAAGAATAGGAGCCATCCAGCGCAGTAATGCTTCAACAATCAAGTAGAGAGCGCTCTGGCAGGAACGGCGGGCCAGACCGTCAGCCTTGGCAGTGTACTGTCTGTCCTTGATGATATCCAGATAGAAGGAACCCATCTGAATTGAACAGAAGTTCATCAATGTCTGCACTACAGCATGGAAATCATAATCCTCATAGGCCTTCAGGATGGTCTTCTGAGTCTTGGCTGCACAGGATACGGCCCACTTATCAAGCTCAAGCATCTTATCAAAAGGTACTGCATCCTTATCAGGATCAAAGCCATTGATATTTGCCAGCAGGAAACGGACAGTGTTACGTACACGACGGTAGGCATCAGAGGTATGCTTGAAAATCTCCTTTGATACAGCCATATCGCCGGTGTAGTCGTTGTTGGCAATCCAAAGTCTTAAAACGTCGGCACCTAACTCGTCGATGACCTCAGCAGGGGCAATAACATTACCTAAGGACTTGGACATCTTGCGGCCCTGACCGTCAACGGTGAAACCGTGGGTTAGAACCTGCTTGTAAGGAGCCTTGCCACGGGATGCACAGGAGAGCATCAGAGAGGACATGAACCAGCCGCGATGCTGATCGGATCCCTCAAGATACATATCGATGTCATTGCCGGCAAACTCAGGACGCTGACCTACAACGGTAAACCAGGTTGAACCGGAGTCAAACCATACATCCAGAGTATTAGGATCCTTATGATAAAGAGGAGCCTCCTCCTTGCCGATCAAATCCTCAACGCTCAGATCCCACCAGGCCTGAATACCCTTTTCCTCGACAGCCTTGGCGACTTTCTCGATGATTTCAGGGGTATTCGGATGGATCTCACCAGTTTCATTATTGATGAGCACAGCACAGGGCATACCCCAGGTACGCTGACGGGAAATACACCAGTCAGTACGCTGCTTGACCATTGCCTCAATGCGGTTCTGACCCCATGCAGGGATCCAGCGCACCTTCTTAATCTCATCTAAGGCATTATTACGCAAGCCGTGACCATCCATGGAAATGAACCACTGCTCGGTTGCACGGAAAATAACCGGGGTCTTATGACGCCAGCAGTGTGGATAGGAGTGAGAGATCTTGACAGCCTTTAACAGCACGCCTTTATCAACCAATACCTTGATAACCTCAGGATTGGCTTTCAGAACGTTCATACCGGCAAAGTATTCAACGTCATCACGGAAGCAGCCGTCAGGCTTGACCGGATTATAGATCTCAAGACCGTATTTTACAGAAACGTTATAGTCGTCAAGACCGTGTCCGCCTGCGGTATGAACACAGCCGGTACCGGCCTCCAGGGTTACATGAGCACCCAGGATAACAGGGACGTCCATATTCAGGAAAGGATGCTTAAAGCGCAAAAGCTCCAGGGCTTTACCTGATACGCTGTCACCTATGAACTTATAATCGGTGATCTCTGCGGTTTTCATGACACCTTCAACAAGCTCGGTAGCCATGATAAAGCGCTCAGAGCCCTTATCGGTCTTAGCCTCAACCAGGGAATACTTCAGAGCCTCGTTCACGCAGATTGCACGGTTTGCAGGTAAGGTCCAGGGGGTGGTGGTCCAGATCACACATGATACAGGACCTTCACCCTGATCACTGGCACCGAAGATTTCCAGGACCTTGGCCTCATCAACTGCAGCAAAGCGTACAAAGATTGAATCTGAGGTTACATCCTTATATTCAACCTCAGCCTCAGCCAGAGCTGACTGGCAGTCCATGCACCAGTAGACAGGCTTCAGACCGCGAACGAAGTGACCGTTTTTAATAACTGAGCCTAACTCACGGATGGTAGCAGCTTCAGTCTTGAAATCCATAGTGAGATAAGGATGATCCCAATCACCTAATACGCCCAGGCGTTTGAAGGCTGCTCTCTGGGTTTCAACCTGACTTCTGGCATACTTGCGGCATTCTTCACGGAACTGAGCGGCGCTAACCTTTACACCAGGCTTTCCAACCATGCTCTCGACCTTAACCTCAATAGGCAGACCGTGGCAATCCCAGCCCGGGATATAGGGAGAATCAAAGCCTGATAAAGTTTTAGACTTGATAATGATGTCCTTTAAAACCTTATTAATAGAATGGCCAATATGAATATTGCCGTTAGCATAAGGAGGGCCGTCATGCAAAATGAAGGTATTACAGCCACTGCGAGCTTCACGGATTTTCTTATAAAGTCCGCGTTTTTCCCAATCCTCAAGCATTCCAGGCTCACGCTTGGCAAGATTGCCACGCATGGGGAAAGCAGTATTCGGAAGATTCAAGGTATTTTTATAATCTGCCATTGTCTGACCTTTCGTAAATTAAGTCTAAATCTATTAACTATCAAACTTCTTTAAAGCCTCAAGTGCCGCTTGCCGATCAAGCTTGAGTCTCTTTTTAAGTTCATCAAGATCCGAAAATACAGTCTCATCGCGGATCTTGGAGATGAAACTGATCTTTATCAACTCTGAATAAATATCAGCATTGAAATTGAATAAGTGTGCCTCAAGCAAAAAACGCTTATGCACTTCACGTATGCTGGGACGCTCTCCTGCATTGCACATACCGTCAAAAACACCATATGAAGTATGTACCCTGACAGCATACACACCACGTAGCGGAGGAAGCATTCCGTGCAATTCAATATTTGCCGTAGGATAACCTAAGGTTCGGCCTATGGTATTACCATGAGCAACCCTGCCTGTTATCGAATACGGACGCCCGAGATAACGTGCGGCGTTTTCACAATCACCCTTGGCAAGATAGGAGCGGATCAAGGTACTTGAGATACGCTCATCATCAATAGTTACGGCATCTATGGATTCAGCTGTAATATCATCCTTACTGCATAGGGATTTAAGGCAGTTAAAATCCCCTTCTCCGCCTTTGCCAAAGAAAAAAAGCGAGCCTACTATCACATGCTTTACGCCAAAGTTTTTTACAAGCAGATCATGCACAAACTCCTGCGGAGTCAAATCTGCAAACTGCCTGCAGAAACGTATACAGATAAGCTTATCAATACCGGCTTTTTCAAAGGCCTCAAATTTATCCCGAAAGGTTGACAGTCTGGGCAGACGCTCATCCCTTCGAAAAAACTGACGCGGATGCGGCTCAAAAGTCATAACCGCTGATTCAAGGCCCAGTGCATGAGCCTTAGCAATCAACCTCTGTATCACAGCCTGATGACCAAGATGCATACCGTCAAAATTTCCGATCGCAAGTACAAGTCCTTTACCTTGTATCCTGTGATCTGACCATGAACGAATAAGTTGCATCGGGTATACGCCGTTTAACTAAAATTGTGAAAACGCCCCACTCAGGGCATACGCAAACTGGTATTATACTTGATAAATGTGCTTATTCTCACAACTTTTGACTTGTTAAGAGCCTTGATATATCAGAGTTAAAAGCCTGACTCTCATCTTAAATAAGCCTTAACTTAAACAAAGAGCGATTTTTTACTTTAAAAAAAGACACTTTTTAGGTAAAATACTGCGTTCAGTGCCACCTTAGAAATGGAATGTGGCAGTTTGAGTAATTTATCAGGAGCTATCTGTGCCTAATATTAAGTCTGCAAAGAAGCGCGTAATTATCGCCGAGAAGGCTCGTCAGCACAATGTCGCTGCACGTTCCAAGATGCGCACTTTAGTTAAGAATGTTGCTAAGATCGTTGCAACCGGTGACAAGGAAGCTGCAAAGGCTGCTTTCGTTAAGGCTGAGTCTATTCTCGACCGTTCTGCCGGCAATGGCCTTATCCACAAGAATAAGGCTGCTCGTGCAAAGAGCAAGCTTTCTGCTTTAATCAAGGCTATGGCCTAATTAAAAGTCAGAATTCTAAAGAACCCCGCTTATGCGGGGTTTTTTTCTGACTGAAAAAAGAAAAGGCGGCATCCTTGAGAACACCGCCTGCAGTGGCTGAACCACACAAAAAACACATGCAAAAAGTGAGAAGTTTGCTTGCTGTCCGGAAAAAGTCAGGAGAAACATCCGTATCAGTCAACTCACTGTTAGCATATGCTAACT
>CAVFIO010000038.1:0-17446 GCA_963622535.1 Akkermansia muciniphila
AGACCCTACAAGTACCCCCCAAGTTGAGGTTGTAGACCCCCCAAGTACCCCCTAAGTTGAGGCTCTAACTCTTTCAAGTCATCTAAATTGCAAGGAGGCAACGCGGAAATTATTGAATAGTTTCTTGCCTTGTTTTTTTGATGGTGCTACCGATCTCCCGTACATAATAGCGATGTTCAAAGAAGCTGTTTGAAACATTGTCTGAAAGCCAGGTGCGGATCTTAAAAAAAGGAGAGTCCAAGGTAAATTTCCACGGAGTTACAGCAAAGGCGTTAAGGGAGCAGGTACGCAGAGCTGTCTTCGGATCCGTTTTAAAGCACATTGTATATATATACTCGATATCAGAGTGTATCGAGTCTGCTACACGGCTTTCTCCGTTTGTCATTAAAAGGAATTCATTCGCTGCTGTTTCTGCACCGGGAAGATTTTTATTTTTTTGATAGCGCGAGAGCATGTCATAAAGCGACATTCCTGCTCCCACAACCTGAGCATATTCAGCTGAGTATGAGGCTATATCTCCGTGAAAAGCGCTATATAGGATTATTGGATGATGATCGTCTTCTGAGATTATTACGCTTGCTGATGAACTCATAAAAACTCCTTATCCTCAAGATTATCACACTGTCTGCATATTTTTCTCAAGAAAACGCAGTTTGCGCCGATTAAAAGCTAAGTTGGAGATATTTTATGCTTGAGCAGAAGATCCGTGATGTATTGTTAGTAGATGAGCTGCAGCTAGATTGCAGACTCAATCATGCTGTGTCATCAGGTGATCGTGCAGAGTTTGCCCTGCTGTTATCTATGATATCTCAGGATGTCTGTGATTCTCCTCAGTTTACTGATCAGATAAGTTCCACTCAGAATGATGATTTGAGAGCTCATTTTGAGCTGGCAAAGCCTCAGGCTCAATTTTCAAAAGCTGATGATTTTGAAAGAGCATCAGCCTTATCTGAGCTGTTGCATCAGGGCTCTATTCAGGATGTCTTTCTGTCCAATTGCCTAAAGCCTGAGCCTTTGTGTGAATACGAAAGAGTGTTGCCACCGGAGGTTTTCTCGGAGCTCAGTCCTTTGCTTCAGGAAAAATTCAACGCATTGAAGGATGGCAATGATAAAGGGATTTCTCATGTACCTCTATCTTTCAGGGGAGACGGCTTTGAGATCCTCGATGAGGTAGAGGAGCAAAAAAGCGCTCAGGATCCTGAGCGCATAGGAAATTTCTAGCTTAAAGCTTTCTTCATGCGGTTTAAGCCTTCCATCAGTTGCTCACGCGGACAGGCCACATTAAGACGCATAAAGCCATCGCAGTCCTTGCCATAGGCTGTACCTGAGCTTAGCATGACACCAGACTTTATAAACAGCTCAGAGAGCTTGGCGCTGCGGGATGCGTACTGATTTAAATCCAGCCACATAAGATAGGTCGCCTCCGGGGCATATACCTTTGCCATAGGCAGGTTGTGACGCATGAATTCACATACTGCATCTATGTTTGCTCTCAGGTAATCATTAAGCTCCTTTAGCCATTGCTCACCTTCTCTGTAAGCTGCAATAAGAGCGGTGACTCCAAAGACATTGGTATCACAGATTTCATTGATATTTACTCTGCGATCAACGCAGTATCTTACATCCGGATTCTTGATTATCATGTAAGCGTTTTGCAGGCCTGCAAGATTGAAAGCCTTGGATGGGGAATTCATGGTGATGATCCTGTCCTGCAAATCAGGCGCTACTGTTGCAAAGACGTTAAAGTGTGAATCATTTGGACGCAGATCGGAATGAATTTCATCAGAGATCACGAATACATGATATTTTCTGATGGTATCGGCAAGCTGTGTAAGCTCCTTTTTACTCCAGAGACGACCGGTGGGATTGTGGGGATTGCAAAGCAGTAATACACGGGCACGCTCGGAAGACAGCTTTCGCTCAAGATCATCAAAATCTATCTCATAGCTGTTATTCTTTTTAAGCAGGGGATTCTCCAACAGCTCACAGCCGCTGTTTCTTATACAGGAATAGAAGCAGTTATAGGCAGGAGTCTGCATGATCACCTGATCGCCAGGCTGAGTTACAGCCTGAAGTGCTGCTGAAACAGCAGGTACGATCCCGGGAACATATAAGATTTCATCCCTGTGCACCTTAAAGCCGTTACGATGCATCTGCCAGCTGATAATGGCCTGATACCACTCATCAGGGATAAGCTCATAGCCAAAGACACCATGCTCAACCCTTTTTGCCAGTGCTTCAAGTACGGCAGGGCAGGCTTTAAAGTCCATATCTGCAACCCACAGAGGTACGGTATCATCGTTCTTTAAAATATCCCACTTAAGTGATCCGGTATGACGACGCCGGGTTTTCTCATCAAAGTTATAGGCAGTCATATTCTTCCTCTGGCAGTTAGCATTTTGTGGCAATTACGCAGTCGGCAGGAGCCTTGATGTTTTCATCAAGGATAATTTCTCCGAAGCTGTCTGCGGTTAGGTGTCCTGTTAACGGATTTTTCACTGATGTGACAGCTCCTTCGATTGTTGCTTCAACTGAGCTGTATTCAAAGGCCAGATCGGCATCGGGCGTAAATCTGCAGTTTAAAAGTTTGAGATTGTCTGCATAGCACAGAGGCTGAGTGCCGGAGATTGTACAGTCAACAAGTGTGAGATTTTTAGAGTGCCAGCCGAGGTATTCTCCGTTAATAACACTGTTACGCACGGTGACATTTTCTGACTCCCAGAAGGCATCCTTGCAATTTAGCACACAGTTTTCAATTTCAACATTGCAGGTTTTCTGAAAAGAGTAGTTGCCGTTAATGGTGACATGTTTTAGCGATATATCACTACAGCCCAGGAATATATAGTCAGCCTCGGATGCTTCAACATGTTCGCATTCAATATGATGGCAGTACCACATGGTTTCGCCGGCATGAGGCATGCGGACGTTTTTAAGCTTAAGCACGTGCATTTCACGAAACATCTTAGGGGCTAATATCAGCGTATCTGTCATATTAAGATTGTCAGAATACCAAAGAGCGGCGCGGGCTCCTTCACGAAACAGGCAGTCTTTAACGGTGAAGCCGTGGGTGTGCCAGAAAGGATACTTTCCGTTAAATTCGCAATTGACTGCTTCAAGCCCTGCAGTTTCTTTCAGCGCTGATTCTCCTGAAAGGATAATTACATGGTCAAGCTTTGCGTTACGAAGTCCGAATAACGGACGTTCTCCCTCGAATGTCTGATGAGAAATTATCTTTACCGTGCTTTTTAACTGATTGTTATCCATAGAATTTGGTGATCGTTATTCCTGCAAGCATGTTTATCATGAGAAGCATTTAAGCTTAAGGTGGAAAGCTTAAAGTGTCTATTCTCAAAAATGCCTTTAAATTGCCCGATCCTGCCTCTTTAGCCTTTTGTAAAAAACTAGATCAAACCGGTATCATATGAAGATTTGTCTCTAACGGCGGGAGTGAAGCTCACGGTTTAAGGCAGAGGCCTTGTCTCCCTTCTTTAAGACAGCCATGATAGCACCGGTGCCACCCTTCCATTCAGGAGCTGAGTGAAAAGCCAGAATTTCAGGGATCTGCTTTAACCAGTGTGCAGTAAAGCTCTTAATTAAAGCCTTCTGTTTCTGCATCTGTCCTTTGCCGTGAATAATAAGAATGCAGCGATACTCCTGCTCCTTGGCAAAGGCAATAAAGCGCATGACCTTTTCGTAGGCCTGCTCAACTGTCAGTCCGTGCAGATCGATAAAGTCAGCCTCGGAATATTCACCGTTCTTTAATTTCTTGATGATATACGGCTGAATGCCCGGACGTCTGAATTCCAGGATCTCCTGAGGTCCTACCATATGTACAAATGATGAGGAGGCACTCTCTGTAAGCTTTTCCGGCAGCTCGACAGCAGCTCTCTGGCGCAGTTTGGCTGTTTCCTTATCAAGCAGGGAGGCTTTTTTTTCTATCTTATCCTGGGTTATGCGTTTGACAGGACCTGCCTCTTTGGCAAAGTCAGTGCCGTCATCAATACTGTCTGCCTCTAAGAGCAGCTTTGAAAAATCCATTTCTTCCATGAGGAAATTTTAGCAAAATTAGTTAGGTTACGCAGTGAAGACCGCAATCAGGGCACAGATCAGGCAAAAAAGCAGTCCCTTGGCTCTTATATGTCCGGATAACGTTTTTGCAGTTGAGGAGTCCGGCTGCTCATCTCCTCCGTAGCGCTTAAGGGTAATAATCCTGTCTCCATAGGCTCTGGGGCCGCCTAATGCTATGTTGGCACTACCGCCTATAAGCCCCTGAATAAATCCGGATACTGCTGCAGGATGAACACTTAGGCCTAATACGGCACCGCGTATTGCACGGGACGGATGCAATGATATCAGGGACAGCAGTAGCAGCACGAACGCTGCCGGAAAGAGCATGAACTGATGAACACGACGGATTGCGGCACCAAAGCCGATATTCTGAGGGTTGTTCTTCTCTGAGAAGGCCTGTGACATCAGAGAGCACAGTTGCATGATTACAGCTCCTTCAAGATCTGCAATTAAAAACCAGATCATCACTGCAAGCCAGTTACAGATCATGGACATGATGACATATTCACATGCAGCCTTGGAGATCCCGAGATATGACAGACGGGAGCAGTTGCGTTCCACTCTTTGTGAAAGCAGCCTGCGCGCGTGAATTTTGTCGTTGTGACGCAAGAGATAATGTATCTGCCATGCAGTATCTGAGGGGAGGCGGGAGGATAGCAGCAGCGGCAGCAGAAACAGTGACAGCAGAGCATCAAAGCCTGAGAGTGCATGCAGGATAACTGCAACTATGCCACCGGCGATAAATACCACTACGGGCAGCATGATCCCTGCAAAAACCTGCTGCGAGGTGGAATTACTCTCAAGATTAACCTTGGCGGCCATCATTTTCAGCATGGATGAGAGCCTGATTATCTTCACAGCAGATGGCAGAGGAAGTACAGACTCAATCAGTACCGCAATAAAAAGGATGACGCCGGTACTGCCGAATAATGTAAGCACGGCATCCAGATTGGGGGTACCGCGCATGCAGGATTCAACTACTGTATTGAGAGTTTGCATAGCAGGGCGCAAGCATTTACAGCAGAGGTAACAGATTCTTTACCAGTCTGGCACTCAATGCAGCTGCTCTGGGCATGAATTCATCGTAGGTTACGGTTTCTCTTTCACATGCGTCATCGGATACTGAACGGATGATAAGGTAGGGAATGCCGCTGTCAGCACAGATCTGAGCAATTGCAGCTCCTTCCATTTCGCAGACCATGGCATCAGGATAAAGCTTGCGGATCTTATCCTTGTCTTCCATAGAATTGATGAACTGATCTCCTGAGACTATAAGACCGGTTCGCACCTTATCCTTAAGCTCAGGCATGTTATCGGCGGCAATGCCTGCCTTGGCCATCATCATAGGATCGGCGTTGAAAAACTGCCCGTGTCCTGCCATCTGGCCTTTTGCATAGCCAAAGCAGGTGAGATCGGCATCATGGTAGGCTGCTTTTGATGACAGTACCAGATCACCAATCTTAAGCCCGGTGGAGATTGCTCCGGCACAGCCTGTGTTGATAACAGCAGCGGGCTTGCAAAGCTCAATTAAGACTGCGGCCACAGCTGCAGCTGAGCATTTGCCGATCCCAGACTGGACTACGGCTACTTCCTTATCCTTGATTAAGCCTGAGTGGATCTCTGCAAGATGTGTTTTTATAACCTTATGATCATCCAGGGCTTGGATGAGATCTGCAACCTCAGGCTCCATGGCGCCGATAATGCCAATAGTCATATATTTTCCTTTTTCTGAATGTAAGTGAAGGCAATGTCTGTTATACATAACCTTTTGCTATGCAGGTATTTTAACAGCTGCATTACTTCCTTTATCAATTACAAGCCATTTTGCTGTCTGAATATGACATAGCTGGCAAACATTTGAGCAGAAATTCAAAATTTTTTCCTCCGTCTTATCACTTTAAAAAAATTGAGCTACAAATGTGGATAACTTCTCAATTTTTGAATTTTTTCTTTGTTTATCAGCGTTAAAGAACAAAAATGTGATCATTGGTCACGCTATAGGTGATTTGAAAAGAAGATAATAAACCTAGGTAGAAGGATCGGCTCACGCATGGTTAGGCGTAGAGATCGTTTATGTATGTAAAAGGAAACGGTCCGACTCAAATTTGAAGTAAATATTTGAAAGAGGTGTACTGTGGAAAACGCTCGTGATGTTGCCAAACAAACCATGGCCCTGGTACTGGCCGGAGGACGCGGCAGCCGCTTAAAGATGCTGACGGACAATCGAGCCAAACCCGGTGTGTATTTCGGCGGTAAATACCGCATTATCGACTTTGCTCTGTCTAACTGCGTAAATTCAGGTATCAACCGTATCGGTGTTGTGACTCAGTATAAGTCACACTCTTTGCTGCGTCATTTGCAGTCTGGCTGGTCCTTCCTGCGCAATCAGTTCAATGAGTTTATCGATCTGCTGCCTGCACAGCAGCGTGTCGATGAGGAGCACTGGTATCAGGGTACTGCAGATGCTGTTTACCAGAATATCGATATTATCCGTGATCATAATCCTAAATATGTTCTGATCCTGGCAGGCGATCACATCTATAAGATGGATTATGCCGCTTTAGTCATGGACCATATCCGCATGGGCTCTCCTGTTACCGTAGCCTGCATTCCGGTTCCGAAGTCTCAGGCCAGTGCTCTGGGCGTGATGAAGATCAATGATGAAAATCTCATCACTGAATTCGTTGAAAAGCCTGAAAATCCTGCTTCAATGCCCGGCAATCCCGAGATGTCCCTGGCATCCATGGGTATCTATGTGTTTGATGCAGAGTTCCTCTATGACTGTCTTGATAAGGATGCTGCTGATCCTAATTCTCACCGTGACTTCGGTAAGGACATCATTCCTGCCCTGGTAAATGAGCATCTGGTCCACGCTCATGATTTCTCAAAGAGCTGCATCAGAAACCGTGGCAACAAGGATCTCGTATACTGGCGTGACGTCGGTACCATTGATGCTTACTGGGAGGCTAATATGGATATTGCCTCTGTTCAGCCTCAGCTGGATGTATACGATCAGAACTGGCCTATCTGGACTCATCAGGTTCAGCAGCCGCCTGCAAAGTATGTTCAGGATATTAACGGTACCTCAACCATAGTACGTAACTCCGAGTGCTCAGCAGGCTGTATTATTTCCGGATCCTCCATCAATCAGTCAGTGCTCTTTACCCAGGTACGTCTGCATTCAAACTGCTGTGTATCTGAATCAGTGATCCTGCCTTTCTGCGTCATTCACCGCGGATGCCGTCTGACCAAGGTAATTCTCGATCGTGGTGTGGAGCTGCCGCGTAATCTGGTGATAGGTGAGAATCCTGAGGCTGATGCCCGCCGTTTCTACCGTTCAGAGGGCGGTGTCGTTCTGGTCACCAGCAAGATGCTGCGTGAGCTGCGTCTCAAGGAGCCTGAGCTCTTTGTGGACTTTGACAGCTACAGAGCCCCCCGTATACAGTCTTATTAATTCATATTATTTGAGTTGAGATAACACCCTTAGGCAATACGTCTGGGGGTGTTTTTCTTTGTACGGGCTTTCTCATGCGTTTTTCTGAGAAAATAGTGTCCGTCTCTGGTAAAATTGCCCTGTTTTTTTGCAGGAGAATAAAAAATGTCAATCGCACCCAATGATCAGGTGATGACTTCCAACGATCCCAGTTTTGATGACATCAGACCCTGCCGGGATGATGAGGTGCGCAACGAGCTCCTTAAGATCTGTGAGGATAAAACAGTTATCTCCAGTATCTTAAGATTCCGCTATCCTTTGTTTTCCGGTGCTCTGTCCTTCCTACTTGCTCCGTTTATCCGCCGTTATCTTAAAAGAACAGTGGCATCCATTCATACGATTGCTGATTTTCAGGACATGGTTAAGAAATACATGGAGCATGTCATCAGCACCACAACTGACGGTGTAAGGTATGAGGGCTTTGACAAGCTTGCATCCGGAAGAGGCTATCTTTTCATATCCAACCACCGCGATATTGCCCTTGATCCTGCCTTCATCGATATGGCTCTGGTATCAAACGGGCTTGATACAGTACGCATTGCAATCGGCGATAATTTACTGCGTATCCCTGCAGCCACCTCGCTTATGCGTCTTAACAAAAGCTTTATTGTCAAGCGCTCGGTGACCTCTCCTAGGGAGAAGCTCAAGGCTCTTACTCATCTGTCTGAGTATATAGGTCTTAGCGTAAAAGAAGGTAACAGTGTATGGATCGCTCAGCGTGAGGGACGTGCCAAGGACGGTAACGATCAGACTGAGGATGCTGTGCTTAAGATGATTTCCCTCTACGGGCGCAAGCTTAAGCAGAACTTCGGTGAGTACATGAGATCCTTATCTATTGTGCCGGTATCGATTTCCTATGAGTATGATCCAAATGATCTGGCCAAGGCTCATGAGCTTGATGAGCGTGAGCGCAATAACGGTGAGTACCACAAAAACGAATTTGAGGATATCGAGACCATTACCCGCGGTATCAGCTCTTATAAGGGACGTGTGGTGATCAGGGCAGGAGAGCCTCTTGAGGATGGATTTGAAACACCTGAGGAGCTTGCAGCCTTAATCGATGAGTTCGTATGGAAAAATTATGAAATTTTCCCGTCAGCTCTGGTAAGCGCCGGCAGAGAGTGTGACGATAAGGCCAGCGTAAACAAGTTTAACGAGCGCTTGAACAGCTATCCTGAAAATCTGCGTGATCGTATCAGGTACATGTACGCCATGCCGCTTAATAATGCAGCTAATGCTAAGGAGCTTTCCTGATGCGCCGTTTTGATCCCATGCGTAATGAGGATGGCTCTGTCTGTATTTTCAGGGTTTCGTGCTTATCGATTGTTGCCTTGTGCATGCTGATCTATGCATCTATGACTTTACTGGGCTGTGCAGGTTCGTCTGCTGATGATATTTCATCAAAGCAGGAGGCATCTGCAGGTGCTGTGCACTCTGACCCCTCTGGGGAAAGAACAGCGGATTTTACCGGTGACAGACGTCAGATCGCGCAAAAGACTCTCAATGAAGCGGTAGCCTTCTATCGTGACTGCGGAAGCATCAATCAGGGCTTTGAGGGCTGTGTATTTGATTTTTCAAAAAATGTCACCACTTATTATGATGTAAGTGCCAATGCAGCCGACGATGGTTTTGCTGTTATTCTTAAGGCAAAAGATGACAGCGATCCTAAATGCACCTTCTTTGAGGCTGACAGTAATGGAATTCTCAGTGCTTTTGATGCCCGCGGTAACAAGAGCGATGAATGCCTGAAGTAGGCTAAAGATTTATTTTTTGGAGTGATCCCTTATGAAGATTTCACGTAATACCGTTGCAACAGTCTCTTTCATCGTAACCGATGAAGAGGGGAAGGTTGTAGGACGTACTCAGCCTAATGAGCCGGTAGCTGCTCTGATAGGCTATCACTTCCTCGTCCCGGGGCTTGAGAAGGCCTTAGACGGTCATGAAAAGGGTGATGAGTTCACTATTACCTTAAATCCTGCCGAGTCATATGGTGAATATGACAAAACCATGCTGCAGGAAGTCGACCGCCGTATGTTCGGTGATTTCCCTATCGCTGTGGGCAATGTCTTTGAGGCCGATTCCAACAACGGACCTGTTGCGGTGGTTATCAAGGAGATTAAGGAAAATACTGTAGTTGTTGACGGCAATCATCCGCTTGCAGGCAAGACTCTTAATTTCATGGTGGTAGTCGAGGATGTACGCGAGGCTACTGCTGAGGAAAAGGAGCACGGTCATGCCCATCCTAACGGCAGCTGCCCCTCTGAGGAGCATCACTGCTGCCACCACCATCACCACGACGAGGATGGAGAGCACCACTGCTGCTGTCATCACCATGATCACGATGATGAAGACGGGCATGAGCATCATTGCTGCCACCATCACGATCATGACGAGGATCATGAGTGCCACTGCCATGATCACGATGATGATCATGAAGAGCATCACTGCTGCCATCACCACCACGAATAAAAAAGCCGTACTCTGCGGTATGTAATAACAAAATCGGCTCGTGTTCCTCGGGCCGATGTTTTTTGAAGGGAACCCACTATGAAATTCATACTCCGCTTATTTCCTGAAATCTCTATTAAAAGCCGTCCGGTGAGAAACCGTCTGACCAGGCTGGTACGTCAGAATCTGGTCAATACCTGTGCGCATCATGGCATCAGGGTCAACGGCTTTGCCCAGTGGGATAAGGTGATTGCCGATTTCGGTGAAGAGACTCCTGAGCTTAGAGTTGCCGCCGAGCGTGAGTTATCAAGACTTCCCGGTGTTCACTCCTTCCTTGAGGTCAAGGAATATTCCTTTGAATCTCTAGATGATCTCTTTGAGAAGATTAAGGATGACAATCTGCCAAGAGTGCAGGGACATACCTTTGCCGTGCGTGTACGTCGCCGCGGTAATCATGAATTCACCTCGCAGCAGGCAGAGCGTATCGTAGGAGGCAAGTTCAAGGCAGCCTCAGGCTCTCTTGTGAATTTAGACAATCCTGATGTAACCATTCATATTGAGATTGAGAACAATCTTGCCTATGTAACAGGTGATCGCAAGATGGGTATGGGAGGCTTCCCTGTGGGATCTCAGGGCGATGTCTTTTCACTTATTTCAGGCGGCTTTGATTCAGGTGTTTCCTCTCACCGTGTGATCCGTCGCGGCTGCCGTGTGAATTACCTCTTCTTCAACATGGGAGGAACTGCCCATGAGCTCGGGGTCAAGCAGGAGGCCTATTTTATCTGGGACAGATATGCCTCATCACATAAGGTGCGCTTTGTAACTATTCCCTTTGAGGAGATCGTAGGGCAGATTTTAGAGCGTACCCATCACGGTGTAAGAGGAGTTATTCTAAAGCGCATGATGATGCGTGTAGGTGAGCAGATCTGCCGCCGCTACCACGCTGAGGCTCTGGTAACAGGCGAGTCCTTAGCTCAGGTTTCATCTCAGACCTTAACTAATCTTAACCATATCGACAGAGTTACCGACACCTTGATCATCCGTCCCTGCGTTACCATGGATAAGCAGGAGATCATCGATGAATCAAGAGAGATCGGTACCATCGGCTTTGCTGAAAACATGCCTGAATTCTGCGGTGTGATCTCTGATCATCCCAATGTCTGTCCTAAGCGCTCCTTTGTTGAAGAGGAGGAGGCCAAGATGGATTTAGATATGTTAGTTGAAAATGCAGCCCGTGCAGCCAAATGCATCGATATCCACGAGATCCCTGAGGATGTGAACCGTCTGCAGACTGAGGTCGAGACTGTTTCAGAGCTGGGACTTAACGATATCGTTCTTGATGTGCGCGCCCCGGATGATGCCGAGAAGGCACCGGTTGATGCCGGCAGTCATGAGGTGATTGCCATGCCCTTTTACCGTACAGCCAAGGACTTTGGCAGCCTTGATAATACCAAGACCTACTGCCTGTTCTGCGATCAGGGAGTGATGAGTACCATGCAGGCCCGTCAGCTAAAGGAGCTGGGGCACCACAATGTCAAGGTATGGCGTCCTGTAAGCAGGTAAACAGCCATTTGAATCAATCATTCCCCACTGTGATGTGGGGAATTTTACGGGTGCTGTTTAAAACAGCATTCCGGCTGCTACACTTGCTGCAGTCTCTTCACCCTCAAGCTCTCTGAGCACGGCAAGACCAAACTGCATGGAAAAGGCAGGCCCCTTGGCAGTTATAAATTTGCCGTTCTCAGATCTCTGAACTCCGGCGTGAGTGCAGTTTTTAATTTCCTCATCACAGCCTGGATAGCCTGTTGCCAGCTCGTCTTCCAGAATACCGTTGTGGGCAAGCACAAAGCCTGGGGCTGCACAGATGGCGGCAATAATACGCTGAGCCTTCTTCTGCTCCTGAAGCTTAGCAATAAGGCGTTCATTTCTCTGGCAGGCAAGTGAGCCGTTAAGTCCTCCCGGGATCAGAATGACATCGTAATCCCCGTGGATCTCAGCAAGCACGGCATCACAGATAACACGGGTACCGTGTGCCAGGGTTACCTCCTTTTGATCACCTAAGGCACATTTGGTGACTTTAACTCCTCCACGGGCAAGAACATCGGCAGATGCGGTGATCTCAATATCCTCGCTGCCGTCGGCATAGATTAACAGGGCTTTGCTCATATATGACTCCTTAAATTCATGTGCTAGAGGTTAAGCTCCTTGGCAGGTTCAATCTTTGAGGCCTTCCACGCAGGATACAGTGATGAAAGAGCACTCATAATCAAGGCAGTTACCACGACCAGCAGGACATCGGTAATATCAAGCCTTGATGGAATAAAATCGATGAAATATACATCGGGATTTAAGAATTTGAAGTTGGTAAGGCTCTCAATGGTACGCATGATAGGGGTTAAAAAGAGGGAGATTGATATGCCAAAGAAGGATCCTATCAAAGCCCCGCGCATGCCAGAGAGCAGACCTGACAGGGTGAAGACGGTGATGATCCTTGAATTGCTGGCACCTATGGTTTTTAAGACTGCAATCTCGCGGCTCTTTTCTGCAACCGCCATTACCAGATTTGAGATGATATTAAAGCAGGCTACAGCCATGACCAGGATCATGGCAAGATACATGATGCCACGTACCATCTGGATGTCGTTATACAGCTTTCCCTGAGTAGAGAGCCACGAGCTTGCCTTGGAGCGCTCAGGAAGCTTTCCTGCAATTTCATGGGAGATCCTTGGGGCCTGCATCAGATCAGTGGTTCTGATCATGAGCACATTGGGCGCATTACGGCGGGTAAGCTTGATGGCATCACTGAGATTCATAAAGCTCAGAAGATTATCCATCTGACCTCCGGCCTTGAAAAAGCCTGAGACCTCAACCTCGTTTCCCTCGGCGTTTTCAATGTTATCTCCGGTGACAATGGTTACCTTAGAGCCAACCTCGAGCTTTAGCTTTCTGGCAATACCGGATCCGATGATTATTCTGGGAGTTTCATCTATACCTGCTATATCTAGTCCGGTGCTGGTAAAACGCTCGAGGTTTTTATCAAGCTGTCCCTGCTGATGTACTCCGATAAGCTGAGTCGGGGCAAAGGCGTTTCCGGCCTTAAGCACTATATTGATCATAAGCCCGGGATCAACCTCATCAATTCCAGATATCTTATCAATAATGGCCAGATCATGATTCAGCTCATAAAAGCCGTCTGCATCCGAGGTAACGGTTACCGACGGTACCAGGGACAGCACTCTTTCATGAAGCTCACGTTCAAAGCCGTTCATGGCAGACAATCCGATGATAAGCGCTGCGACACCGATTGCGATACCGGCAGTTGATGCAATCGACATGAAATGTGAGAGCGTACCTCCGCGACGGGAGCGCATAAAACGCCAGGACAGTGAGGCGGTTAATGAATCAATCATGGCGCACATACCCGTCATCAATGGTAAAGATCTCATCGCAGCTTTGTGCAAGAGTATTGTCATGGGTAACCATGACTACCGCAGAGCCTTCACTTTTAACCAGATCCTTAAAAAGCTTGAAGACCGAATAAGCGTTGCTGGCATCAAGATTGCCGGTGGGTTCATCTGCAAGCACCAGATCAGGATGAGTGCACAGGGCTCTGGCAATCGCGGCACGCTGTCTTTCACCGCCTGACATCTCCGAGGGAAGTGATTTTCTCTGAGAGGACAGTCCCACCTTATCGAGGTATTCTTCAGCTCTCATAATGGCATCCTTTCTGGCCATGCCACCGATTAAAAGCGGCATCATGACGTTTTCAAGGGCATTAAAATCAGACAGCAGATGATGAAACTGATAGACAAAGCCGAGATTCTTAGCACGGAACAGGGCTTTTTCAGCCTCCTTCAGCTTTAAAAGATCCTGCCCCTTAAAGAGCAGCTCTCCAGAATCTGGGGTATCGAGTGTACCTAATATATGCAGCAGTGTGCTTTTGCCTGATCCTGATCTGCCGATAATTGCGGTCATGGCCCCGGCTTTGATTTCCAGACAGGCATCCTTCAGCACCGGAGTTGCAATTTTGCCTTCAGTGTAGGTACGGACTATATGATTGGCTTTTAAAATAATTTCACTCATTTTTAAACCTGACTAAGATTTGATGCAGGATCGGCAGCTGCTGCCTTATATGCCGGGTAAAGGGTACATAAAAGAGAAAGCAAAATTGCACAGACGGCAATGATAGCTATCCATGATACAGACAGACTGATAGGCAGACTGTTGCCGGAGGGAACTCCCAAAAGTGCCAGAAGCATGTTGGAATTTAATGCAAGTACGGTTCCGAGTATGGTACCGATCACCGCACCCCCTCCCCCTAGGAGCATGCCCTGAGTCATAAATATCCTCATGATCCTGCCTGAGCTCATACCTAAGGTTTTGAGTACGGCGATATCGTGGATCCTGGTACTTACGGTCATGGAAAGTGCAGAGAGGATATTAAAGGCTGCTACGATCACGATTAAAAACAGCATGACGGTCATGGAGAGCTTTTCCATGGCAACCGAGCGGAAGAATTCCCCCTGCTGTGATCTCCAGTCATCAAAACTTAAGCCCATCTTTTTAAGCTCTTTTTCGGTTTTATCCACATTCATGGGATCATCAAGCCACAGTCTTACCTGAATGTCCTCATTACTGATCCTGAAAAGACGTCTTACATCCTCAAGATTTCCCTCGGCATTTAAGATCTGCTTGTCACGCAAGGACGGCTGGAAGTCAATCAGGGTGAAGTTTCTTGAAATAGGAGTGATACCTGCAGGGGTATAACGGGCATTAATGGTACTGATAAGCTTGACCTTTTGCTCCATCCCGAGATTAAAACGGTTGAAAACTGCGGCATCAGCGATTAAATCATAGCTTCCGGCTGTGGGAAAAGTTGTGCCTAAATAATGAGAAGCGCTTGAATTGTTGTTTGAGACAAAGCTGTCAGGGTCAATTCCCTGTACATCAACCAGGGCAACATCATCTCCTGAGCGCAATATTGCCTGCTGGCAGATAAAGGGAACTGCCGCTACCACATGCGGGAGCTTTAACATACTGTCTATCTTTTCGGGGCTTACAGCCACACTTAAGTGCGGGGTACTGCTTAAAACAGCATCCTTAAGGCGTCCCTGCAGTGACTGCATGACGGAGGAAACGGTGATCAATGCGGCCACACCTATGGCTATACCTATTACAGACAGGGCGGATATAAAGCCTGCAAAGCGGCCTGAGCGCTGGTGAAGAATACAGGTAAGGGCAAGCTTAAGATTTAGTAAGAATGACATGAAAGTAAGATTTTATTAAACAGGGTTCTTTTAAGGTACATATTGTTGCACTAATTTGAATTTTGGACAAATTGATCCGGCGATTATGGCAGGGGGAAATTTTTGTGTCTTTCTTTGCTTTAGAGCCAAAAAAACGTGATGTCTGACACAAAAAAAAGTGTCGCCAGGCGCTAAAACAAGCCATTCCCCCGCCTAAGCCATTTTTTCTTGGAAATCATGTGGAATGTTGTGGGAAATAAAATGACGCGGTTATAACATGGTGTTAGATCCTGTAACTGGTAGAATTAGACTGTATAGACAGGTATAAGGCATATCGCTGTAGCAGTTCATTTCAGGGCGCGGAGACGTAACTATGAATAAATTATTAAAGCTGCCTCGCAATAAGGTTTTGTACAGCCTTATCAGAGAGAAGCGTTACGCTTATGTTGACAAGACTATGTTCATAGAACGTCTTGAGGATGAGGATCTTGACTGTCCTTTTATCGTCCGTCCGCGTCGCTTTGGAAAAAGCCTGTTTACGACTATGCTTGCTGATTATTATGACCTTGGCAAGACTGACAGGTTTGATAAGCTTTTTTCAGGCACCTATATATATGATCATAAAACCCCTTTGCAGGGGAAATTCAGGATCCTGAATTTTGATTTTTCGGGTCTGGATACCGGAAGCTCCCTAATCGATTCCTTTTCAAGCAGTATAAAGGAGGGCTTCGCGTCCTTTCTCAGAGCCTATCCTGTCCAGGGAGTTGATCCGAACTGTTTTAAGGATGAGCCTAATCTTCCTGCAACCCTTTTTAATACCTTCTGTAATCTGGTAGAGGAAGGCGGTCGCAATATCTACATTATCATCGATGAGTATGATCAGTTTGCCAATGAGGTACTTTCTGCTGATGAAGATACTTTCAGACAGATGACCTCAGACAACGGATTTCTGAAAAATTTCTACGCGGCTGTCAAACGTCAGACTAAAACGGTGGTAGCGAAGATCTTTATTACCGGAGTTACCTCGGTATCCTTAGATTCAATTTCATCAGGCTTTAACAATGTCGACAATATTTACGACAATCCACTGTTTTCCCACATGTTCGGATTTACCTCTGATGAGCTTTTGGATCTGATAACTAAAACTGTCGATGTGGATAAATACGGGCACAGCGCAGATGAGATCCTGTTTTGTATGAAGGATTATTTCAACGGCTACAGATTTTGCAGAGACAGCGAGATAAGCGTTTTTAATCCTTCGATGTGCATTAACTATTTGCAGCATATTGTTTCCTTCAACAAAGAGCCTCAGCAGCTTTTTGATGCCAGCTCTAATTACGATATTTCAAGAGTTGAAGGCTTTATGAAGCTGTGTGCAGATGAGCAGTTCAAGACCGATCTTTGTCTTGCAGCTCTTACTGATCAGAATATTCATATGGATGCGTTACCCGCAAATCTCAATTTGAATAAGATTAAGCGCTTAAGACGTAATGAATTGCTGTCTGTTCTGGTTTACATGGGATATCTGACCTGGGCTTTAAATGGGGATTTGGATCTTTGCTGTCCTAACAAAGCCGTTAAAGAGCAGTTCTTTAAGGTATATTTCAGATCCTTTTCTGAAGATTCTGATCTGCCTCTATCCTTGACTGCAGGGCTTAAAAATGCTTATTCTGCCATGCATAAGGGTAATGTGAGAATGTATCTTGACTATGTCTCAGAGATGATGACCCGTCATACCGGCTCTCATGCCCTGTCAAAATTTAATGAGATGGTGGTGCAGGCGGTTACGCAAAGCTATTGCCTGTGTTCAACTGATTTTAAGGCCACATCTGATGCCGAATCTCTGGCAAAGGGATATTACGATCTCCTGATTGAGGAAAAATCAGACTCATCAGATAGAAAGATGTGGCTAATCGAGTTTAAGTACTTAAGTCTTGCTGATGGTACGGCAGGTGCTGTAGAGCGTAAATTTCACGAGGCCATGGAACACTCTGAGCGTTATGCACAATCTGAGCAGTTTGCTTCTTTCCCTCAGCTGAAATACGGTGCAGTGGTATTTGTGGGAACTAAGATTGCGAAGACGTCTTTCTGACAGAGGGGTAAAAACAGAAAAAGACGCTTCAGCGTCTTTATAAGTGGTGCGCCTTAGTGGACTCGAACCACCGACCCCCACCATGTCAAGGTGATGCTC
>CAVFIO010000039.1:0-16723 GCA_963622535.1 Akkermansia muciniphila
GTAACTGACAATGTTAAGAAGATATAGGTTGCATAGGCATAGATAACGCGTCCGTTTTCTGACAGGTCCGGGCTGAAGAAAACCGCCGCACAGGATGCACCGTAAGGAATGGCAGCAAATAAAATCCAGGGGCGGTAACGGCCAAGCTTGGACTTGGTTCTGTCTGAGATCATGCCGCACAGCGGATCGGAGATGGCGTCGATAAAACGCACCGCCAGAAATAGGGTGCCCATAACGGCAGGATTCAGCTTGAAAACGTCAGTGTAGAAGATGGTCAGGAACATCATGGTAAAGCCCATGAAGATATTCATGGAGGCATCACCTAAGCCATAACAGAACTTCTCGCGGAAGGAGAGCTTCTCATTGGTAGTTGCGGTCATTTGTCTGATCCTCAAATAAGCAAAATTATGTTTTGACCATCTCAGGATAATTTTTTGCTTGAAATGATTTTTGAATAAGGATCACTTATATTTCTGCACGAACTAAGTACAAAGCTGTATGTGATTTTAATCACATTTTTTCAGCAAATGGCCTTTCAATCATTGAGGACAAGCTGTAAAGCTCAGGCTATGCGTGCCATTTCTCAATAATGCACTGATGATGCTTGCTCTGCCTTGAATAATTGATACCAACCAGCAACACCTCTCCCTGATACTCTTTGAAAAATGATGTATAACGCCTCTCTTTTATCTGCTCAATAGCAGCCTTAGCACTTACATCGTATTTAAGCTCAATTAAAAGAGCAGGCTTATTAATAAAAGGCTTTGGCAGATAGACAAGATCGGCAAAGCCCTTTCCTGCCGGTAATTCCCTATGCACGGTATAAAGATCCTGTGCAGCAAGCAATAAGGATAAGGTCACAACACAGGATAAAGAGTTTTCATCGTTGTATTTTAAGACTGAGCAATGTGCCTCATGAGCTTTATCAAATGCACTTGCAACCATGCTGGAGTCTAACGACAGAATATGATGCAGCAGATCCTTTGACTGTCCTATCAGAGCATGCACTCCGGCGTACTCACTGCTGTCTTTTAGAGTATCGATAAAGGCACGCTGTATCTCGTAATTTGGAACATGCACTGACACCTTATCATCATCACAGTCAGCCTGATTAAGGTTCTGTGCAAGATAGCCTAAGTGTATAAGCAGCGATAAAACATCATCCTTTGATGCAAAGGAATACATGTCATTCTGAAAGCTGGAGGTATCAACCTCAACATTATCCCCGGCAATCAGCCTGACAACAGTGTCCTTAAGACCGTCAAAATTCATGGCTATATAGCGACGCAGGCTTTCATAGGTTTCAGTCCTGGTCCACCAGTTTTTAAATCTCTGCTCCTCAAGTGCATTCACTACTGAATTAGGATTATAGATATGAGGCTCATTTTCAAACGAATATCCGTCATACCAGCGCTGCATCTGAGCAAAATCAAGCGTGAATTTATCACAGAGAGCTCTCACCTCATCCTCAGTAAAGCCTATAAACGGGACATAGATATAAGGATCGATCATGGTGTATTCACGAAACATATTCAGAGCACTTTCTGTTCCGTATTTCTTGATGGGCAAAATACCAGTCATATAGGCAAGAGCTACATAAGCCTTATCCTTGAAGATAAGCTTAAGCCAGGCAAGATAATCCTCAAGTCCCTGCCTGTCATCTACACGCTCACGTAAAATACAATCCCATTCGTCGATGATAAATACAAATCCGATCCCTGTCTTGCTGTAGATCTCATCAAAAATAAGATCCAGTCTTTGCGTTTTATAGGCATCTGTATCCGGGTACTGAGTCTTCAGCTCTGAAATAAGCAAAGTATTCAGATTGCTGAGCATCTGCTTTACATTCCAGTCAGCACTGCTTATCTCATCCGTGATATTGAGAACTATAGTGTTGTAGCAATTAAGATGCTGACGGTAGCTTTTAGAGGATGCTACCTTGAGGCTTGAAAATAATGAGTGACTGTCACAGGACCTTGAGTAATAAGCTGTAAGCATCTTGGCAGCTGTCGACTTACCGAAGCGCCTGGGTCTGCTGATGCAAAAGCAGCACCTCTTTGTACCGACATACTCATTAAGTCTTGCAATGAGCAGGGATTTATCCACAAAGATCCTGTTCCTTAGGATCTTTGCAAAATTCTCATTGGATGGATTTAAATAACAGCCCATTTTTTACCAAACTATCTGTAGCAGCAAGACTCAAGCTCTATTGCGTGCAGGTGATTCTTTGATGCTGTTTAGTGCTTGTCCGCACATCCCTTGTAAGGACTTTACTGCACTTTAATTGCAAAGCGAGCAACTACATTAACATACAGATATTCTCAGCTACTGATAGTAACATTGAAAGAGTAATTTAAACAGGGCGGTAAATATTTTGGGGGCTTAAGCTTAAAACCCATGATAATTTTTAACTAAATCTGACAGACTGCGTTTTTCAATCTTCGGATCCAATACATCCACTATCGCATCAAAACTAAGATAAATAAGCTCGTTTAAATGCTGCTCTATCTCAAGTCCGCGGTATTCAAGTACAAGATTGTGCAAAAGCGGATCTGCTTTCCCCTTCAGCTCCTGCTGTACCTTATAGATGATATCAAGATGCTCATCAAAGCAGGAGCCGGCAACAATTACGTGATCGATGTTATAGATAGGAGCAATAGCGCAGATTGCAAACATCAAGGCCTCCTGCGTATGCGGTCCGAATAATCCTAAGGACTGTTCAAAACCGTATTTAAACGGCAGATGAGAACACTCAGGAAAGGAATTATTACGCCCCAGGATCATAGTGTTATCAAGAAATACACCTAAGGCAACCGAGCCCTCACCGCAGCTTAACACCATGGCATTATCGGTATTCAATGAAGGAGCATGCAAAAGTGTAAGCATATGCCCGTAGGCATAGTTATAAACATAGGTCTTTATGCCGGTAGCCTCAAACATGAGCTTTGCCAGAGGCACATTCTCATCTTTTAAAAGGTTATTTCTGTACATGATCCCGTCATCACCCTGCTCGATTGTGGCCTGTGTGGCAACGGTTACAGCCTTGATAGCTTCACGATCCGGCAGATACAGGCTTGAAAACTCAGCTATGGCATCAGCTATTTCCTTAATAAAGAGCTCTACACTGTCAACATGAGCAAGATCTTTTACGGCTATCTCCTCTGGTGTCCCATAGGCAAAAAGATAGGCTCGAAATTCACAGGAGTGATGCACAACCAGCACTGAGCAATAATGAAGATTACGGGTGATAGCAAGATTCTGACGTGGTCTGCCCTGCTCCTGGTTATACTCAGAATTACTGATCTTTTCTACCAGGCCTGGGGTAATGAGATTGGATACAAGGGAGTGAATATGGGATTTGGAAAGTGACAGTCGCTGACACAGCTCTGCCTGAGAACAGGGCCTGCGGTGGAGTATTTTCAGGATCATGCTTAGATAATTTACTGCCATCTTGGTTGTCCTCTGAATTTAAAAAGCGGCGCAGACATATTGCATTCTGCGCCGAACTTCATTACGAAGCACCAATTTTAAGAAACTTACGTTTAAACTCCATAGGCCAGAGCTGCATTGACCGCTCTATGCCATCCATCAAGCTTTTGCCTGCACTTATCCTCATCCATCACAGGCGAGAAGGTCCTGGCAACCGCTTCATTTTGCAAAATATCCTCAGAGTAAATCCCCTGCGCGATTGCTGCCATAAACGCAGCCCCCATGCCGGAGAGCTCTGTTTCCCTTGGCACCTTAACCGGCAATCTGCAGAAATCAGACTGGATCTGCATGAGATAGCCGTTTCTGGTGGCACCGCCGTCGACATTCAGCTCAGTCACAGGAACAGATGAGGACTTACGGATAAGATCCAGTATGTCAGTTACCTGCAGAGCAATTGAATCAAGCGCCGCTCTTACAATCTCGTTCTTACCGGTGACACGGCTCATCCCAAGAATAGAGCCTCTGACATTACCGTTAAAGTACGGGGCACCAAGGCCTGACAAGGCCGGCACGAAGTAGCACCTGTCATTAGGATTGGCACTCTTTGCCAGATCCTCGGTCTCAGACGGGGAGGCAATCAGCTTCATATCATCTTTAAGATAGGAGATGATACCTGCCGAGTAATTGATGTTGCCCTCAAGCACATAGGTGGTTTTACCGCCACGGCGCCATCCTGCTGAGTTCACCACTCCATGCAGACAGCTTGAAACATCAGTACCGGAATTCATCATAATTGATGAGCCGGTGCCATAGGTGGTCTTGGTCTGGCCGCTTGCAAGACAGCCGTGCCCGAACAATGCTCCCTGAGAATCGCCGATTGCCGCATGAATGGTTATTCTGTGAGGCAGTACTCCGTCAAAGTCAGTCTCACCAAAGGCACTGTCTGAATCCAAAATAGGAGGCAGCGCATCCATGGGAACCTTAAAGAGAGCACAGAGATCCTCTGACCACTGCTGACTCTTAAGATCCATAAGCTGTGTACGCGAGGCATTTGAGGGCTCGGTTGCAAAGTTCTTTCCATGAGTCAGGTATGAAATCAGGAAGGCATCCATGTTGCCTATACAGAGATCATGCTCTAAAGAGGCCTGCTTTACCTCAGGTACATTGTCAATAAGCCAGGTTATTTTGGCAGCTGAGAAATACTCAGAGAGCTCAAGACCTGTAATCTCACGTACAGATTGTGCATGTGTTCTGACAGCCTCGGTATTAACAAATGCCGCGCCGCGGGCACACTGCCAGACTATGGCATTGTACAGGGGCTTTAGAGTTGATCTGCGCCAGGCAGCAACGGTTTCACGCTGTACACTTAAACCTGCGGTCTTAATTCTGTCCTTGTATGAAGGATCCTCATCAACGACAGCCTGTACCACGCCGATTACGTTCTTTGCAATTTCATTAAGATCGTGCTCGACATAGCCAAGATCATTGATTATCTGACGATGAGGCAGGGATTTTATTGATACCAGCCTGCCTTCAGCGTCAAAGAGCAGGGCTTTGGTGCCCTGCGTGCTCTGATCGATACCAAGGACTAAATCATCCTTAGCCATTTAATGCATCCTCACAGGTCCTGGCAATACCCTCACCGGTTAAGTGATAGTACTCAAATACCTCCTTTGAGGTACCGGTGACCACCGGTGCATCAGGCAGGGCCATGGTGATGCACTTTTTAGGACAGCTGGCAGATACCACCTGAGCTACCATGGAGCCCAAACCGCCAATAGGAGAATGCTCCTCGACAGTTACCACGGCTCTGGCATTCTGGGCAGCCTCAATTACGGCCTCCTTATCTAAGGGCTTTACACAGTACATATCAAGCACAGTGGCACTTATCCCCTTTTCTTTGAGAAGCTCGGCAGCCTTCTTTGCATAGAGCACCATTTCACCGCAGGCAATAATTGCAACATCAGTGCCCCTGCAGATCCAGGTGGCCTTATCCATCTCAAAGGGAGTGTCCTCCTCTGAATAAACAGGCTCCACTGCGTTACGGCCAACTCTGATATAAGCAGGCTCATTGTCCTTTACCAGAACCTCCATGAGCTTTCTGGTCTGATAGCAGTCAGACGGCAGGTAAACACGCATGCCGGGAATAGATGAAAGGCAGGCTATGTCCTGGGCACTGTGATGAGACATACCCAGAGCACCATAGGAAACACCGCCTGAGATACCGATGAGCTTGACGTTTGTATGAGAATAAGCCACATCCACCTTGCACTGCTCATAGGAGCGGGCTGCAATAAAGCAGGCAGGTGACATCGGGAAGGTTCTCTTGCCTACACGGGCCATACCGGCAGCGATGCCGACAAGATCCTGCTCTGCAATACCCACCTCGACAAACTGCTCAGGATAGGCATTGGCAAAGGGAGTTGCCGATGCTGATCCGCGGGAATCTGAGCATAAGACCACAATATCCTTGTCAGTCCTGGCAGCGTCCATGAGAACGTTGCAGATCATCTGTTTATTAGCAATATTGGCCATGATTAGTCCTCCAGTGCGTGTGCTGCCAAGTCTTTTTTGATCTGTGCGTATTCTTCATCTGACGGAACATGGTGATGCCATGCAGCCTTGTTTTCCATCACAGATGAGCCCTTGCCCTTAACAGTGTTGGCAATCAGCACTGAAGGCTTGCCCTTAACGGTGCGGGCCTCTTCAAAGGCAGCGATCAGTTGATCGATATCGTTACCGTCCTTGACATCGATAACATGCCAGCCAAAGGCTTCCCATTTACGGTGAAGATCATCTAGGGCCATCACATCCTCGGTGCAGCCTGAGATCTGCAGACGGTTTCTGTCAAGAATGGCACAGAGGTTATCCAGACGGTAGTTGGCAGCCGACATGGCTCCTTCCCAGACAGAGCCTTCAGCAAGCTCACCGTCTCCCATGATGACATAGGTGCGGTTAGTGCTCTTGTTCATACGCTCGGCAATTGCCATACCGACAGCAACCGGAAGTCCGTGGCCAAGAGCACCAGAGTTCATCTCAATGCCCGGAAGCTTATTATTAGGGTGTCCTATAAACTTGGAGCCGAACTGGGAGAACTCCTTTAATACTGTTGCAATGGGGAAGAAGCCCTTTTCAGCCAGGACTGCATATAATGATTCAACGCTGTGGCCCTTGGACATGATGAAATGGTCGTGATCTCTGGTATTAAAGTTCTCAACCGAGATATTCATCTCCTTAAAATAGAGAGTGACCAGGGTATCCATGCAGGACATATCACCACCGATGTGGCCGCCCTTGCCGTTGACAATCATGTCAACAACATCCTGACGCAGCTTGTAGGCTAATTTCTTCAGCTCTTTCATATCTTATTCTCCGCGTAAATAAGCTTTAACCTGCTCTTCAATTGGATCGTACAGATCAGCCTTGATACCGATGTACTTGCAAGCCTCATATAGAACAGGAACCACATCCTCATATACGCCCACACAATGGTGTATATAAGGACCGGTAACAATCTTCTCCTCAAGACGTTTGATGTTTTGAACCTCAACCCACATATAGGTACCGAGGATGTGAGGACCCTCACAGCTCTTTGCATTGCCAAGGAGCATGGAATACTCACCGTTGTCACCGTCAAAGCGCAGCAAGGTGAGCTTATCGCCGCTCCTGGCCTCGGCAGATAAGGAGCCCTGATCCGGGAAGGCGATAGGAGTTGTAAGCTCAGGCTTGGTCTTGCAGACTGAGAAGGGCCACGGACCGCAGTGCTGCAGCAGCTCCCCGTTCGGATTATCCGGATGACGCACGGTCCAGTCAGCAAAGAAGCCGCGGGATCTGTTCATGACGGCAGCCTCAGCAAGCAGCGCAGTGATGGCACCGTGAATATCAGTCTCACAGACAACAGGAATACCCATGTCATTTAAGATGGCATTGGCTGCACAGGGCATGATGCCAAGCTCACCCTGCAGTGCTGTCCAACACTGAATGGCACCGGCGTTGCAGCCGTATTTTTCAATAAGGTTCTTCATGGCACGGGCAAGGGCTGCCACAGTCCCCACCTTGTTCTCTGAGATCTTGACTATGGTATTGTCCTTTAAGAAGCGCAGCTCCTGAGCTGCCTCATCAGCCTTCTCAATGCGGCGGACCTCAGCTACAAGCTCAGAGAGAGGGATAGGAGATAACTGAATATTGAATTTCTCCAGAAGCTCGCCTTCGTTGCACATGGTGGTCCAGAAGTCAAAGGGACGCGGGCCCATCTGCAGAATACGGATCTTTCTGAAGGTTCTGACTACATTACATACAGCCTCAAAGTCATGAATTCCACGCTCAAATACAGGATCTGACAGACGGCAGTTGGTTAAATAGGTAAATTTGACATTGAAACGGCGCAGTACCTTGCCGGTTGCAAACAGACCGCACTGGGTATCACGCAGACGGGTACCGTCAGGCAGTGGAGCCTCATCCAGAGGTCCCCAGAGCAATACCGGCAGACCTAATTCCTTGGCAAGACGTGCACAGACATATTCAGTACCGAAGTTGCAGTGAGCCAGAATAATACCGTCAACCTTTTCCCTGCGGAATTTGTCTGCTATTTTCTTAACATCCTCATCGGCAAACAAAAGTCCTTCAGAATTGATATCGGTGATATCCACAAAATCGACACCAAGCTCGGTCAGTCTCTTAGCGGTGAGATCGCGATACTTTAAAGCATCAGGAGCACTGAAAACACTGCGGCGTGTAGGAACGAAGCCTAACTTTATATGAGCAGTCATGATATTTTCCTTTTTTTGCGATGTGTTATTTGTTTATGTATTCCATGCATGCAGACAGTCCAGCCTGTACCCATGCCTCTCTTAGCGTCAGACGTTTCACGTTTGACATTGAACCTGAGGTGATGATCACCGGAGTTGTTAAATCAAAGCCTTTTTCAGAAATTAACTTCCAGTTGATTCTGCACAGGCTATCCCCGGCCTTAACCTGCTGTCCCCTGGTAACAAGCGGCTCAAAGCCCTCTCCATCCAGAGCCACGGTTCCTATGCCGATATGGATCAGAATTTCTATACCGTCATAGCCGGTAACGCCGTAAGAGTGCTTCTGCTCACCTATGAAGGACACCACTCCGGAGATTGGAGATCTGGCAATTCCGTCATCTGATTTGGGAACAATTGCAATGCCGTCACCTACGACCTTGCCTGCAAAAATCGGACTTTTGACCTCTGAAATTTCAATTACCTTGCCGGTTAGCGGGGCGAGGATGGCCTCGCCTTTTTCTTTTGAGAACATCCTCATCCCCTCCTGATTATTTAGACTCGTTACGGGCCTGCAAAGCCATGCGGGCCTGCAGTGCACGCTGATACTGATCGATGATGACTGCGAGCACAATGACGAGGCCCTTGATGATCATCTGCCAGAACTCGGATACACCGCACATAACCATACCGTCTGAGATAACACCGATAATGAAGGCACCAATCACAGTACCGATGATGGTTCCAACACCGCCCATGAGGGAGGTACCGCCTAAAACAGCTGCGGCGATGGCATTCATTTCCCAGGTATTACCGGTCATAGGATGAGAGGCAACCAGCTGAGAGGTTGCGATGATACCGACGATTGCGGCACAGGCACCTGAGAACATATAGACCAGGATCTTGTCAGTCTCTACATGAACGCCTGAGAGCTTTGATGCACGCTCATTACCGCCGATTGCAAGGATGTGCCAGCCAAAGGGGGTCTTGCGCAGGATGATGGCTGCGATGATAGCGATGATGATTAAAATCATTACTGCAACCGGGAAGCCTGCAATATCACGGCCGAAGATTTCAAAGCCGGTGTTCCCCAGAGCCTCCTTACCTACGAGATTGGGGAAGGTGGCACCTGCTGAGGTGAGGTTGGCAGCACCGCGGGCGATATACATCATGCCTAAGGTTGCAATGAAGGGGGCAACAGCAAACTTGGTGATGATGAGACCGTTCAAGGCACCTACTATCACACCTATGCAGATGGCGATGATCACAATCACCGGCACTGAGAAATAGATGGTATAGCCAAAGACGGTCAGACCGTGATTAATCAGCAGTCCTGAGATCATACCTGCAAGACCTACAACCGAGCCTACAGACAGATCGATACCGCCGGTCACCAGCACATAGGTCATGCCGATACCTAGAATACCGTACAAGGCTACATGCTTTGCCACCAGGAGCAGTGACTGGGAGGTAAAGAAGGATTCACTGGCAATTGAGAAGAAGATGACTAACAGGGTCAGCACAATCAGGGTACGACCTTTGAGAATTGTCATTATCAGATCATTTTTATTCATAATTTAAATCTCCGCAAACCTTAGTTTTGCTTATGGCCCATATAGGAGGCCTTGACGAGGTTATCCTGAGTAATATCCGCACCGGTAAATTCAGCAGTCTTGACACCGTTTGATAAAACCATGATGCGATCGGCAATGGCGATGATTTCCTCAAGCTCCGAGGAAATAACCAGCAGCGACAGACCACGCTTGGCGTATTGATAAATAAGATTGAAGATCTCGGTCTTGGCACCGATATCGATACCGCGGGATGGCTCATCTAAGAGCATGATCTGCGGATCGGTCAGGGCCCCCTTGGCAAACACCACCTTCTGCTGATTACCGCCGGAGAGGGACAGGATCGGAAGATCCTTGTTGGCGACCTTGATGTGGACATCCTTAATCATTTCCATCTCGGCATCATCTTCCTTCTTAGTATCGATAAGACCTAAGGAGTTGGTGTATTTGCCGATGTTTGACAGGCAGATATTCTTGGCAATAGACATGGTCTGCACGAGACCGTCACGCTGTCTGTCCTCAGGAAGCCATGCCAGGCCCTTGTTTATCTGATCAGATACCGAGCCGACCTCGATTTTCTGACCGTTCAGGATTACCTCTCCTGTATGGTTAGGACGCATACCCATGATGCATTCAAATACCTCGGAGCGACCTGCACCCAGAAGACCGTAGATACCAAGGATCTCGCCCTTTTTGAGCTCAAAGGAGACATTATTTAAAAGGTAGCCGCCGCCGCTCTTTGGCAGACAGAGATTCTTGACCTCTAGCACATTTGGCTGCTTGTCCCACTCTACAGGAACATCACGCTTGGGATAGGACTTACCCTCACCTACCATCTGCTTTACGATCCAGGGAACATCAACGTCCTTTACGGCAGCCTCGGCAACCAGCTTGCCGTCACGGAAGATGGTTACGTAATCACCGATGCGCATGAGCTCCTCGAGGCGGTGGGAGATAAATACAACAGAAATACCTGCTGCACAGAGCTCACGGGTGATATTGAACAGCACCTCAACCTCCTGCTCTGATAAAGAGGAGGTAGGCTCATCCATGATCAGGATCTTAAGATTGGGAATAAGCAGATTGCGGGCAATTTCAATCATCTGCTGCTGACCTACGCGCAGATCACCTACCATGGTGTCAGGATCGATGGGGTACTTAAGACGGGCAAGCACCTGCTTTGCAAGCTTACGGTGTTCGGCATCATCGAGTACTCCGTGCCTGGTACGCTCTGAGGCCATAAACAGGTTCTGGAAAACCGTCATATTGGGGAACAGGCATAACTCCTGATGGATGATGGCAATACCTTCCCTGCGTGCATCCACGGTTGAATTAAACTCAACCTCACGGCCCTGCAGGTACATTTTGCCGGCTGACTGTTTCTCAATACCTGCGACAATACGCATCAGGGTTGATTTGCCGGCACCGTTCTCGCCGATCAGAACATTGACCTTGCCGCGCTTGATATCAAAGGAGACCTGATCTAAGGCCTTGGTACCAGGGTAGATCTTGTCTATCTTTTCGCAGTGTAAATAAATCTCTTCATTTTCGTTGGACATGAGACTCTCCTTATTACTTCAAGGTAAGTTTCACGGGGGTAATATTCACCAGATCAGGCTTTGACACGGTAAAGCAGCCGATAAAATCAAACTGCTTACCCTCTAAGGTATCCATATCAACCTTAGACAGGACTTCCTTTAATACCAGTTCATGCAATGAGACCGATACACCGGCCCACTCGATCTGGTTTTTGTAATCCTTATAGGAAATCAGGGAAATTGAATCACGCACTGCAGAGCCCTTGAAAACAGGACCTATCTGCAGACGGGTCTTGATATCTGATGAGTTACCGTCTAAATCAAAGGCCACATAGCCTGAGCGAAGCTTGTTTTTTACAGTGGTTGCCTTGCCTGAGCCCTTAACCACGAAAGATAATTCACCGCTATCTCCCATGGAATAATGACCGTATTTTGAGGCTACAGTTGCAAAATCACCGTTGGCCTCAGAAATCAGGGTATTCAAATCAACTGCATTTTCAGAGAAATACTTTTCAGAGTTCTGCTCCCAGAAATTCTTGGCAACAGTTGAAGGATCAAATTCAACCTCACCTGTTAAAGTTGCTTCCTGACCTTCGGGGACGACGGTTGCGGTGACACCGGCATAAACCAGCACTACTGCTGCAATTGCTGCGCCTATGATGCTTCCTTTTTTCATGTTGTACTCCACAAACTGAGGGCAAAAAATCCCTCATGATGCTCAAAGCACCTTATTAAAATGGTTACTTAAGGGAAGGTGCGCCGCCGAGGAGAGCGCGGCGCACGGTCTTGTTACTTGGTGTAGGAGAAGTTGTTCAGCTTCTTGGCATTATCCTTGGTGATAATGACGCAGTCGATAAGCTGCTTTTCAGAGGCACCGGTATCACCGGTCTTCAGATACTTGTCAGCCTGACGTACAGCAGTCTCGGCGATGAGAGCTGCAGGCTGCATGGCAGTTGAGGTCATGTTGCCGGCAATGATCTCATCACGGGCATCATTAGAGCCGTCAACACCGATGATCTTCAGGGTCTTGCCTGCAGCCTTGATGGCAGCTGCGGCACCGACAGCCATGTTGTCGTTACCGGAAATGACACCCTTCAAATTAGGATAGGACTGAAGGATGGTTTCCATCTTCTGATAGGCAAGGTTCTGATCCCAGTTTGCAGTCTGTACTGCAACCATCTTCATATCAGGATACTGATCGATAACCTCGTGGAAGGCAGTAGAGCGGGTCTTGGCATTGGTATCAGAGTCGATACCGAATAACTCGGCATATTCACCCTCTTCCTCCATTTCCTCAACGAAGACCTCAGCAGCACCCTTGGCACCCTGATAGTTATTGGCAACGATCTGGGAAATGGCGATGCCCTGCTCATTGATCTCACGATCAATCAGGAAGGAAGGAATATTGTTGTCATAGGCACGCTTAACAGCAGCAACAGTGGCATCTGCACCGGCATTATCACAGATGATGGCAGCTGCCTTGTCAGAAATTGCAGTCTCAAAGAGCTCTGACTGCTTAACAGGAGAATCATCGTGAGATACCATCTTGACTTCATAGCCTAATTCTTTGGCAGTAGCAGCGGCAACCTCGGCTTCAGTCTTGAAGAAGGGGTTGGAGTGAGAAGGGGTGATGATGTACATGATGTTGGAACCACCACCGGTTAAACGCTTAGGTGCGTCAGCTGCATTTGCAGCGGCGACAAAAGAACCTGCGGCCATAACCATCGCTACGGATGCAAATAACTTGGTAAGTTTCATGGATATCTCCTGTTTTGTTTGTTTTTTTGAACCTTAAATCCTTAAGGCCCTATTTCTGTTTGCATTTTTAGTATAGGTTCAAGCACTCTTAATGTTTGTCATTTTTATCCTTTTATTGTCATTTTTATACTTTATATCAGAGATATTTTGTCGTGATGATCACATTAGTTTTATAGCGAACTAAAGAGATGAGATTAATAAACAAATTGCGCTCTGCTATCTGACATTTTTATTATCTTATTGATATTCAACAGAATAATATATAAAAATAACTGTGTGCATAATGCACACAAATAGCACACTTTTCACATACAAGAGCGATTTATCCGCATATGCGAACAAAATTCCATGGCACAGTCTGATTTTTTACGTATGCAATAAAACGCTTAGCCTGAGAGGATCTGATGAATAAAAGATAAAAATGGCGTGACTTTAGAACACCGTATCACGTATATAATGCTGTTTGCGGTACTGGGCAGGTGAAATGCCCTCAACCTTAAGAAAAACCCTGCCGAAGTGAGACTGTGAGGTAAAGGCGAACATCAGCGCGATCTCTGCTATGCTCTTATCGGTTGTGGCCAGTACCCCCTTGGCAATCTCTATTTTGCGCATACGGGAATACTCGCCCAGAGTCATATGCTTCTCTTCTTTAAAGATCTTTGATAAATAGCTTGAGGATACCTTAAGCTTGGTACAGATGACCTCGACATCAAGCTTTTCATAGATATGCCTGTCAATATAATCACAGGCCCGCGAGACGATCGGTGAAAGCTTTTTTACACTCTTGACATCCCTCTTAAAACGCTCCACCATCTGTGTGCAGCGCAAGGCACAGGCACGGGCCAGAGCCTGCGCATCAGAGGGGTATTTGCAGTCTTCAATTTCCATGATGAAGGCATCGGATATGACATAAAGCTCCTCCACACTTAAGCCTGCATCAATGGCGGCACGGGTGGCGATGGTCACATCCACGATTGCCAGATTCTGTGCACTGCGAAGCTCATTTCTGGATAAGGTGCCGCGCATATTGGCATAAATTGAATTTAATGCCTTCTTGATAGCATCGACATCACCGCTTTCAATGGCATTTCTGATTGAATCCTCAAAAATACCGGGATTATGGGGACGGTTGGCAAGGGTTTGAGCGGCAAAGATATCGGCAATCTGCTTCGTCGTTGATTCTATGATCTCCGGATTTAAAAAGTTTTTATCAAGAAAGTCACTTAAATAGATGTATTTTTTTGTAACCTGGCTGTAGGTTAAAAGCAAAAGTGCGGCCAGCTTTTTAACATCGGTTCTGAATAAGGAAACGCTCTGTGCCTTATGCTTTAGAGCATATAGTCTGGCAAAGCTCTGATCCACATTGGAGATAACCACGGGGCCTATCACTAAAATAAGATCATCAGAGCACATCACCCCGCCGTAAAGCACCGGCTTTTCATCGGCGATAATAGCAATGCCCTTCTCCTCAATCTTCCTGAGGATCTGCCGTCTGAACTCAAAATCTGTTTTCAGTACATTCCATTCATCCTCCTGCTCACAGTCAAACTTCTGATAATAATGATAATCTTTCTGAAAAACATGGGTAGGCGCAGGTATAAGCTCCTTTAAAAGACCTAATCCGTAGCTTAAAGGGAGGATCTCTTTATCCTTTGAATTACTCATAACATCAGGACACAAAAGGTGCTTTTTAGGCACCTTCAAAAAAATTACCGCAAGGAATGCTTTAAAAGCATCACCTTAGTTAAAAGGAAACATTGGATTCTAAAATCACATTGCAGTAAGGCTTGCACTCACCGGTTCTGACCACAGCAACGGATGAGGCACTCTGCTTTTTAAACTCCTCATGCGGGACTTCAGCCACCACAACATCATTAGCTCTGGCCCAGCTGTGGATCATGGCATAAAATTCAGGGTTCTGCTCACGAGCCTCGGTGGCAATGGTCACCTTCTGAAACCTGGCCTCGGCATCGATTACCTTAAAGACATCATCAAAGGCCGGAACACCATAGGTTACAGCAAGATCGATCCGCTGAACTCCTTTGGGAACCGGTAAACCGCAGTCACCGACTGTAAGAGTATCAAAGTGACCAAGCTTTGATATGACATAAGACAACTCTGAATTCAAACAACCAATCTTTTTCATAAAAAAAATCCTTTAAATCTGACCACTAAAGCTTATCAACGAGCACATCGGTCTTTGCTTTTTTGATAAAGTCCAGAACCGCTGTTGCCTTGGGAATGGAAGGAGTTGCCCCTTTGGTCTGAACTGCAAGAGCCGAGGCTGCGGTTGCACACTTGATTGCCAGAGCACTGTTCATTCCAGATGCCAGATTGGTAATTAAAAAGCCCAGGAAGGTATCACCTGCAGCGGTGGTATCTACAGCCTGTACCTTAAATGATCTGCAGGATATGGGATCACAGCCTACCTGCTTTAAAATAGAGCCGCGGGAGCCCAGAGTCAGCACAAAGGATGACTTAGGATATTTGACCACAAGCTTATCTATTAATATATAAGGATCGGTATCTGCGCTCTCCCCTACCATTGCCGAGCCTTCGATCTCGTTTACTATCAGATAGGCACATTTTTCAAGCGGAAGCTTTAAGAGCTCATCGCTGTACGGCGATACATTAAAGCATACATTAAGACCACGCTCATAGGCTCTGTCTATCATGTATCCGATGTTGTTGGTCTCATTTTGCAGCACCAGATAATCGCCCTTATCAAAATGCGACAAGGTATTATCGATGTCCTCCTGAGTGATGGTCTGATTGGAGCCGCCAAAAAGGATAATGCAGTTTTGACCATGCTCATCCACCTGAATGATGGTGTGCCCGCTGGCCTCATCGCGCACAGCCAGATAATCGTGATTTATCTTGTTTTCAGTCAGGACATCTATCAGAAGCTGACCGTCAGCCTTACCGACAGCGCCTGCATGATAAACATCACCGCCGGCACGTGCCAGAGCTACAGACTGATTTAAGCCCTTGCCTCCTGCAAAAATAGTTCTTCCCTTGGAGGTAAGGGTTTCACCGGGGGTTACAAAATGCGGTACGTCATACACATAATCAATGTTCAAAGAACCATAGTTCAGGATCTTCGCCATAATACTTTCCTCATTATTGAGCCTGAGGCCCAAATCAAGATTAATTATTGTTTTTTATAATTTTATTTTTTTTATTTCAGGTGCTTCGTATGACGATTTTTATATATTATCCCAAGATTTAAAGATCTTGATACAAGATTACATCTCTTGTGATATGTATCGCAAACTATCATTCAAAGTATTGCAATAAGCTGTGAGGCTAAGATGATCAGCATTAGTCTGACCATTACCGGAATTTAAAACATGTCACCTGCAGCAAAAATTATTCTCTGCTTTATTGCCGCAATCCTCACGGCCGCAATCGTAAGATTTATGCTGGGTGAAAAAAGAGAGCTGTGGTTTAAAAGGCAGATCCCCAAAAGCGTCATCACCCTCAGAACCAGGCTGTCTGTATATATAGCAATAGGCTCACCTAAAACCTGGCAGGGAGCACTTGTCTGCATCGGCCTTTTAAGCGTGATCGCGTTTGAATGCTTTCTTATATATACCTTTATTTAAAACTAAGTGTGAGCTAATACCAATTTGCTAGCATCTTTTCTTGTATATAAAGATAAGTCCTTGTATATTAATAAAAC
>CAVFIO010000040.1:0-3827 GCA_963622535.1 Akkermansia muciniphila
GCTTATCGGGCGTGCCCGTGGCTTTGGTAAAACGCTTTTTTTGGATTCCCTTGCAAAGTTTCTATCAATAAACCATCAGGATGCTGCTGACACCTCATATCAGCAAAGGCTTTTTAAGGGTACAAAGATCCTCGGGGACAAGGCTTTTTGTGAAGAGTACATGGGCAAATACCCGGTGATATTGCTCTCTTTAGCTCAGGTAAAGGGTAAAAACATTGAGGAGGCTACTTGGAGTCTTGCCAGAGCCGTTACCAGAGCTGCTTTGCCTTATGCTGATCTGCTAAACAGCGACAAGCTTTCTGAATATGGAAAGGATAAGCTTAAGAAGATGCTGGATACTGAGTATCTGGCAGGAAAAAAAGGGTATATTGACTTAGAGTGGTCAATTCTCAATCTTACAGAAATATTAGAAAAATATTTTGGAAAAAGAGCCATTGTTTTAGTGGATGATTATGACATTCCTTTTATAAGCTCTGCTAAAAACGGCTATAACGATAGAATGAAATGCCTTGTCGGCGGTGTTTATCTTTCTGCCTTAAAGGATAATTCTTCGTTAAGATACGGTCGCATGACCGGTGCGTGCAGGATCATTACCAACGAAGATATTTTCTCCGGATTTAATAATTACACAGACAATACCACGGCCGATGATCATGGATATTACGCAGAATGCATGGGCTTTACACCATCTGAAGTTGCTGCCATGCTGAATTACTTTGGTCTGTCAGATAAGGGTGAGTCGGTGCAGTCGTGGTACGGGGGATATAACATCGGAGGAGAACAACTCTACAGTCCTGCAAGTGTTGTAAAGTTCTGTGCTCAAAGACAGGAGCCTTTTAACACCTGGAGCTTTGATGAAAATGATGATCATCTTTTAGCCCTATTTAGTAACCTAGACAGGTATGATATTGGGCGGCTGGAGAGGCTAATGGATGGTGGAGAATTTTCATTTCCTTTAAATACTTACATTGATCACACAAGATACTGGGACGGCTCTTACAGAGAGGATCTCTGGAGTCTGTTAGTGTTTAAGGGCTATTTTACAATTGTTAATATCGATTTTTCTTCAGGTTTTGAGCCTTTCTGCACCGTACGTATCCCCAACAATGAGATAAAAGCAGTCTTTGCAAAATACATAAATGAGTACAACAGCTCTTTATCATTATCAGATTGCGCCGCTGCATTAATACCAGATCTTTTAAACGGGGAAGAGGAAAACGCTGCAGTGGAAATTTATAAGGCTGCTGATAAATATATTTTTGTTTGTGATCCATCCTGTGCTGAAAACAGTCCGTATCACAGGATCATGCAACGGATCTTCTCCTGCGGTTCTGACCTGATTGCAGATTATAAATACTGCTTGGCATCCGGTACAGTGAATGCTGATTTCAGCTTTACCTCTAAAGATGGTACGCAGGCTGCTGTCATCAAGCTAGAAAGTCCGGATGGTATCAAAAAGAAGCATTTGGACGGGCAGGATAAGTTCACGATTTCATTCAATACGGACAAATATCAGGATCATTATGCAAAGCTTGGGGTAAAGAGCATCAGATACTATGCTCTTTTCTATACTGAAAGGATTTTTTCTATAAAAGAGGTCATACCGAAAAAAAGCAAAACGTGCATCCTGCTAAATGAATAATGAAGATGCACGTTATTTTAAAGAATATCTTTAGCCGGCTATTTCATCTAAGGCCTGTTCAAGAAGCTTGCGTCCGAAGGCTGTCATGATGCTCTCCGGATGGAACTGAAAGCCGGTGATCCTGAGAACTTTTTGATGCATTGCCATGCACATCCCGTCAAAGCTTGCGGTGATCTCGACATTTTCCGGCAGATTGGTTACTACCAGGGAATGGTAGCGGGCGACCTTCAAGGGATTTGGCAGATTTGCAAAGGCGCCCGCTCCGCAATGCTCTATATCAGAGCTTTTGCCGTGAACTATCACACTGGCGCGCTCAACTCTTCCGCCTAATACCTGACCTAGTGCCTGATGACCCAGACAGATCCCCAGCATAGGATAATGGCCCATAGCCTTTTTAATGATAGGGATGAGATTGTTGGCATCATCAGGTGAGGCAGGTCCTGGAGAGAGCACTAAAACAGGCGATCCTCCCTCATCTTTAATTTGTTGTAAAAGCCCCATGATCTTGTCGGGATCGGTATCGTTACGGTAGACAGTGACCTTGTTGCCTAAAACCTGCAGCTCATCTACGAGGTTATAGGTGAAGGAGTCAAAGTTATCGATAAAAATTACATCATGTTTCATAGCTTAAAACTCCTTATTATGCCTTGAGTGCCTTCTGAGCCATGGTAAGTGCAATTAAAGTAGAGCGGGCCTTGTTTTCAGTCTCCTGACACTCACTTTGCGGATCAGAGTCGTAGACTACACCGCAGCCTGCCTGTACATAGGCCTCGCTGCCCTTTACAAAGGCTGAGCGTATGGTGATGCAGGAGTCAAAGCTGCCGTCATTACTGATCATTGCTATAACACCGCCGTAGGATCCGCGCTTTTTACCCTCATAGCGGTAGATTATTTCATGAGCCATGATCTTAGGTGCACCTGAAAGGGTACCCATATTCATGCAGGCCAGATAGGCGTGGAAGGCATCTAAATCATCGCGAAGCTGTGCATGAACGTCTGATACCAGGTGCATTACCGCCTGATATTTATCGATATGCAGCATATTATCAACATAACGGGAGCCAGGCTTTGAGATTCTTGCAAGATCGTTTCTTGCAAGATCGACCAGCATCAGATGCTCGGCAACCTCCTTGCGATCTGTTCTTAGCTCAAGCTCAATACGTGAATCAAGCTCCCGGTCTATTTTGCCGTCCTTTCCGATGCCGCGGGCACGGGTACCGGCGATAGGGGAGATGGATATTTCATTATCGGCTGTGTTATAGCGGACAGCAAACTCGGGAGATGCTCCGAAGATGGTGAATTTTTCATCGAACATGTAGTACATGTAGGGAGACGGATTCAGCTTCTTTAAGTATTCATAGGCTAAAAACGGATCGCCACACGGGGTTTTGAAGGTTCTGGACGGTACTATCTGGAAGGCATCTCCCCTGATGATATGCTCCTTGATTTTGGATACTATATCGCCAAATTCCTGATCTGAGAGATCCGGATTGAATTGAACATCTGTGCTGTAATCAAGAGACAGAGTATCCTCCTCCTCAAAATCATTTAACAGATCGCGAAGACGCAGGGCCTTAAGTGCAGTTTCCTCATAGGTATCCTGTCCAAAGGCAAAGCCGAAGACCTGGGTTGTTTTACTGATGTGATTACACAGCACCGAGATATCGAAAATATAGAAGGTGTAATCAGAGCAGGGATTCTCTCCCTTAGGCACATCACCTATGTATTCAAAGTTATTGATAAAATCAAAGGATATATTGCCTGAGATCATGATGTTCTGGCAATCAGCAGTAAGCTTTCGCACGGCACGCATGACATCCATGGGACCTTTGGCCTTAAGACGGGTATTTTCATCAAGTCCTGAGGCCGGCCTTTCATAGGCTACAGTGATCTTATCGCTGTCTACTTTTGTGTTAAGCTCGGATGCAAGCTGCTTTAACAGATGCAATCCGTTATCTGACAGCGCGGTTGCTGTAACCACCATGTCGTCACAGGTAACCTTCAGGGCGCAGTTCAAGCCTGCCAGGGATTTGACACCAGTTTTGTCAACGATCTCAGCAGACTCCAGGAGCATGGTATTCTTTTTGAAAAAATGCTCTTTATAGAACAGATGAATATCGCGTATGTATTTTGTTTCAAAGGTAATAGATTTCATGTTTTATCCCGTGTGTCCTATGAACTAAAC
>CAVFIO010000040.1:3837-7942 GCA_963622535.1 Akkermansia muciniphila
AAAAAAAGAAAACCCGCATCAGCGGGTCTTATGTTTAATTTTATATGAGCATAAGCTATCGACCCGCACTAGAGCAGGCGCCACCAGGAATCCTTGGAATAAATAGCATAAGTCATAAAAAAATCCTAAATCTAAATTTGTTTTCATATTAGAACACTTCACACAAAAATAAAAGCTGGGCAAATATATTTAATAAAAAAGGCGATCTTGTGCACATTCACAGCGCAGGATACTTGTAAAAAAGCACTCTTTGTATAAAATAAGTGCATTGATTCTGTTAACAAGACAGGATCTATCGATAAAAACACTTTTTTGAAAAGCAAAAAATTTTCAAAAAGGTAGTGCCAAAAGCTCTGAGCCGATTGCCACTTTGTCTTACTGCTTAAGTGCAGTCGGGGAGTTTCTCATAATAGGTTCTCATTTTTCATGAGGACTTTTTCGTACATAAATTTTTTTGCACACAGTGCTGTATTTTTATTGACGGAGTGTTTATGAAACGCTGTCTTCGTACCCTCGTTTTGGCTGCTGCTGTTTTGGGGGCTTTTGCATCAACCTCTGCTGACGCTGCTAAATATAAGGCAGAGTATAAGCTGTCTTGTGTTCCCGGTGCTCTATCCGGCTGGGGAATGGCCGGCACCTATTTTGCCGATCGCGTACGTGAGGAAACTCAGGGCCGTGTCAATATCAAGGTATATCACGGCGCACAGCTTATGGCAGGCAAGCAGACCTCTGAAATGCTTATGGTACGTAATGGCGCTATCGACTTTGCTTTGGCATCAACCATTAACTGGTCTCCGCAGCTTAAGGAATTAAACCTGACCGCTCTTCCTTTCTTCATTGCCAATCAGCCTGACAAGTACAAGGCTCTGGATGCTCTTGAGGCCGGTAAGGCCGGAGGGATGCTCAAGGATGTTATCGAGAAGGCCAAGGTGAAGTTTGTAGGCTGGGCTGAAAACGGCTTCCGCGAGATCACCTCATCCAAGGGACCGCTTGAGCATCCTGATGATTTCAAGGGCCTGAAGATCCGTGTCTGCGGTACTCCTATTTTCGCAGATATCTTTACTGCAATCGGTGCCAACCCCCAGGCTATCAACTGGTCTGAAGCTATCACCGGCTTCCAGCAGGGCATTGTTGACGGTCAGGAGAATCCTACCAACGGTATCAACGTCTCCCTTAAGATGTGGGACTATCATAAGTACAATACCGAGTGGCACTATATGATCGATCCGCTCTTCTTAACTGCCAACCAGAAGGTCTGGAAGGATTTTTCTGATGAGGATAAGAAGATTATTGAAAAGTGTGCTAAGGATACTGAAAAGTATTCCAAGGCCTTATCCCGTATCGGTCTTGATGACGGTCAGGCTTATGAGTACCTGAAGTCAATTGATAAGCTCCCTGCAGTAACCGATCCTTATGCTGAGCTTGAAAAGCACGGCATGACTGTAACCAAGTACTCACCTGAGCAGATCAAGGAATTCTATGATGCTACTGCCGAGGTCCGTGCCAAGTGGACCAAGACCATTGGTGAGGATCTTGTAGCTGCAGCTGAAGCTGATATGGCCGCAGTTGCTAAATAATCTGTAAATTGCATATAATTGCGCTTTTTTAGCGGAAGTTTAACGACTTCCGCTTTGTTGCTTTATTAAAATATATAACTTACACAGTAACTTTATGCTCAAAAATCTGTTAATGCACCGTATATTCCTGCATCTTGAGGAATATTTAGGAGCAGTATTATTGGCAGTTATGGCTACTGTTGCCTTTGCCAATGTGGTCGTGCGCTATTGTACGAACCTGTCCTTCTCAGTCTCCGAGGAACTTACCGTTAACCTTTTTGTATGGGTGGTGATGCTAGGTGCCAGCCGTGCCTTTCGCGAGGGCTCTAATTTCTGCATGAGCATTCTCTTTGATCATGTGCCGCGTGCTGTCAGACGGCTGATGTATGTATTCGGCATGATCTGCTCGGTCATCTTCTTTATCGTACTGGCTTATTACGGTTATGTTGAGGTGATGGATGAGGTTGAGCTTGAGGTTGTATCCGAGTCCTTATCCTTACCAGTCTGGCTGTACACCATGGTAACCCCTCTGTTATCTGTAGTTGCCATCATTCGTGTCCTGCAGCGTGCTGCTGATGATTTTCGTTCAAATGCTATTTAAGGAGGGATAAGTATGGATATGTCTTTATTAACCGATCCTGCCGTGTGGCTTTTGATCCTGTTTGCACTAATGCTCGCCTGCAGAGTTCCGATTGCTATTTCCTTAGGTCTGTCAGCTGTATTTGTAGCCTGGAACTGGGATATGGGTATTGAAATGCTCTCCTACAATATTTTTGCAGGTGTAGCCAAGGTACCGCTGCTTGCCATTCCATTCTTTATTCTGGCAGGCTACATCATGGAGCGTGCCGAAATTGCCAAGCGTATTGTGATCCTGGTGCAGGCCATCGTGGGAGATATGACCGGAGGCCTTGCGATTGCATCAGTTGCCGTTGCCACCTTCTGGGGTGCAGTCTCCGGATCCGGTCCTGCAACCGTTGCAGCCCTGGCATTAATTCTGGTTCCTGCCATGGTCAAGTCCGGCTATGACAGACCTTTTGCAACCGCCAATGTGTCAGTAGCATCGGGCCTTGCCATTGTCATCCCGCCTTCAATTGCATTTATCGTTTATGGCGGTATTGCTGATGTCTCAGTGCCGGCATTGTTCTCAGCTGGTATCCTTCCTGGTATTGTCGTTGCTGTCTGTCTGATGATCACCGTATACATCATCTCAAGACGTCGCGGCTATCGCGGAGTCAAGTCAGAGATCTCAATCTGGCAGGCCTTTAAACAGGCCTTCTGGGGGATCATGTCACCAGTGGTGATCTTAGGTGGTATTTACGGAGGCATCTTTACTCCGACTGAGGCTGCTGCTGTAGCAATTTTCTATGGCTTGTTTGTCGGTATCTTTATTTACAAGACCATCAGAACTGTTGATCTGGTCTTTGAAATGCTTATTGAGAGCGTCAAGGGTACTGCGGTTATCATGTTTGTGGTGACTTGCGCAGGTCTTTTTGCCTGGGTTGCAAGTACTGTAGGCTTAATTGAACGCGGCGCTGAAGTATTACTGGCCTTATCAGATAATCCATGGATATTGCTGCTTCTGATCAATATTCTGCTTCTGGTTGCAGGTATGCTTCTGGATGCAGTCTCCATTTACTATGTGCTACTACCTTTCTTATTGCCTTTGGTAATGCACTTTGGCTGGGATCCTGTCTGGTTTGGTGTGATGATGACCGTAAATCTTGCTGTAGGTCAGGTAACTCCGCCGGTTGCGGTTAACCTGTATGTCGGTGCTAAGATTTGTAATCTGACCATTGAGCAGTTAACCCCGGCAGTGCTGCCATTGCTTGGTGCAACTCTGGTTGCTCTGGCAATAATCGTGCTGTTCCCCGAGCTTTCAACCTTCCTGCCTCAGTTAATGGGATTAAGTTAACGCTTAAAAGGCATTATATAAAAAGAATGTTGTCCTGATTCGTGGACGTAAATAACTTTAAAGCTATCCTTCCTTAAGATGAAATTAAGGAGGGATTTTTTTTGATAAAGCCTCTTTCAATGCATCCATAGGACCGTTCTTCACTGTGGGGAGGAGGGGCAATGTTATCCGTACAGCAAATCGCAGCTGATTTGTATGAATGCTCCCATCTGCAGATCCTGTGATGATGTACTCTGACACATAAAAAGGATATCGGTTATTTAGAAAATTTACCGTTGAATTTAGTCAATAAGGTGTATTTTATGCTGTTCTATGATATATAATTTACCTGTAAGGTAAAAATGGATATGATTTTTTGTGATTGTTCAATACCATAAACGGATGCAAAAGATTTGTACTTCTTATTCTGACGCGTGCAGAAAGCTTGGGGGTGATATTGCCAGAGTACTGTACAGGCGCTTATTAGAGTTAAGAAGTGCTGAGACTGTGGACGATTTAATTAAGAACCATATTGGCAGATGTCATGCACTGACCGGTAACCGTGCTCAACAGTATGCAATGGATTTAGGCCATCCTTACCGTTTGATATTCACAGTTGAGCAAACAGAAACCGCCTTTGTTATTGAGATCACTGATT
>CAVFIO010000040.1:7999-13907 GCA_963622535.1 Akkermansia muciniphila
ACTGATTACCATTAAGGAGTTCATCATGGAACATAGCAAAACTTATATAGCAGTACCTCCCGGAGAAACAATCCGGGAGATGCTTGATGATCGCAATATAAGCCAGAATGAATTTGCGGTAAGAATGGGGATGTCAGCTAAACATATAAGCCGTTTGATAAACGGCAAAGTCGAACTTACACCAGATACAGCTTTAAAACTGGAGTATGTCTTAGGTATGCCGGCATCTTTCTGGCTTAATTTTGAAGCTTTGTATAGAGCTGATCTGGCTAAGGTAAGGCAGGAAAACAAGCTGGAAAGTGAAGAAAATTTCGTTAAAAAAATCAGTTATTCTGCTTTTGTTTCTGCCGGATGGGTTGAAAAGGCTGCAACTCTTTGGGACAAGATTGTTAATTTGCGTAAGCTTTTTGAAGTTTCTGATCTTAATTACGTATTTTCTGAAGAGTTCAAAAAGGTTGCATTTAGAAAGCTTAAAAATACTGAAAAGTCAGAACTCATGGCTTTAGCCTGGTGTCATAAGGCAAGAGCAGAGGCCAGATCTCAGGAATTAAATAAACTAAATACCGAAAGATTAAAAAAAAGGCTTAATGAGTTAAAAACTCTTACAAATAATAGCAGTCCTGATTTAGGTGCTATACGTTCTCTTTTAAATGATTGCGGTATCGCTTTTATAATATTGCCTTCACTGAATGGTTCAGGTATTCATGGTGCTTCATTTGCTAACGGTAAGAATGTAGTCCTGGGATTAACCGATAGAGGTAAAACCACAGATATTTTTGCATTTAGTTTATTCCATGAAATCGGACATATTTTAAAAGGTGATTTCTGGCGTTGTGGTGAATTAACATCCAAAGATGAAGAACAGGCTGATGAATTTGCCAGAGATGCGCTGATTACGCCTGCTGTTTATGCTGACTTTGTTAATAAAGCTGATTATTCTAAAGCTGCCATTGTCAGGTTATCTGAGCAGGAAAATATAGACAGCGGTGTTGTTGTCGGCAGACTTCAAAAGGAAGGATTGGTGGCTTATAACAAGCTTAATGAATTAAAGCACAACGTGCAGTTATCCATAGGATAAAAATATAAAATCCCGGTTGGATTGAAGATTTTTCAAAGCTCCATCTATCATTAGACGGAGCTTAATATAAACGGCTTTTACATCTTAAAGGCAATCGGTGCATCAGTTCTCTGCTTCATGACAGCGACGCAGTCATGCTCATCATGATCGGTGATAACACAGCGTACTATATCTCCCTGTTCAATATTGCCGGCGTTTTGCACTGTTACCACACCATCAACATCAGGCGCTTCGTATTTGGTTCGTCCTACGGCATCACCATCCTCTGTGACATAGTCGATAATAACGTCGTATTCCTTACCCATGCGCTCTTCTAACTTGTCATAGGAGATCTGCTCCTGCAATTCCATCAGGCGACTGGCACGCTCCTGACGTACCTCAGGATCAACGGCATTTGGAAGTAAATTTGCATCTGCGCCGTTTACATCTGAATAAGGGAAGCAGCCGACTCTGTCAAGCTTTGCTTCCTTAAGGAAGTCTAAAAGTTCATTAAATTGAGACTCAGTCTCTCCTGGGAAGCCTGTGATAAAGGTTGAACGGATAGCAAGATCGGGGCACAGTCCACGCCAGCGCGCAATCTGTGCTGATGCCTTTTCAAGACCGCCCGGACGGCGCATGTCCTTTAAAACACCTGATGAAATGTGCTGCAGCGGTACATCAAGATAGGGTAAAACCAGTCCCTCCCCCATAAGGGCAACAGCTCTGTCAGCCTCTGGGGACGGATATACGTAGTGCACACGCAGCCATGGTCCCAAAACAGACAGTTTTTTCAAGAGCGATGAGAGGCTGTTTTGCGGATTTAAATCAAAGCCGTAATCGGATGAATCCTGAGCGATCACCAGCAGCTCACGTACACCGCGATCGGCAAGATCCCGTGCCTCCTCTAAAATACTCTGCTCATTACGTGAGCGCAGGGGGCCTCTAAGTTTGGGAATAATGCAGAAGGAGCAGCGATGACGGCAGCCCTCGGCAATCTTCAGATAGGCATAATGCGAAGGGGTTAACAGAATGCCTGAGGCAGGAAGCTTCTGTCTTGCCTCCTCGGGCGGACGTCCGACCAGCTTTTCAACGTGTCTTATTACAGTTGAGCGCATGCCGGGGCCTACGATGGCGGCAACCTTCGGACAACGCTCCTGTACGAGTTTTACGTTATTACCAAGGCAGCCGGTAACGATCACCTTGCCAGATTGGCCAAGAGCTTCATTTACGGCCTCAATTGATTCTTCAATGGCAGGATTTATAAAGCCACAGGTATTCACTATCACCAGATCGCATTGAGAGTAATCCGGGGAGGTTTGATAGCCCATTGCTACCAATGCTGAGGATAGTCTTTCGGTGTCTACTAGGTTTTTGGCACAGCCCAGGGAGACAAAGCCAATAACAGGGATCTTTTGCATGGTTTTATAAATACAGTCTTTGATTTTCTAAAAAAAGCCCGGAGAGATCTCCGGGCATATGATTGTCTTAAGCAGACTTAAGCCTTGAAAGCCTGCTGCAAAGGAGGAACAACCTGCTTTTTACGGGACATAACGCCAGGCAGGAAGTCAGACTCGCTCTTGGCACCAAGAGCTGAGAGGACGAGATCCTTATTGTCAGAGCAGACCAGAAGTTCAGAGCCTTCACGCATAATGTCGGTTAGAACCAGTACGGCACTGTGACGTCCTTCGCCCTTAACTGCAGCAAGCTCGGAGGCAAGCTGTGCACGAAGCTCAGGAGTTACCATCTCCAGAGAGATAAGCTCAAGCTGGCCGATACCAACCTTATTGCCGTTCATATCAAAGTCCTTGAAGTCACGGAAGATAAGATCGCGGGGGGATGCATTGAGGTTTGATTTTGCCTTGAACATTTCCATGCCCAGAGCATTGATATCTGCAACCTCAGCAATTTTGGCAAGCTCTGCTGCGGCCTTCTTGTCTGCTTCAGTGCAGGTAGGGCTCTTGAAGAGAACGGTATCGGACAAAATTGCGCAAAGCATGGCACCTGCCAGTGCCTTAGGGATTGCTACACCATAGAAGTCGTGCATGATCTTTAAAACGGTATTGGCACAACCTACAGGCTGGATCCAGCACTCAAGGGGAGAATCAGAGGTTACATCACCCAGCTTGTGGTGATCAACGATGCCCTTTAGCACAGCATCCTTAAAATCCTCGGGAGCCTGAGCAAGATCAGAGAAGTCGACCAGATAAACATCCTTGCCTGCAACTTCGGTTACGATCTCAGGTGCTTCAAGACCAAAGTGCTTTAAGACAAATTCAGTTTCAGGAGCAACGGCGCCCTGAGCTGCAGCAGTAACTTCAATGCCACGGCCATTATAAAGATTAGCTGCAGACAAAGCTGCAACGATTGAGTCGGTATCGGGGTTCTTATGTCCAATAACAATAGCGCTCATGAAAAACCTCTAAAATGCAGTTATAAAAATCGGCGCAATTTTACCACATCCTAAATTTATAAACTTGAATGAGACGTGCTTTTATAGCGCTTTTTCGCAATATGGATCCTGTTTTAGGCTGCAAAAGGAGAAGAATGGGGAAATCAGATCACTGCTTTTATGATGCTTAACTTCTGGCAGGTGCCGGATCCGGTTTATGCAACGAACTTTTTTTCATGCGTTATAATTAGACTATGAGCTCTAGATTTCTAATCAAACTGTCATTCATCGCCCTGAACCTGTGTTTTTACAGCGGAAGTGCCTATTGTGAAATTAAAGCGCCTGAGGCTCCTCCGGAACTTCCTGATACGCTTAAGGATTTTCGTACCACACAGCAGCTGCATGAATTGGATGAGGTGAAAAATTCTGACGGCAAGGGCTCTGATGTAGAGATCCTGGAGGTACAGTCAGCGCCGTTTGTACCTGGTGATGACAGTGCCGGAGTTGTTCGTTTTGCCAACACCTATGTGCCAGGATTAGTTGCCGGGGTTCCTGATCGCGGTGCTCTCATAATGCGTTTTTTTGATGTGGATGCAGTGCCGTGGGATATTGACAGTGTAGTCTGCGAGCACCCGGGTTTCTCAGCTGAAATAACCGCATCCCCGTCTGAGCTTCTGGTGCGTCAGGGGGCGGGGGCTGCAATAACTACTATGAAGGTTACGCTGCGCGGCGGCCGCGATCCTTTGATTTTTACCCTGCGTCCGGTGAGGCTTGAGCGCGGAGGGGTAAGTGTTACTGCCATGATTGAGACTGTCAAGCTTAAGCAGTCACAGTCAGGTGAGCATTATCACAAACCGGATCCTCTGGAGTTTGCTGTTCCCAATCCCAAGGCCGCGACGGTTAAATTTTCCGATCTTGATCTGGATGACGTTGAAAATACATTGATAGATGCAGTAAGAGCACTTAAAAATTGATTAAGCCTTGCATTTTCAAAGACAAAATGAAAAATTTATTAAATACAGGCCTGAAGAGCGCGGCCTTTTGTCTTATTACTTTTTTTTCAGTTACCCTGGCAGATGCCAAGGTAATGCAGTGTCACGGCAGTGCCGAGCACTGGCGGGATATTGCCTATTCCATTCCTCCTATGGATAAATACTCATCACTGCGTAACTGTGTGGCTTATGTTGCCTGGCAGTTTGAGCTCCCGGAGGAGCTTTTGTATTCGGTTTTATATGTAGAGCAGGGCCCCATGAACGGAAAGTGCTCACGTAATACCAATGGTACAGACGATTGCGGTCCTGCGCAGATAAATGATGTCCGTCTTAAGGAATTATCCCGTTTTAACCTTACAAAATCTGATATGGCCTCCAAGCCCTGTCAGAATGTATGGGCAATGGGATATTTACTGCGCCGTGAAATAGAGAAGGCAAATGGTAAGATCTGGCGCGGGGTTGGAAATTATCATTTTCACTATTCTGTAAATCAGAACATCCATAACGGCTATATCCGTAAGATTAAGAAAGCCTGGAACCGCTTGGACAAAGAGGTTGCCGACTATTGCGCTCAGAGGTAGCTCATGAAAAAGATCAGTACTGTAATTGCGGTAATTGAACCCAGGCAAATGAGACAGCCTGCGCTGATGCGTGCGCTCTCATTAGTTCAATATGCAAGAATGCATCAAAGTCCGTCAAGGCCTCTGCCTAAGATCATTGCCCTGATGCCGGTCTATGATTTTTCCTGGGACATATCATCGGTGCTCTCAATTGAGCAGGAGCAGCGCATGCGTCAGGATGTTGTCGATAAGCAGCGTGCCTGGCTTGATGCCTATCTGCGTGTTAATGCCATGGGCTATGATGTGGAGATTAAGGTGATCTGGTCCCGTCAGGTAGGTAAATCCATAACTGAGGTCTCAAAAGAGGCAGGAGCGGATCTTATTATCAAGACCTGTGACGTGCATGGATTATTAGACAGTGTGCTCTTTACTCCGCTTGATTTCCAGCTTCTGTCAAACTCACCGGTGCCGGTGTATATAGCCAAGGATCAGATGTGGTCTCCGACCGGTATTATTGCGGTGGCAATTGCCGTGCCCATGGATGATGATGCCATGGGACGCATGCTGAATATGCGTCTTTTGCGTGAGGCTCAGGAGCTTTCGCGTTTTACCAGATGCAAAATCCATCTTATCAATGCCATAATTCCGGTGATCTCACCTGCAGCAGTTGATCTGCCGGGCTTTACTCCGCAGCTTATTTCTGAGGAGAATATCAAGGAGAGCTGTTCGCGTGTGCTGCAGTTTGCCTCGCGCCACGGTATAGATCCTGACAGCTGTCATATCAGGGAGGGACACCCAGATGAGGTGATCCCGGCAATATGCCATGAGCTCAAGCCTACTGCTCTTTTTATCGGTACCTCAGCCCGCCGCGGTCTTGCAATGGCACTTTTAGGTAATATCTGTCAGAGAG